>NZ_JBNWBW010000020.1:0-111672 GCF_053522725.1 Agrobacterium sp. 16-172Ci
TCCGGAAATACGGCCGCCTGCCTGCATAGGCCGGGATGCGCATCCCGGCCTATGCATCAAGTAAACCACAATACGTCCACACAAGTCCGGCATGACGGAAACTTTAGCTTCTGAAACAGGATGTAACGAGGCACGCCATTAGTTGTGCGAACCCTCACTGTATATCCAGCAACCGCTCCAGATACCGCCGCTCGATTTCACCGGGTGGATTGTTGCCGAGCTTCTCGCGGATCGCCTCGAGGATTTCGCGGGCGCGCTGCACGTCGATTTCGTCCGGCACCTTCACCTGATCGCCGAAATCCGGGCCGGTGGTGCTGCGCGGACGGCCAAGCGGATCACGGCCGTTCTGGCCGCCCTGGCCCGCCATGCCCTCCTGACCTTGCCCCGGCTGCTGGCCCTGCTGGCGCATGGCCTGCATGATCTGGCCCATCATGTCCTGTGCGCCCTGGCGCAGCGCATTCAGCGCATTGCCCTGACCTTCGACAGCCTGTTCGCCCTGGCCCTTGCCCAGCGCCTCGCCGGCGCCTTGCATTTCCTGTTGCGCCTTGCCGAAGTTTTCGCCTGGTTCCATACCGAGATCGCGAAGGCCCTGCTGCAATTCGCCGAGCTGCTTGCCGAGCGCATCCTGCTGCGCCCGCAGGTTTTTCAGCGCCTCGCGTAGCTGTTCAGCGGTCATCTGGTCGCTCGGCTGTTGTCCGCCCTGCTGACCATTTTGACCCTGTTCGCCTTGCTGACCCTCTTGCGGCTGCTGGCCGTTTTCGCCCATCTGCTGGTCGTTTTCGCCTTCGCCGCCCTGTTGCGGGTCGCCGCGCTGCATGCGGTCGCGCAGCGCCTGATCCAGCTTGAAGGTCTCATCCATCAGCTTCTGCTGCTGTTGCAGGATTTCGCCCAGCTTGTCGATCTGCTGGCGCATCTTGCTGCTCTGCTGCTGCCCCTGCTGGCCCTGACGCTGCGGGCGGCCCGCCTGCAGATTGTTCATCATGCGCTGCAGCTGCGAGAGCATTTCCTGCGCCGCATCTCGATTGCCGGAACGGGCGAGGTTTTCGATCTGGTTCATCATGTTTTCCAGATCGCGCTGGCGCAGCACGTTCTGTGCTTGGCTGTTCATGTTGGCCTGCGGCGCATTCTGCATGCGCTGGGCAAGCTCGCTCATGAACTGCTGCATGGCTTCGCGCAGTTCCTGCATCAGCTTGGCGATTTCCTCGTCGGAGGCATTGCGCTGAAGCGCTTCGGAAAGCGCATTCTGCGCATCGCGCAGGCGCCTTTCGGCCTGTGAAAGATCGCCATCCTCAATGCCGAGCGCAATCTCCCAGAGATAATCCGCCGTGTTCTTCAGCATCTCCTCATTATAGGCGAGCCGCATGCGTGTCTGCGCCGATTGCAGCAGGAGATAATGGGTGGTGTTGGGAATGGTCTCTTCCGGGCGCAGACCGACCGCCTCGTTATAGGCAATCGCCTTCGGCATCTGGCGCGTATCGAGCGAGAATATCTGCCGCTGCTCGGCAATGGAGGCTGCCAGCGGTTCGGAGAAATTGCGGCCCGGCAGCACCATTTCATGCGCGGGGCTGCGGCCGGTCTGACCGGCGCCATCCGTCGCCACCAGCGTGATGCGCACGCGTTTTCCCGCCATTGGATGTTCGGTCAGGTTACGGCTGGTCAGGCCCTTGATCTCGCGATTGTTCTGCCGCGGCAGATCGAGCTTGAATTCCGGCGGCGGGTAAAGCGCGGTCGCACCTTCCGCAACGCCAATCGGCTCGATGATGGCATGGGCTTCCTTCAGCCCATAATCGTCCTTGGCGGTAAAGCCCACTTCCAGCGCGCCATTGACGGCCCGGCGCGGCATGTTGTCGAAGGCGATGCTGGGCGGCTGGTCGGGAATGACGTTGAACACCCATTGTTCGCCATTCGCGGTGATCATGCCGCTTTCGGTAACATCCATGGCGAAAGTGCGCGGCGCGACCGGCTGATCCGCCGAACGAGCCGGCGTCTGAACGGCGACCTCGCCGCTTGCGCTATCGGCACGTGCCGCTTCCGGCGAAAGCTTTTGCAGCGCGCCCGCCATTTCAGGCTCGAAAGTCACTTCCTCGCCGCCATCGCCGCCGGTCATGCGGATCGTCAGCTTGGAGGATTGCGGCACCGAAACCGCATCACGGTTGGTTGCGTCGCGTCCGGTCAGGAAAATCGGCGCGCGGCCGGTATAGGATGGCGGCGTGACCCAGGCATCGAGACGGATATCGGGATTGAGCGGCCCGACGGCCGGCCGGCTGCGGAAGGCATCGGCAATCGTGCCCGCGCCGTTGGAATAGGAAAAACCGAAGGCGGCGGCCAGAAGAAGGGCGGGGACGGCGCGCAGCGCCAGACGGTCATAACGGGCGATATCGGGTTTCGGCAGGCCGGCGTTCAGCGCGGCGATGCGCTCCGCCATGCGGATCTGGTGTTCTTTCCACAGCGTTCGGGAAAAAGGCGTATCGAAGGCCGGTTCGTCCTCCTGCACGCCAACCGGCTGGTGCGCGAGGCCGTTGCGGTCCTCAAGCAGGCGGGATGCATCGTGGTCCGTCGGCCATTTCTGCCGCACGATTGGCAGGAGAGTGGCGATGAAACTGAAAACCAGCACGAAAACAACGCCGAGCCGCAGGAAATCCGGCATGTGCCGGTAAAGACCGAACCAGGCAAGCGCCAGAAACACGGCGGCGATGGAGAGAGGCCACAGCGTTTTCGGCGCAATTTTTTCCGAAAGCAGTACGATTTTCGCGAAGAAGCGCTTGGCGGCAACCCGGCGGGCAAGGTCCGGCCGCTGCGCGAACGCGCCGGTCGGGCGCTTTCTGCCTGTCCTGTCCTCTCCGGCTGTGGTCATCAATCCGTTCTCCCGGTTCTGGCCACGTCGAACGCCATTCCCGGAACGGCGAGCTGTTTCATGTCACGGAGCAAGGATAACATTCTTTGTGGCGAAGACGAGGGCACCCAAGCCCTCACCCCCATTTTTTAGGCAGCTTCGCTTGATTGTGATCGACCAACCGGTGATGCAGGCGAGATCAATCGAGCCAGGCGGGCACGGAATCGAGCGCGATCAGCTCTTCATAGGTGCCGCGCGGGCGAATGACGTGGAACTTGTCATCCTTCACCAGCACTTCCGGCACCAGCAGGCGCGAGTTGTAGGTGCCGGCCTGCACCGCGCCGTAAGCACCGGCGGAACTGACGGCGATCAGATCGCCCGGCTGCGGGGCAGCCATCTCGCGGTCGAGCGCCAGATAGTCGCCGGTCTCGCAGACCGGGCCGACGATATCGGCCTTGATGCGCGGCGTGTTCTCGGCTGGCTGCACCACCGGGCGGATGCCGTGATAGGCCTCATAAAGCGTCGGGCGGATGAGGTCGTTCATCGCGCCATCGACGATCACGAAGGTCTTTTCGCCGCCGTCCTTCACATAGATCACTTCCGTCACCAGAATGCCGGCATTGCCGACGATCAGGCGGCCCGGCTCTGTGACGATCTTGCAGTTGAGGCTCTTCAGCTCGTTCTTGACGATATGGGCATAGGCATCCGGCAGCGGCGGCGGATTATTGTCATCGCGATAGGGGATGCCGAGACCGCCGCCAATATCGACGTGGCTGATCGTGTGGCCGTCGCCGCGCAGCGCCTCGACAAGTTCGCGCAGCAGCCGGAAGGCATCCTCGAAAGGCTGCAATTCGGTGATCTGGCTGCCGATATGCATGTCGATGCCGGTCACTTCGATGCCGGGCAGGGTGGCGGCATGGGCATACACCGCGCGGGCGCGCTCATAGGAAATGCCGAACTTGTTCTCTTTCTTGCCGGTGGAAATCTTGGCGTGGGTGCGCGCATCGACATCCGGATTGATACGGAAGGAGACATGCGCCCGCTTGCCGACTTTCACGGCGCGCAGGTTGAGGACTTCCAGTTCCGGCTCGGATTCGATGTTGAAACAGTAGATGCCAGCTTCCAGCGCATAATCCATTTCCGCAACCGTCTTGCCAACGCCGGAAAACATGATGCGGCTTGCCGGAACGCCGGCTGCGAGTGCGCGGCGCAATTCGCCGCCCGAGACGACGTCGATGCCCGCGCCGAGCTTTGCCAGCGTCTTCAAAACCGCCTGATTGGAATTGGCCTTCATGGCGTAACAGACCATGGCGTCCACATCCGCAAAAGCTCCGGAAAACACCTTGTAATGGCGCTCCAGCGTCGCAGTCGAATAGATGTAGAATGGCGTGCCGACCGCCTTGGCGATCTCGGGCACAGGCACGTTTTCGGCGTGCAGCACGCCGTCGATATAGCCGAAATGGTTCACAGGCTTTTATCCGTCAGAGAAGCTTGTCGAGAATGAACGGCCGTTCCGCCGTCGTCGGCTTTGTCTCCGTTCCGTCGGCATTGCGCTTGTTGCGCATTTCGACCGGCGTGCTCGGCGGGTCGATGTCGCCCTTACGCCCGCAGGCGCTGAGAACAAGGCTGACGGCGAGCGTCATGCCGATGGGAACGATGAGTTTGCGCGCGGTTTTTGAAAGCATGGGCCTGTCCAAAGGAAATATGTGCCTCTCTGATAACGAAAAACAGGGCGCTTGTGCACCCTGTTTCTTGTGATCGCAGCGTAACGCGATTTTATCAGTTGCGTCCGCGCCACCAGGCGATCTGCTTCTTCACTTCCGAAGGGGCTGTGCCGCCGAAGCTCGTGCGGCTGGCAACCGATGCCTCGACGGACAGAACGTCGAAAACGCCCTTGGTGATGCCGGGGTGGATGGCCTGCAATTCCTCAAGCGAAAGATCGGCGAGGTCGCAGCCCTTCTTCTCCGCCAGCGCTACGGCATTGCCGGTCACGTGGTGGGCATCGCGGAAGGGCAGGCCCGCTTCGCGCACCAGCCAGTCGGCAAGATCGGTAGCGGTGGAATAACCCGAACCGGCGGCGGCGCGCATGCGGTCCTTGCGCACTTCAAGGTCGCGGATCATGCCGGTCATGGCGGCAATCGCCAGTTCCAGGCTTTCGGCGGCATCGAAAACCTGTTCCTTGTCTTCCTGCATGTCCTTGGAATAGGCGAGCGGCAGGCCCTTCATGACCGTCAGGAGAGCGATCAGCGAGCCGTTGATGCGGCCTGTCTTGGCGCGCACCAGCTCGGCGGCGTCAGGGTTCTTCTTCTGCGGCATGATCGAGGAGCCGGTGGAGAAGGCATCCGACAGGCGGATGAAGCCGAATTGAGGCGTCGACCAGATGACGATTTCTTCGGCGAGACGCGACAGGTGCGTCGCGCAGATGGAGGCGATAGACAGGAATTCCAGCGCGAAATCGCGGTCGGAGACGGTGTCGATGGAGTTGCGGGTCGGCTCGCGGAAACCGAGCGCCTTGGCCGTCATGTGGCGGTCGATGGGATAGCCGGTGCCGGCAAGGGCGGCCGCGCCGATCGGGCTTTCATCCATATGCTCGATGGCGTGGCGCACGCGGGCGCGGTCACGGCCGAACATTTCCACATAGGCCATGCAGTGGTGACCGAAGGTCACGGGCTGGGCCGTCTGCAAATGGGTGAAGCCAGGCATGACCGTATCGGCATTTTCTTCGGCGCGGTCTAGGAAGGCGGCGATGAGGGCGGTCAACATACCCTCGGTCTTCTGCAGTTCTTCCTTGACCCACAGGCGGAAATCGAGCGCCACCTGATCGTTGCGCGAGCGTGCGGTGTGCAGGCGGCCGGCGGCGGGGCCGATCAGCGTCGCAAGCCGCGCTTCGATGTTCATGTGAATGTCTTCGAGCTTGCGCGAGAATTCGAATCTGCCGGATTCGATCTCTGACAGGATCGTGTTCAGGCCATCGGTGATCTTGTCTTTATCTTCCGGCGAAATAATGCCTTTAGATGCCAGCATGGCGGCATGCGCCATAGAGCCGCGGATATCCTGGGCGTAAAGCTTCTTGTCGAAGCCGATGGAGGCATTTATTTCTTCCATGATGGCAGATGGCCCGGAAGCGAAGCGTCCGCCCCACATCTGGTTGGAGGATTTCTGATCTGTGCCGTCAGCCATGTTCGCAGTGCCCTGGAGTATTCGATGACAGAAAAAAGGCCGTTCAGGCTTCCTTCCGCCAAGTTGGTTGCAATTGCTGCCGTTGCCGGTGTCTTAAGCGGCGCGGGCGCGGTCTGGTTCAGGCATATTGGGTCTGAGAGCCCGGTTCAAGGGGCAGCGGTGACTGACGCCGGTTTATGTGAGGGGGCGGCGAACCGTATCGCCTCGCTGAAGCCGTTTCTGAAGGGGCAGGTGGCGGCCATGTCGGCCACGGACACGCCGCGCATCATTCCCCTCTCCTTCAAGGGGCCGCAGGCGCAGGATATGACGCTTGCCGATCTCAAGGGTAAGGCGGTTCTTCTCAACCTCTGGGCCACATGGTGCGTGCCCTGCCGCGAAGAGATGCCGGCTCTGAACGCGCTTGAAAAGGAAAAGGGCGGTAACGCTTTCGAGGTCGTGGCCGTCAACATCGATACCGGCGCGGATGAAAAACCGAAAGCCTTCATGGATGAATACAAGATCGATGCCCTGAAGCACTACCGCAACAGTTCCATGGGCGTCTTCAACGTTCTGAAAAAGGAAGGTCTCGCCTTCGGCCTGCCGGCAACCCTGCTGCTGGATGAAAACGGCTGCCTGCTTGCGGCCATGAACGGCCCGGCGGCGTGGGACAGCGAGGATGCCAAGGCGCTGGTATCGGCGGTGAAGGCTAGATAATTTTTGAATCCGTGCGGGAGGGTTTTCCCTCCCTCATCCGGCATTCGGTCAGCGCGTCGGAACCGGCGTTTCGCCGCGATAGTCGTAGAAGCCTCGGCCGGATTTGCGGCCGAGCCAGCCGGCCTCGACATATTTGACCAGCAGCGGGCAGGGGCGATACTTGCTGTCGGAAAGGCCGTCATGCAGCACCTGCATGATCGACAAACAGGTGTCGAGACCGATGAAATCGGCAAGCTGCAGCGGTCCCATCGGGTGGTTCGCGCCGAGCCGCATGGCGGTGTCGATGGCTTCCACCGAGCCGACGCCCTCATAAAGCGTATAGATTGCCTCGTTGATCATCGGCAGCAGGATGCGGTTGACGATGAAGGCCGGGAAATCCTCGGCAACGGTGATCGCCTTTTCCAGCGTCCGCACATAATCCTTTGCCGCGTCGAAGGTCTTTTCATTGGTGGCGATGCCGCGCACCAGTTCCACCAGCTTCATGACCGGCACCGGATTCATGAAGTGGATGCCCATGAACTGTTCGGGACGGTCGGTGGCGGAGGCGAGCCGGGTGATGGAGAGCGACGACGTGTTGGTGGCGAGCAGCGCCTCGGGCTTCAGGATCGGGCAGACCTGCGCATAAATCTTGCGCTTGATCTCCTCGTTTTCCGTCGCGGCCTCGATGACGAGGTCCATGGCTGCCAGATCGTTGATGTCGGTCGAGCCGCTGATGAGCGCCAGCGCCTGCTTGCGGGCGTCGTCGGAAAGCTTGCCATTGGTGACCTGGCGGGCGAGATTGCCGTTGATCGTGGCAAGACCGGCCTCGATGCCTTCCTTGGAAAGATCGTAGATATGGACCTTGTAGCCGGCAATGGCGGAGACATGCGCAATGCCGCATCCCATTTGACCGGCTCCAATGACACCGATGTTCTTAAAGGGGGCGGTCATAGGCTGGTCTCCTCTCAGGGATTTTGTCTGCGTTATTGCCGGCGATGTTACGCATATCGCCGAAAAAGAGAAGGCGGCGCGTTTAAAAAACGCGCCGCCTCCAACTTATGCTTAAATTACAGCGATTTTTCGAGTTCGGGCAGCGCCTCGAACAGGTCAGCGACGAGGCCGTAGTCTGCCACCTGGAAGATCGGCGCTTCTTCATCCTTGTTGATGGCGACGATGACCTTCGAATCCTTCATGCCGGCCAGATGCTGGATGGCACCGGAAATGCCGGCGGCGATGTAAAGCTGCGGTGCAACCACCTTGCCGGTCTGGCCAACCTGCCAGTCGTTCGGCGCATAACCGGCATCGACAGCCGCACGGCTGGCGCCAACGGCAGCACCCAGCTTGTCGGCGACGGGAAGGATGACTTCCTTGAACTTCTCCGAAGAGCCGAGCGCACGACCGCCGGAGATGATGATCTTGGCCGATGTCAGTTCCGGACGGTCGGACGACGCCAGAGCATCGGAGACGAAGCTGGAAAGGCCGGGGTTTGCGGCCGCGCCGATGGTTTCGACTGCTGCCGAGCCGCCTTCGGCCGCTGCTGCAAAGGCGGTCGGACGCACGGTGATGACCTTCTTCGCATCGGTCGCCTGCACCGTCTGGATGGCGTTACCGGCATAGATCGGCCGCTTGAAGGTGTCAGGGCTGACAACCTCGATGATTTCCGAGACCTGCGCCACATCGAGAAGGGCCGCAACGCGCGGCGTCACGTTCTTGGCCGAGGCGGTGGCCGGGGCGATGATGACATCATAGGAAGGCGCGAGCGAGACGATCAGCGCCGCCAGCGGTTCTGCCAGCGCATTGGCATAGGACGCGTCGTCGGCGAGCAGCACCTTGGATACGCCGGAGAGTTTCGCGGCAGCGTCGGCCGCGCCCTTTGCGCCGGAGCCGGCGACCAGTACGTGGACGTCGCCGCCGATCTGGGTTGCCGCCGTCAGCGTCTTTGCCGTCAGGTCGGAAAGGGTTGCGTTGTCGTGTTCTGCCAGAAGAAGAATGGCCATGAGAATATCTCCCTTTTCCGAAACCTTAGAGGACGCCGTCGGCTTTGAGCTTTTCGACCAACTCGGCAACCGAGCCGACCTTGATGCCGGCCTTGCGGCCTGCCGGCTCCTCGGTCTTCAGCACCTTCAGGCGCGGTGAAACATCGACGCCGAAATCGGCCGGCGACTTTTTGTCGAGCGGCTTCTTCTTCGCCTTCATGATGTTCGGCAGGGATGCATAACGCGGCTCATTGAGACGAAGATCGGTGGTGACCACGGCGGGAAGCTTCAGCTCCACCGTCTGCAAACCGCCATCGACTTCACGGGTGACTGCGACCTTGCCATCTGCGGGCACGACCTTGGAGGCGAAGGTGCCCTGGCCCCAGCCGAGAAGGGCGGCCAGCATCTGGCCGGTCTGGTTCGAATCGTCATCGATTGCCTGCTTGCCGACGATGACGAGGCCGGGCTGTTCGGCTTCCGCCACGCCCTTCAGAAGCTTGGCGACGGCGAGCGGCTCGACCGTCTCGTCGGTTTCGATCAGGATGGCGCGGTCGGCGCCCATGGCGAGCGCCGTGCGCAGCGTTTCTTCCGCTTTGGCCGGGCCGATGGAGACGACCACAACCTCTTCGGCCTTGCCGGCTTCCTTCAGGCGCAGCGCCTCTTCCACCGAGATTTCGTCGAACGGGTTCATCGACATCTTTACATTGGCAAGCTCAACGCCAGAACCATCGGCTTTCACGCGGATCTTCACGTTGTAATCGACGACTCGTTTAACGGGGACAAGGATTTTCATCGGCGGCTTTCCTCAAACTCCTGTCCGCTTTGGCCAGTTGACCGCGCGGACCTCCAAAAACAGGTTGGCGACATGGATAAGCATTTTTCCCGCAATTACAACGGAGCAATCTTCATTATCACATGCACGTAAGGCATATCTTACGTTGACGTTCACGTAAATACTCTATCTCTTTCACAAGAGCTCATCTGCTCCCGTCATAGCCCCGTTCGATTTGCGACAACCCCGCCGTTTGCGACGGATTCTTGAACTGCGCCGCCCTCGGCGGAACAATGGTGCGGTCAAACAGGGGAACGCCCCGCCTGCGCATGAAAATCACCATGATTGCGCCCGCCATGATGCCACCCACATGCGCGCCCCAGGAAACGTTTTCCTCGAGCCCGAGCGCCAGCATCAGGAACTGCTGGCCGATCCACAGCGCCAGCGGAATGAAGGCGGGCAAAGGAAGCGGAATGCGCATGAGAACCAGCACCCAGACGCGCACCCTGGGATGCAGCAGGAAATAGGCCGCGACGACGCCGGAAACCGCACCCGAAGCGCCGATCAGCGGACCTTCGGAGGTGGGGGCGACGAAACCGTGAAACAGCGCGCCGGCGATGGCGCAGACGATGTAGAAAATCAGGAAACGAAAATGGCCGAGCGCATCCTCGACATTGTCGCCGAAGACCCAGAGAAACAGCATGTTGCCGGCCAGATGCCAGAAATCGAGATGCAGGAAAGCATAAGTAACGACGGTCAGGTCATCGGGCACGACCTGCAGGGCGGGTTCCAGATAGGCGTAGTCGAACACCACTGCCGGAATGAAACCGAGGCCGAGGGCTGCGGCATTGGCCTGCGTGTCGCTGGCCAGCACCCCGGTAAACAGCCAGACCAGCACATTGACCACGATCAGGCCGATGGTGACATATTGCAGCCGGATATGTTTGAGGGAATTCGCATCGTGCAGCGGTATGAACATCGAACGCCCTTTGGTTGCGTCATTGAAACGCTTTAGCGGTTCTTGCCGGGAACCCACAATATATCGGCCTTGCCGGCATCATTGGCGAAGCGGGCGGCGACGAACAGGAAGTCGGACAGGCGGTTGGCATATTTCAGCGCCGCCGGGCTGACGATCTCATTCTCAGTGACGGAAAGTTCCACCATCAGTCTTTCCGCGCGCCGGCAGACGGTGCGCGCCATATGCAGGCTGGCCGCCGCAGCGCTGCCGCCCGGCAGCACGAAAGAGGTGAGCGGTTCAAGGGCGGCATTGAGATCGTCGATTTCGTTTTCCAGCCGCGTGACCTGGCTTTCGACGATGCGCAGCGGCTCGTAGGAAAGCGGTTCGCCGCTGTCCGGCGTGGCGAGATCGGCGCCGAGATCGAAAAGATCGTTCTGAATGCGGAAAAGCATGGCATCCAGCTTTTCCATCCCGCCCGTATGAAGCCGTGCGACACCGATGGCCGAATTGGTCTCATCCACCGTGCCATAGGCCTCGACGCGAAGATCGTGCTTCAGGCGGCGCGGGCCGGAAACCAGCGCTGTGGTGCCCTTGTCGCCGGTACGGGTGTAGATCTTGTTCAGCTTCACCATGTCAGCGGCCACCGCCGGTGAGCCAGAGGGTGAACATGATCAGCACAATCGCCACGGCCTGCAAAAGCAGGCGAAGCTGCATCAGTTTGTTGGAGCGGTTGGCGTCCTGTCCCTTCAGCATGTTGAAGAGGCCGCGTATCAGCACGATGACGACGAGGCCCATGAAGATAAGGGCCAGAACGGTGGTGAAGCCGGACATGCGGTATTACTCCTCCTCAATCGAATCTGCGCAGCAGACGATAGAAAAGTCCGGCAGGCAAGAGCCGTTTCAGCACAAGCCCCTGTTTGGCGGGCACGGTAACGGGATAATGCGGTTTCGGCCTTTTGGCGGTCAGGGCATGTTTCAACACGGCATAAACGGCGTCCGGGCCAAGCTTGTGGCGGTTGACGGGGCCGGAACCATCCATGCGCGCCAGCTGGCGTTTATATTCCGCCGCATGGGCGGAATTTTCGAGATCGATGTGCTCGTTGATATGGGCAAGCGCCGTCGCGGTGAATTTCGAGGTGATCGGCCCCGGTTCGATCAGGCTGACATGGATGCCGCTGCCCTGAAGCTCCATGCGCAGCGTGACGCCCAGCCCCTCAAGGGCGAATTTCGAGGCGGTGTAAGCGCCGCGATAACGATAAGGCACAAGGCCGAGGATGGAGGAGCAATGCACGATGCGCCCCGCACCCCGGGCGCGCATGAAGGGAATGACCCGCCGCGTCAGATCGTGCCAGCCGAAGACATTGGTTTCGAACTGCGCCCGCAGCGCCTCGACAGGCAAATCCTCCACCGCGCCCGGCTGGCCATAGGCGCCGTTGTTGAAAAGCGCATCGATGCGGCCGCCGGTCCTGGCTGCGACGGTGTCCACCAGCGCGGCAATCGTCTCCGGCTTGGTGTAATCCATGATCAGGGTCTCGATGCCCTGGTTTTCAAGCGCCGCCATGTCGGCGATGCGCCGCACGGTGGCGAAAACCCGCCAGCCGTCCCGGTGGAGCGCGCCGGCGCAATGGGCGCCGATGCCCGAGGAACATCCGGTAATGATGATGACGGGTTTTTCAGACATTTGCCGCTCCGGGAAACCGACTGTTGCTCTGGCCCGATTGCCCGGCCCGTTAAAATCCGATCGCGCGAAATCCGTGCCCTTCTGGAACCGAAAGGCCAGTTTGCGCGCTGTACAAAGCGAAGCTGATTTCCCATATTCGGCTCGAAGTTACAAATGAAATGCCGATGAATGGAGGTGACATGGTTGCCGCAGTGCGCCTGGCAGGCAAGGTTGCCTTCGATGCCTATTCCCATTTCGCCGAGGATGACGGCTGGGCGATGGCGAGCCATATGGCGCTGTCGATCCTGCTGGCCCTGTTTCCGTTCCTGATCTTCGGCACGGCTCTTGCCGGTTTTCTGGGGGCGGACCAGTTTTCCGAAACGGCGGTGCATCTGATTTTCGACACCTGGCCAGCGGCGATTGCCGGGCCGCTGGCGGCGCAGGTGCAGCAGGTGCTGACCATTCCGCGCGGCGGGCTGCTGACGATTTCGGTGCTGGCGGCGGCCTATTTTGCGTCCAATGGTGTCGAGGCGTTGCGCATTTCATTGAACCGCGCCTATCGTGTTACCGAAACGCGCTGGTGGTATGTCACCCGCCTGCTCAGCCTGCTTTATGTGCTTATCGCCGTCGTGGTCTTTGCCGGCATCAGCATCGTGCTGGTCGCCGTGCCGGTCGCCACATCTTTTGCCGAGCAGCGGTTTCCGTGGCTGACGGATGTGCTGAACACCATCTCCAGCCTCGGTCTTTATGGCACCATCGTCGTGCTGACGGCGGGGCTGGTGGCGGCGCATCTGTGGCTTCCGGCCGGCAAGCGTCGCATCTGGGATGTCTGGCCGGGCATTCTTCTAACGATGATCTTCTGGGTCATCGGCGCCGCGATCTTCGCCTATTACCTCTCCACCTTCGCCAATTATGCCGCTACCTATGCCGGTCTCGCCTCAGTGATGGTGGTGCTGGTGTTTCTTTATATGGTCGGCGTCATCTTCATGCTGGGGGCTGAGGTGAATGCCGCGCTGATGAAATACAAGGTCCGCCAGATCATCCGCCGCAATATCGGTGGCAACGGCGCGCGCCGCGGGCAGGTACTAGACGAGACCGACAAGCCGGCGAATATCTGAGGGCGCAGCACCTTCCGAACGAAGGGCAGAAAGCCCGGTGCTGCCTTCGCTTTTCGAGAGCTTGCGCCCGTCCGCGCCCAGGATCAGCCGGTGATGGTGATAGGCCGGCTGCGGCAGGTTCAGCAGGTGTTGCAACAGCCGGTGAATGGCGGTGGCGTGATAGAGATCCATGCCGCGCACCACATGGGTGATGCCCTGCAACGCGTCATCCACCACAACGGAAAGATGATAGCTTGAAGGCGCGTCGGAGCGCGACAGCACCACATCGCCCCAAAGCGCTGGCAGGGCCTCGATCTGCCCCGTCTCGCCGTCGCCGCTCTCTTCCCAGAATAGAGGGATGCCGGCGGCGCGGATCGCCTTTTCCATGTCGAGCCGCCAGGCGTGCGGACGGCCGGAGGCGAGCAGCACATCCCGCTCCGCCCTTGGCCTCTCCCGGTCGATGGCCGGGTAAAGCGGCGCGCCATCGGGATCGCGGGGCCAGAGCCCGCCCTCCGCCTCGAAAGTACGAACGATCGCCCTGGTTTCTCCACGGCTTAGAAAAGCAGGGTAAGCAAGTCCTGCCTCGATCAGCCTGTCCAGCGCCACGCGGTACTCTTCGAAATGCTCCGATTGCCGCCGCACCGGTTTCTCCCAGTCGAGACCCAGCCAGCCAAGATCGTCATAGATCGCCTGTTCCAGCTCCGGGGTGCAGCGCGTCTGGTCGATATCCTCGATGCGAAGCAGAAAGCGGCCGCCATTGTCTCGCGCCATATCGTGGTTCAGGAAGGCGGAAAGCGCGTGGCCGAGATGCAGAAGGCCATTGGGGCTTGGCGCAAAACGGTAAACCGGTTTTTGACGGAGAGGCGAAGGCATGGTTTCTTCTGCCATGTTTTAAAGCACCCTGCCAGCCGGCTGGCGGCATATGGAATGACGGACATGAAAATCATTACCGGGATGGACGACATCAGCGAAGGGCTGGAGCATCTCGCCCAACTCGATCCGGCTCTCGGCCTCGTCATCGAAAAAGCCGGCCCGCTGGAACTGCGCATTCATGAGCCCGGCTTTTCCGGCCTTGCCCATATCGTCGTCTCGCAGATGGTGTCGCGCGCCAGCGCCAATGCCATATGGGCGCGTATTTTTGCCGGCACCGGCGGCGCGGTCACGGCGGAAAATTATCTCGGCGCGTCGGCGGAATTGCGCGCCACTTTCGGCCTTTCGCGCGCCAAGGCGACGACACTGGAAGGACTGGCGCGCGCCGTCACGGAAGGGCAGATCGATCTTGACGGTGTGGTGCGCAAGGAGGGGCGTGTGGCCCTTTCCGAGCTTGTTGCGCTTCGCGGTATCGGCCCGTGGACGGCGGAGGTCTATCTGATGTTCTGCGGCGGGCATCCGGATATTTTTCCGGTTGGCGATGTGGCGCTGAGATCGGCGGTGGCTCATGCGCTTGCGCTGGAGGTGAGGCCGGAAGCGAAATGGCTGGCGGAGCGGGCGACAATCTGGTCGCCATGGCGCTCCGTGGCCGCGCGGCTTTTCTGGGGCTATTATGCCAACATCATGCGGCGCGCCATGGTGCCGCTGCCCTGAGCGGGTTAAAAATCGGCGATACTGTAGGGCAGGGCTCCGCGCGCGAGATGATCGAAATGCAGCTTGCGTTTCAGCGGCGGCACGGCGCGTTGCACGCAATCCACCCTCTCGCAGACCCGACAGGAAATGCCGATCGGTTTAAAGGAGGCCGCATTGCCGAGATCGAGCGTATCGGCATAAACGAAATTCTGCGCGTGTGAAATTTCGCAGCCAAGCGCGATGGCATAACGTGGTCTCTCCGTGTTGAAACCGGCGCCGGCCTTTTCGATCTGCGTGGCGATGGAAAGATAGCGAACGCCGTCAGGTGTTTCCGCCAGCTGCCGTACGATCCTGTCAGAGCTTTCGAAGGCCTGGTGGATATTCCACAGCGGACAGGCCGCGCCGAAACGGGCAAATTGCAGCCGCGTGGCGCTGTGGCGTTTGGTGATGTTGCCGGCGCGGTCGATCTTGGCGAAAAAGATCGGCACGCCCTTCATGCCCGGCCGTTGCAACGTGCTCAGCCGGTGGGCCACCTGCTCAAGGCTCGCGCCGAAACGCACGGCGAGAAGTTCGAGATCGTGGCGTAGCTCCTGCGCCGCCCGGTGAAATTGCCCATAGGGCAGGATGAGGGCTGCGGCGAAGTAATTGTGAAGCCCGATACGACAGATTTCCGCAGCTTCCGCATTGCGGAAACCGGCACCGGCCAGCACACTGTCCACCGTTGGGCCGGCGTGAAGCTGGGCGATCTGCAATGCAAGCTGAAAACAGCGGGTCGGCGCGGCCATGTAGGAGCTGAGGGCGAGCGTCTTGCCGGCAGGATCGAAGTGCCGGATCAGACCGCCTGCCGCCTCGGTTCGGGTGATATGGATGCCGTAACGGCTCTTCAGATGCGCCGCCAGAATGCCATAGGTCTCGCCGCCTTCAATCTCCAGTTCTTCCGCCAGCTCCTCGGCCAGAAGATCGATCTCGGCAACGTAATTGTCGACGAAGTGGAAGAAATCGCGCACCTCCTCATAGGGGGTTCTTTCCACCTGTGCGGTGCCGCGGCCCAGCCGGTCATCCAGCTGCACCAGCTGCTCGCTGTTCTGGCGATAGGCCTGATGGGCACGTAGCAGCGCATGGGCAAAACCCGGCGCGTTCTGGGCAATCAGCTTCAACTCCTGAAGCCCCGGTTCGTAATTCATGAACAGCGGGTCTTTCAGCGCCTCGCGCACGGCGGAAACCAGCCGGTCGCTTTCACCGGTCGCGAGTTCTGCCATGTCGAGCTGGAATTTTTCCACCAGCGTCACCAGAACGCTGGCCGAAACCGGGCGCTGGTTATTCTCGATCTGGTTCAGGTAACTCGCGGAAATGCCCAGCCGTTCGGCAAATTGCGCCTGCGTGGCGCGGGCGTTTTCGCGAAGGCCGCGAACCTTACGGCCGATAAAGAGTTTTTCCGTCGCCATGTTGCAACTTTGCAAAATTAAACATTGCAAATATTTATGGCACGCATACGCGCACGATCAAGGCTTCTTGGCGAATGTTTTCTGGGCTATTGATCGTGGCACAACGCATGGAGGAAACATGCCCGGCATTCTGGAGCAATTGGAAACGCGGCGCGCTGAGGCGCGGCTCGGCGGCGGCGTCAAGCGCATCGAGGCGCAGCATGGCAAAGGCAAGCTGACGGCGCGCGAGCGTATCGACGTGCTCCTGGATGAAGGTTCCTTCGAAGAGTATGACATGTACGTCACCCACCGCGCGGTGGATTTCGGCATGGCGGAGCAGAAGGTGGCGGGTGACGGTGTCGTCACCGGCTGGGGCACCATCAATGGCCGGCAGGTCTATGTGTTTTCGCAGGATTTCACCGTGCTTGGCGGTTCGCTCTCGGAAACCCATGCCCAGAAGATTTGCAAGATCATGGATATGGCGGTGCGCAACGGCGCGCCGGTGATCGGCCTCAACGACAGCGGCGGCGCGCGCATTCAGGAGGGCGTGGCCTCGCTCGGCGGTTATGCCGATGTGTTCAAGCGCAATGTCGTCGCCTCCGGCGTCGTGCCGCAAATCTCCGTCATCATGGGGCCTTGTGCGGGCGGTGCGGTTTATTCGCCGGCCATGACCGATTTCATCTTCATGGTGCGCGATACCTCCTACATGTTCGTGACCGGGCCGGATGTGGTCAAAACCGTGACCAACGAGATCGTTACGGCTGAGGAACTGGGCGGAGCCTCCACCCACACGAAAAAATCCTCCGTCGCCGACGGCGCTTATGAAAACGACATCGAAACGCTGGAACATGTGCGGCTGCTGTTCGATTTCCTGCCGCTCAACAACCGCGAAAAGCCGCCGGTGCGCCCGTTCCACGACGATCCGGCGCGGCTGGAAGCACGTCTTGATACGCTGATCCCTGATAGTTCCAACAAGCCCTATGACATGAAGGAACTGATCCACGCGCTGGCCGATGAGGGCGATTTCTTCGAGTTGCAGGAGGCCTTTGCCCGCAACATCATCACCGGCTTCATCCGTCTCGAAGGCCAGACGGTGGGCGTTGTCGCCAACCAGCCGATGGTGCTGGCCGGCTGCCTCGATATCGACAGTTCGCGCAAGGCGGCGCGTTTCGTGCGCTTCTGCGATGCCTTCAATATTCCGCTGCTGACGCTGGTGGATGTGCCGGGCTTCCTGCCGGGAACGGCGCAGGAATATGGCGGCGTCATCAAGCACGGCGCAAAACTTCTCTTCGCCTATTCGGAGGCGACGGTGCCGATGGTGACGCTGATCACCCGCAAGGCCTATGGCGGCGCTTATGACGTGATGGCCTCGAAACATATCGGCGCGGATGTGAATTACGCCTGGCCGACGGCGGAAATCGCCGTGATGGGCGCGAAGGGTGCGGCGGAAATTCTCTATCGTTCCGAGCTTTCCGATCCGGAAAAGATCGCCGCGCGCACGAAGGAATATGAGGAGCGTTTCGCCAATCCCTTCGTGGCGGCGGAGCGCGGTTTTATCGATGAGGTGATCATGCCGCATTCCTCACGCCGCCGCATCGCCCGCGCCTTCGCGTCGCTGCGTAACAAGAGCGTGGAAACCCGCTGGAAGAAACACGACACCATTCCGCTCTGAGACTGGAAAAATGCTTCGGCCACCTTACTATATGTTTGTTCAGGCGCCCGGATGTCCGGATGTCCTCCCGAAACGCACAAGGACACATTTTCATGGCCGAAAATTCCTCCGCAGATAATTTCCCCGCCGGATATGAGGTTCCCAAGGTCTGGACTTGGGACAAGGGTAATGGCGGCCAGTTCGCCAATATCAACCGGCCTATCGCCGGCCCGACCCACGAAAAGGAACTTCCCGTCGGCAAGCATCCACTGCAGCTTTATTCGCTGGCGACGCCGAATGGCCAGAAGGTCACCATCATGCTGGAAGAATTGCTGGCCGCCGGCCACAAGGGCGCCGATTATGATGCCTGGCTGATCAAGATCGGTGAAGGCGACCAGTTCGGTTCCGGTTTCGTCGGCGTCAATCCGAATTCCAAAATCCCCGCGCTGATGGATCACTCGACGCCTGAGCCGACGCGCGTTTTCGAAAGCGGCTCGATCCTCGTTTACCTCGCCGAAAAATTCGGCGCCTTCCTGCCGAAAGAGGGCAATGCCCGCACCCAGGCGCTGAACTGGCTGTTCTGGCAGATGGGCTCCGCCCCCTTCCTCGGCGGCGGTTTCGGCCATTTTTATGCCTATGCGCCGGTGAAGATCAAATATGCCATCGACCGCTACGCCATGGAAGTCAAACGCCAGCTCGACGTGCTGGACCGGCATCTGGCCGAGAACCGCTACCTGGCGGGTTCGGAATATACGATCGCCGACATGGCCGTCTGGCCATGGTACGGCAAGATCGCGCTCGGTCAGGCCTATGGCGATGCCGGTGCTTTCCTTGAGGCGGACGGTTACAGACACGTCATGCGCTGGACGCTCGAAATCGGCGAACGCCCGGCGGTCAAGCGCGGCGTGATCGTCAACAAGACCTCGGGCGATCCGTCCGAACAATTGCATGAACGCCACGATGCCTCCGACTTCGAGACGAAGACGCAGGACAAGATCGGCAGGGCGTAACGAAAGATTAGAGCGCCAAAAGCGCTCTAACTATTTGAATTGGCGCATTTCCGGACGTAAAAGCAAGGCAGCTTTCACTGGAAATGTTCTGGAAGGACAAAAGATGGCGAACCTGCCCGAAATGACCAAACACAAGGGATTTCCCTCCGGCATGCCGAGCACGGGTGTCCAGTTCACCATCCGCCGCGCCAACCCCAAAGGGGTAACGCCTATCAAGATGATACCCCGCCGGGCGCGCAACGACACCAAGGAGCATCGCATCGATGCCGCCTTCCTGCATTCGCTCTGGCACCATTTCGGTGCCGAGCCCTTCGAGCGCGGCAATCTCGACGCCGCCCGCCTCAACCTGCTCTTCGGCCGCGAGGTGGTGCCGGCGGAGAAGAATTTCGACCCGCTTTCCTATCAGGCGATGCTGGTGATTGACGAGCGCGTCGCGCGGCAGAACTTCCCGGAATCCTTCGAGAATTTCTTCGAAATTTGAGGGCAGGCGGCGACATTTTTCCTGAGGGGGAGGAGCATGATTGTCGACATACTTCATATGGACCTGCAATGGCTGCGACGCTGGCTGGAACAACGTCGTGGTGGCAACGTAGGCAGGGCATCCGGCGGTCGTGATCCGAAACCAAAGATGACGCCGGAAGCCGCCCGGCTCGATCACCGGCAGATGTTGCGTTTCATGGCGCTCAATGCGGCAGTTGGCGTGCTGATCGGCGTCTGCGTCGGTGCAGCGCTGATCTTTCTCGACATTGGCGGTTTGGGCGCGCGCATCGGCCGTGCGGCAAATCCGGTCGTGCCCGTGCTGCTGGTCGTCATGCCCATTGCATCCCTGTTCGGCGCGGCCGCCACCGCCTCGGCGATCCTGATGATGCCCTATGAAAAGAAATTCCGCGACGACGATGACGATGCGAGGGGAGAATAACCGCATGATCAAGAAAATCCTCATCGCCAATCGCGGCGAGATCGCCTGCCGGGTCATCAGGACAGCGAAGAAGATGGGCATCGCCACTGTCGCGGTCTATTCGGATGCGGATGCCAATGCGCTGCATGTGAGACAAGCGGATGAAGCCGTTCATATCGGCCCGGCCCCCTCGTCGCAGTCCTATATCGTCATCGACAGGATTCTCGAGGCAATCGCGAAGACCGGGGCGGATGCTGTCCATCCCGGTTACGGTTTCCTGTCGGAAAATGCTGCCTTCGCCGAGGCGCTGGAAAAGGCGGGTGTCGCCTTCATCGGTCCGCCTGTTGGCGCCATCAAGGCCATGGGCGACAAGATCACCTCCAAGAAACTGGCCGCGGAAGCGGGTGTTTCCACCGTTCCCGGCCATATGGGGCTGATCGAGGATGCGGATGAGGCGGTGAGGATCGCCTCGCAGATCGGTTATCCCGTCATGATCAAGGCGTCGGCCGGTGGCGGCGGCAAGGGCATGCGCATCGCTTTCAACGATGCCGAGGCGCGCGAGGGTTTCCAGTCTTCGAAAAACGAGGCGAAATCCTCCTTTGGCGATGACCGCATTTTCATCGAGAAATTCGTCACCCAGCCGCGCCACATTGAAATTCAGGTGCTGGGCGACAAGCACGGCAACACACTTTATCTGGGTGAACGCGAATGCTCGATCCAGCGGCGTAACCAGAAAGTCATCGAGGAAGCGCCGTCGCCCTTTCTGGACGAAGCGACCCGCAAAGCCATGGGCGAGCAGGCCGTGGCGCTGGCGAGAGCCGTCGGTTACCATTCGGCCGGCACGGTGGAGTTCATCGTCGATGGTGAGAGGAATTTCTACTTTCTGGAAATGAACACCCGCCTGCAGGTGGAGCATCCGGTGACGGAACTCATCACCGGCATCGATCTGGTCGAACAGATGATCCGTGTGGCATCAGGAGAAAAGCTCTCCTTCGGGCAGGCGGATGTGAGGTTGAACGGCTGGGCCATCGAAAGCCGGCTTTATGCCGAAGATCCCTACCGCAACTTCCTGCCCTCCATCGGCCGGCTGACACGATATCGCCCGCCGCAGGAGGGTGCGCAGGAGAACGGCACCGTCATCCGCAACGATACCGGTGTCTTCGAAGGTGGCGAAATTTCGATGTATTACGATCCGATGATCGCCAAGCTGTGCGCTCTAGGCAAGGATCGCGAAACCGCCATCGACGCCATGGGGCAGGCGCTGGACCGTTTCGAGGTGGAGGGCATCGGCCATAATCTGCCTTTCCTGTCGGCCGTCATGCAGCATGAGCGTTTCCGCGCCGGCCGCCTGACGACGGGCTTTATCGCTGAAGAATTTCCGGAAGGATTTTCCGGCGTGGAACCGGATGAGGCCACGGCGCGCCAGCTCTCCGCCATCGCCGCCATCATCCATCAGCGGCTGCAGAGCCGTGCGGTCGAAATTTCCGGCACCATCGGCAATCATCGCCGCATCGTCGGCCAGGACTGGGTGGTGTCATCAGGCGCATCCCGCCACAGGGTTGCGGTTGAAATCGGCACGGATGGCACGGCGATCCGTTTTGAAGACGGGGCGGCGCTCACCGTCGATACCGGCTGGCTTCCCGGCCAGAGCCTTGGCCTGTTCACGGTCGCGGGTGAGGTTATCGCCGCCAAGGTCGATCTTGCAGGTGCTGCTATCCGCCTGCGCTGGCGCGGCATGGATATTCGTGCCCATGTGCGTAGCCCGCGTGTGGCGGAACTGGCGCTGCTGATGCCGGAAAAGCTGCCGCCGGATACATCTAAACTGCTGCTTTGCCCCATGCCGGGCGTCATCACCGGTATTTCGGTGGGTGAGGGCGATGAGGTGGAGGCCGGTCAGGCGCTGGCGACGGTGGAAGCCATGAAGATGGAAAACATCCTGCGCGCGGAAAAACGCGGCCGCGTTGCCAGAGTGGCGGCAAAACCGGGCGACAGCCTTGCGGTGGATGAAGTCATCCTCGAATTCGAGTGATGCCGCTGCCGTTTTTCCGGAACGCATGTGGGCCGGAGCGGTTTACGGGGTCGGACCTGCGGGCGGATCGTTCGATTTTCGTCACGATCACCGGCCACAGTGCTAAAATGAAATGCAGAAGGGGAGAGATGCATGTCGGGTGAAAAAACGGCGCGGGATTGGCTGCAGCTTGCCGAGAAAGAGCTGAAGCGTTCACCGGAAACGCTCGTCTGGCACACACCCGAAGGCATTGAGGTGAAGCCGCTCTATACCGCTGACGATCTTCAGAAGATTTCCCATCTGGACAGCCTGCCGGGCTTTGCGCCTTTCACGCGCGGCCCGCGCGCCACCATGTATGCCGGCCGGCCCTGGACCATCCGCCAATATGCCGGTTTTTCCACGGCCGAAGCCTCGAACGCCTTTTACCGCAAGGCGCTCGCCGCCGGTCAGCAGGGCGTTTCGGTTGCCTTCGACCTCGCCACCCACCGCGGTTACGATAGCGATCATCCGCGTGTGGAGGGCGATGTCGGCAAGGCGGGCGTGGCGATCGACAGCGTCGAGGACATGAAAATCCTGTTCGATGGCATTCCGCTCGAAAAAGTCTCGGTGTCGATGACCATGAATGGCGCGGTCATTCCGGTGCTCGCCAGTTTCATCGTTGCGGGGGAAGAACAGGGTGTGCCCCGCGCCGCCCTTTCCGGCACCATTCAGAACGACATCCTCAAGGAGTTCATGGTCCGCAATACCTATATCTATCCGCCGGAACCCTCGATGCGGATCATTGCCGACATCATCGAATATACGGCGAAGGAGATGCCGAAATTCAACTCCATCTCCATTTCCGGTTATCACATGCAGGAAGCGGGCGCGACGCTTACCCAGGAGCTGGCCTTCACGCTGGCGGATGGCCGCGAATATGTGCGGGCGGCGCTGGCCAAGGGACTGAATGTCGATGATTTCGCCGGGCGCCTGTCGTTCTTTTTCGCTATCGGCATGAATTTCTTCATGGAGGCTGCCAAGTTACGCGCCGCGCGCCTGCTCTGGTCGCGCATCATGGAGGAGTTCAAGCCGCAGAAGGCGTCGTCGCTGATGTTGCGCACACATTGCCAGACGTCCGGCGTCTCGCTGCAGGAGCAGGATCCCTATAACAACATCGTCCGCACCGCCTTTGAGGCCATGTCCGCCGTGCTGGGTGGCACGCAGTCGCTGCACACCAATTCCTTCGATGAGGCGATTGCCCTGCCGACGGAGTTTTCCGCCCGCATCGCGCGGAATACCCAGCTTATCCTTCAGCACGAAACCGGTGTCACCAGGGTGGTCGATCCGTTGGCCGGCTCCTATTATGTCGAAAGCCTGACGGATGAACTGGCAGAGAAGGCCTGGGCGCTGATCGAGGAGGTCGAGGCGCTCGGCGGCATGACCAAGGCGGTGGCGGAAGGTTTGCCGAAACGGCTGATCGAAGAGGCGGCAACGCGACGGCAGGCGGCGGTGGACAAGGGCGAGGAGGTTATCGTCGGTGTCAACCGTTACCGTCTCGAAAACGAGGAAGATATCGATGTTCTCGATATCGACAACGCCGCCGTGCGGGCCGCGCAAATCCGCCGCATCGAAGAAACGCGCCGCCGCCGCGATGGCAAGGACGTGACCGCCGCTTTGGCAGCACTTTCCGAGATCGCCCGCAGCGGCAAGGGCAATATTCTCGAGGCCGCGGTTGTCGCCGCCCGCGCCCGCGCGACGGTGGGAGAGATTTCCGATGCGCTGCGTGCGGCCTTCGGCGACCATGCCGCCGTGCCGGAGGTGGTGAGCGATATTTACGGCGAGGCCTATAAGGACGAGCCGGAACTTGCCACGCTCGCCGCCCGGCTTTCCGGTGTGGCTGAGAGGATCGGCACCAAGCCGCGCATCATGGTCGCCAAGCTCGGGCAGGATGGGCATGATCGCGGCGCGAAGGTCATTGCCTCTGCCTTCGGCGATATCGGTTTCGATGTGCTGGCCGGACCCCTGTTCCAGACTCCCGTTGAGGCGGCTGATCTCGCCGTTCAGAGCAGGGTGCATGTGGTCGGCATGTCGTCGCTCGCCGCAGGTCACAAGACGCTGGCGCCGCAGCTGGTCGAGGCGCTGAAACAGAAGGGCGCGGAAGATATCATCGTCGTCGTCGGCGGCGTCATTCCGCGGCAGGATTATCAGTTCCTGCTCGACCACGGTGTCTCGGCGATTTTCGGCCCCGGCACCAATGTCATGGATGCTGCGAACAAGGTGCTCGACCTGCTAGAAGGCATCAGGCGCAACGCGTGAGGGAAAGACGGCCATGTTCGGAAGATTGAATCACGTCGCCATCGCGGTGCCCGATCTGAATGCCGCCATCGCCCGTTATAGGGGGCTCGGCGCAGATGTCTCGGAACCGCAATCGCTACCCGAACACGGCGTGACGGTGGTTTTCATTCAGGCTGACAATACCAAGATCGAGCTTCTTCACCCGCTCGGCGAAGATTCGCCGATTGCCGCTTTTCTCGAGAGAAATCCGGGCGGCGGCACGCATCATCTCTGCTTTGAAGTGCCTGACATTGTCGCGGCGCGCGACGATCTCGTCAAAAAGGGCGTTCGAATTCTGGGTGATGGCGAGCCGAAGATCGGCGCGCATGACAATCCCGTTCTTTTCCTGCATCCGAAGGATATGGGTGGCGTGCTCTATGAGCTTGAGCAGGTTTCCCAGACACATGGCTGAAACACAGACTCCGTAAGAGGCTGGCCACACGGTGGACGGCGCAGCGGCCGTTCGCCTTTGCCGGAACGTGTTTCGTTTGTTTTCTTTTGACATTCGTTTTGTTTTCGTTTTTATGGCAATTGTCTTTCAACGATGGGGACGCGATCCCCCGACGCTGTCGTGGAGGCTCTATGTCCGGCGAGAATATTTTCGATCTTTTTGTCATCGGTGGCGGCATCAACGGCTGCGGCATTGCCCGCGATGCCGTCGGCAGGGGCTATTCCGTCGCGCTTGCGGAAAAGGGCGATTTCGCTTCCGGCACGTCTTCCGCCGCCACCAAGCTTATTCATGGCGGTCTGCGGTATCTCGAGCATTATGAGTTTCGTCTGGTGCGCGAAGCGCTGATGGAGCGGGAAATCCTCTGGGCCATGGCGCCGCATGTCATCTGGCCCATGCGTTTCGTCCTGCCCATCCAGAAAGGCGGCGTGCGCCCGGCCTGGATGGTCCGGCTCGGCCTGTTTCTTTATGACAATCTCGGCGGCCGCAAGCTTTTGCCGGCGACCCGCACGCTCGACCTTCGCAGGGACCCGGCGGGCAAGCCGCTGAAGCCGGTTTTCGCTAAAGCCTTCGAATATTCCGACGGCTGGGTGGATGATGCCCGTTTCGTGGTTCTCAACGCGCGCGACGCGGCCAATCGCGGCGCGACGATCTTGAACCGCACACGCGTCGTTTCCGCACGGCGTGAAGGCGGGCTGTGGCTCATCGAGACGCTGGATGAAAAAACCGGACGCGCGGCCACGCACAAGGCGCGTATGCTGGTGAATGCCGCCGGCCCATGGGTGGACAAGGTGCTTTCCGGCGTCTTCGGCCGCAACGACGTGCACAATGTCCGGCTCGTTCAGGGCAGCCATATCATCGTGCGCAAGAAGTTTTCCGATCCGCGCGCCTATTTCTTCCAGAACCCGGATAACCGCATCATCTTCGCCATTCCCTATGAGCGCGATTTCACGCTGATCGGAACCACGGACCGCGATTACAAGGGCGATCCGGCCAGGGTTCGCATCTCCGAGGAGGAGATTTCCTATCTCTGCAACGCGGCCAGCGACTATTTCAGCGAACCGGTCCGGCCGGAAGATATCGTCTGGACCTATTCCGGCGTTCGCCCGCTTTTTGATGACGGTGCATCGAAAGCGCAGGAGGCGACGCGCGATTATGTGCTGAAGGTTGAAGAGACAGCGGGTGAGGCGCCACTCCTCAATATTTTCGGCGGCAAGCTCACCACCTATCGGCGGCTGGCAGAACATGCGCTGGAAAAGATCGGTGCGGCGATTGGCGAAAAGGGCAAGCCGTGGACGGCGGGCTCGCATCTTCCCGGCGGCGATTTCGGCGCCCAAAGATATGAGGCGCAGGTCCAGGCGCTTGTCTCGCGTTATCCCTTCCTCGATGGCCGTCATGCCGAGCGGCTTGTCAGAAACTACGGCACCAAGGCAGTGGAACTATTGGGCAGCGCCACCGATGTCTCCGGCCTCGGCCGGCATTTCGGCGGCACGCTCTATGAATGCGAGGTGCGCTGGCTGATCGAGCATGAATGGGCTTGCGCGGCCGAGGACATTCTCTGGCGACGCACGAAACAGGGTCTGCGCCTGAACAAGGACGAGGCCGCCGGTCTGGATGCATTCTTGGCAACACTGACGGGTGGCGAGGAAAAGGCTGAAGCCGTGGCGGAGCGCGCCTGAGCATCCGCCGCCGGCCTCGTCAGTTCCCGGAATTCCTTCCCGCTCTCTCAGGGCCGTCAGCGCTCAGGATGTAGTCGTCGGCGGCCGAAAGCGCGTGCTCCATATGCCCTTCAAACACCAACTCCGGTTCGTCGGGCGCAATGCCAATTTTTGGCATGCCGCCGAAACGTACTGCCTGCGATTGTGCAAGGCCGTCGTGAAGGCCGCTTTCCAGAAGATCGAAATAGCGGGTGCCGGGGCCGGTGATGAAGACCGGCATATGGCCATGCAGGCTGAAGAGGCGTGAAAGACCGTTACCGAGCGCAAGTCCGGCGGTGCGGAAGGCGAACCGCGCCATGCGCGCGCCGTTGCGGGCTGAAGCGGCGATCTTGTCCACCTCGGCGATCGGCACGAATTTCGCCGGTTCCGCCTGCGGCGGGGCTTCGAAAGCAGAACGCAGTATGGCGTAAAACCCGGAATAGGCCTCGATGCAGCCTTTGGTGCCGCAACGGCACAGCGCGCCATCGGCCAGATGCAGCATGTGGCCGAAATTGGGAGCGCTGACATCGATTGCGTCGCCCGTCGAGCGGGCGATGCCAAGGCCGATGCTGTGGCCGAGCGACAGAGTGACGAGGGCTTCCGGCGCTGAGTTTTCCCGTGCCTGCTCCCGCATCCAGATGGCTTTTGCGGCCAGCAGCGTCTCGTTGTTCAGCGTCACGCGAATGCGCCCGTCCCCGGAAACGAGTCGCTGGAAATCAATCCTTTCGTCACCTAGAACCGGCGACCAGACAAGCGTTGCCGTGGCCGCATCCACCAGCCCCTTGCTGCTGATCGACACCTGGAGGATATCGTGACGGTCGATGCGCGAGCGATCGGCAAGTCTTGCGAGGCCAGCGAGGATCGCGCCGCCGAATGTGCCTTTTTCAGCTGTAATCCTCTGTTCGGTGAAGCGGTCCACCAGCTTGCCGGCATAATCGACCAGCGAATATTGCACGCTGTCGGATGAGATGATGACGATGGCGACATGGCAGAAAGCGCCGCGCGGGCCGAAGAGAATGCGCGGCCGGCCACGGCCGGCGGTGGCGAGCTGCTCTTTCCGCAGAATGAGCCCGGCCCGCTCAAGCTCGGTGGTGATGGCGGACACGGTTGCGGAAGCAAGTCCGGTGAAAGACGACATGTCGGTATGGGAAAGGCTGCCGTGCAGGCGCAGCGCCGCCATCACCGACAGGCTGTTTTTCTGGCGCACCAGTTCCGTACTTGCAATGGCGGACATGGGCTGGGGCATGCTCCCTGAACGGCCTTTTTCCTGTCGTGCTGATCCACTCTGATGGCGCATGCCAGAGCGAAGATCAAGGCACCCGGATGCTGCCCGCAGCCGTTGTTGACAGCATGGGGAATCTCTGACATTAATTTTCTCGACTGTCGAGAAAATTGTGAAACCACAGAGACCGGCAGCTTTTTCCGGGCGTTTTTCCTGCATGGAGGTGCGGGGCTTCGCCCTTACCGGGAGGACATCATGAATTCTTTTGCCAAGCTTTTGGCGGGTACGGCCGTACTCGTTTCCCTGCACACTGCCGCCATGGCCGCTGATCTCGTCGTCGGCGTGTCCTGGTCAAATTTCCAGGAAGAACGCTGGAAAACGGATGAGGCGGCCATCAAGGCAGCGCTCGACAAGGCCGGCGCGAAATACATCTCCGCCGATGCGCAATCATCCGCCGCAAAGCAGCTCACCGACGTGGAATCGCTGATCTCGCAGGGCGCAAACGCGCTGATCATTCTGGCGCAGGACAGCGACGCGATTGGTCCGGCCGTTGAAAAGGCCGTTGCCGAGGGCATTCCGGTCGTGGGTTACGACCGCCTGATCGAAAACCAGAACGCCTTCTACATCACCTTCGATAACAAGGAAGTCGGCCGTCTGCAGGCTGCCGAAGTCTTCAAGGTGAAGCCGGAAGGCAATTACGTCTTCATCAAGGGCTCTTCTTCCGACCCGAATGCGGACTTCCTGTTCGCCGGTCAGCAGGAAGTGCTGAAGGCGGCCATTGACGGCGGCAAGATCAAGAATGTCGGCGAAGCCTATACCGATGGCTGGAAGCCGGAAAATGCCCAGAAGAACATGGAACAGTTCCTGACCAAGAATAACAACAAGGTCGATGCGGTCGTCGCCTCGAATGACGGCACGGCCGGCGGTGCAATCGCCGCTCTCGCCGCGCAGGGCATGGCAGGTTCGGTTCCCGTTTCCGGTCAGGATGCCGATTTCGCCGCGCTGAACCGCGTCGCGCTCGGGACGCAGACGGTGTCGGTCTGGAAGGACAGCCGTGAACTCGGCAAGGAAGCGGCTGGCATTGCGCTGGAACTGGCCGGCGGTAAGAAGATGACCGAGATCAAGGGTGTCTCCACGTTTGAAGGCGGTCCGAAAAAAGTGAAGATGCAGTCGGTCTTCCTCAAGCCTATCGCCATCACGAAGGACAATCTGAACGTCGTCATCGACGCCGGCTGGATCAAGAAGGAAACGGCCTGCCAGGGCGTGAAGGCTAAAACGGTCAAAGCCTGCGATTGAGCGAATAGGTCCCGGTTCGGGCGCTGCGCCATGGTTCATGGCGCGGCGCCTTTAGAGCATTTCCAGGAAAAGTAGGCCCCGGTTTTCCGTCCGGAAATGCGCCAGAAAAAAGCGAAAACGCTCTAAGATGTGAGGAGCACCGGCAGTTCATGGCCGATATGACCCAGTCCAATACTACAGCGTCGCAAAAGACGGAAAAAACAGGCTCGATAACGCGCTTCATCAACGCCACCGAGCTGGATACCAGACTGCTCGGCATGGTCGGTGCGCTTCTTCTGATCTGGATCGGATTTCATATCCTGTCCGGCGGGCTGTTTCTGACGCCGCGAAACCTCTGGAACCTCTCCGTGCAGACCGCCTCCGTGGCTGTCATGGCAACCGGCATGGTGCTCGTCATCGTCACCCGCAATATCGACCTGTCGGTCGGGTCGATCCTCGGTTTTTCCGGCATGATTATGGGTGTCATGCAGGCGGAAATCCTGCCGCAGATCCTCGGCTTTGAACATTGGGCCACGTGGATCGTCACGCTTATGGTCGGCATTCTCGTCGGCGGCGCCATCGGCATGTTGCAGGGCTCCATCATCGCCTTCCTCAACGTGCCGTCTTTCATCGTCACGCTCGGCGGCCTGCTTGTCTGGCGCGGCGGCACCTGGTTCATCACCAGCGGCCGCACCGTGGCGCCGATGGATTCCACCTTCCGCCTGATGGGCGGCGGCACCAGCGGTTCGATCGGCGCGACATGGAGCTGGATCGCCGCTGTCATCGCCTGCGTCGCCATCATTGCGGCCATCCTGAACTCCCGCCATCAGCGCCGCCGTTTCGGCTTTCCGTTGCGGCCCGTCTGGGCGGAATATTTTCTGGCCGCGCTGGGCTGCCTTGTCGTCATCGGTTTCGTGGCGGTGGTCAACAGCTATCCATGGCCGGTCAACATCGCCCGCAACTATGCCGATGCCAATGGCATCGCCTGGCCTGAAGGCGGTCTGTTCATTTCGCATGGCATCGCCATTCCGGTGCTGATGGCGCTCGCCGTCGGTGCGGTCATGACTTTCATCGCCACACGGCTGCGTTTCGGCCGTTATGTCTTCGCCATCGGCGGCAATCCGGAAGCGGCCGAACTCGCCGGCATCAAGACCCGCTGGGTCACGGTGAAGATCTTCACGCTGATGGGTGTTCTGTGCGCCATCGCCGCCGCCATCTCCACCGCCCGCCTCAACGCGGCGACCAATGCCCAGGGCGAGCTGGACGAGCTTTACACCATCGCGGCGGCCGTCATCGGCGGCACTTCGCTTGCCGGCGGTGTCGGAACCATAGCGGGTGCGATGCTCGGCGCGCTCGTCATGCAGTCGCTGCAATCCGGCATGGTGCTGGTGGGCATCGATACGCCCTTCCAGCGCATCGTCGTCGGTGTGGTTCTGGTCGTCGCCGTCTGGCTCGACACCATCTACCGCGCCCGCGCCAAGTAAGAACCGAGGAGAACTCCTATGACGGACCAAGTCACGCCCCTCGTGGAAATGCGCAATATTTCCATTTCCTTCGGCGGTATCCATGCGGTGGAAAACGCCTCTGTCGATCTTTTCCCCGGTGAGGTGGTCGCCCTTCTCGGCCACAATGGCGCGGGCAAATCGACGCTGATCAAAATCCTCTCCGGCGCCTATCGGCGCGATGGCGGGGATATTCTCATCAATGGCGAGGATGCCGATATCCGCAATCCACGCGATGCCAAGAAATACGGCATCGAGACCATCTACCAGACACTGGCCGTGGCCGATAACGTCGATGCGGCCGCCAATCTTTATCTCGGCCGCGAGCTGAAGACGAAATGGGGCACACTTGACGATGTCGCCATGGAAGCCTCGGCCCGCGAGGTCATGGGGCGTCTCAACCCCAACTTCCGCCGGTTCAAGGAGCCGGTGAAGGCGTTGTCCGGCGGCCAGCGGCAATCCGTCGCCATCGCCCGCGCCATTCTGTTCGATGCCCGTATCCTCATCATGGACGAGCCGACGGCCGCACTCGGCCCGCAGGAAACGGCGCAGGTGGGCGATCTCGTCAAGGAGTTGAAACGGCAGGGCATCGGCATCTTCCTCATCAGCCACGATATTCACGATGTCTTCGATCTGGCCGACCGGGTCTTCGTGATGAAGAACGGCAAGGTGGTGGGCCATGCCCGCACGCAGGATGTCACCAAGGACGAGGTGCTTGGCATGATTATTCTGGGCAAGGTGCCGCCCGGTGCGGTGCCGGGGCCGGGTGCGGTCGCGCTCTGAGTTCAGTGAAATAAAGATATAAAGATTTCTTTATGTCTATTGACATCGTGGTGCCCGTGGTGAGAAATGCGGGTGTCATGGTTCTCCGGGCTCGTTTGTTCGATCCCGGAGCTAAGAGGGAATCCGGTGCGCCGACGATCGGCAAGACCGGAGCTGCCCCCGCAACTGTAAGCGGCGAGCCTTTGTCCAACACGTCACTGGGGTAAACCCCGGGAAGACGGACAAAGGCGACGACCCGTAAGCCAGGAGACCTGCCAGGACAAAATAACGTCCACGGGCGGGGTGTCCCGGTGGTTGCTGCAATGGTCCGGCACAGGCCGGGCCTGCACGCGTCCGCTTTACCCATGCCCCCACAACCAAATGGGGTATGAAAATGCCAGACAAGTCCATTCCAGTCGCATCTCTCGGTTTTCCGAGGATCGGACGCCATCGTGAACTGAAGTTCGCGCTTGAAGGCTTCTGGTCCGGCAAGATTTCCGAGACGGAACTGCTCGAAACCGCAGCTAGGCTGCGCGCCGAAAACTGGGCGCTTCAGCTTGAGAAGGGGATTGCCCATATCCCTTCCAACGATTTTTCCCTTTACGATCATGTCCTAGATACAGCCGTGATGGTGGGCGCCATTCCATCCCTCTATGGATCGGCGGGCGGAGATGTTTCCCTCTCCACCTATTTCGCCATGGCGCGCGGCAGCCAGAGCGAAGGGCATGCAGGCTGCGGCCATGGGCATGAAGGACATTCGCATCATGGTCAGGGCGTTCCGGCGCTGGAAATGACCAAATGGTTCGACACCAACTATCACTACATGGTACCGGAGGTTTCAGAGGATCAGCATTTCGTGCTCACCTCGCAAAAGCCGGTCGACCACTTCCTTGAGGCGAAGGCGCTCGGCGTCCATACGCGTCCGGTCATTCTCGGCCCGGTCACGTTCCTGAAACTCGCCAAGGCGCGCGAGGCAGCCTTCAAGCCGCTCGATCTGCTGGCGAGGCTGCTGCCCGTCTATGAAGAGCTGCTGCGTCGCCTGCGCGTGGCCGGTGCGGACTGGGTCCAGATCGACGAGCCGGTCGCCGTGCTTGATCTTTCCGAGGGGGAGCGTCACGCGCTGGCCGTGGCCTATCAGGCTTTGTCGAAGGCCGCGCCGGATCTGAAAGTCCTGCTCGCCACCTATTTCGGTGGGCTTGAGGACAATCTCGAAGCCGTCGCGTCGCTTCCGGTCGCGGGCCTTCATATCGATCTGGTGCGAGCACCCGATGCGCTGGAGGCGGCGTTAAAAGCGTTGCCGGAAAATCGCGTCCTGTCGCTGGGTGTCATAGACGGCCGCAACATCTGGCGCGCTGATCTCGCCGCAATCATTACCCGATTGGAACCCGCCATCGCGGCACGCGGTGCGGCGGCGTTTCAGATCGCGCCCTCCTGCTCGCTGCTGCATGTCCCGGTCGATCTCGAACTGGAAACCGGCCTCGATGCCGATCTCAAAAGCTGGCTTTCCTTCGCCACCCAGAAGCTCGGCGAACTTGCCACGCTTGGCAAGGCTCTCGGTAATGGCAAGGCTGCTGTCGCGACGGAACTGGCGGCTGCCTCCAAGGCCGTTGCCGGGCGTGCATCCTCACCGAAGGTAACGGACGCCGCCGTACAGAAGCGTATTGCGACGATTGGCGAGGCCGACAGGAAGCGGGCGAGCCCGTTTGCCGAGCGGCAGAAAGTGCAATCGCAGGCCATCGCGCTGCCGCTTTTCCCAACGACGACCATCGGCTCTTTCCCGCAGACGCCGGAGGTGCGCAAGGCCAGATCGGCACATTCCAAGGGCGCGCTGACCGATGCGCAATATGAAAAATTCCTGGAGAAGGAAACCGAAGCGACCATTCGCTGGCAGGAGGAAATCGGTCTCGACGTTCTCGTGCACGGCGAGTTCGAGCGCAATGACATGGTGCAATATTTTGGCGAACAGCTTTCCGGCTTCGCTTTCACCCAGCATGCATGGGTGCAGAGTTACGGTTCGCGTTATGTGCGCCCGCCCATCATTTTCGGCGACGTGTCGCGTCCGAAAACGATGACGGTTCGCTGGTGGGAATATTCGCAGTCGCTCACCGACAAACCCGTCAAGGGCATGCTGACCGGGCCGGTGACGATCCTCAACTGGTCCTTCGTGCGCGACGATATCGCCAGAAGCCTGACATGCCGCCAGATCGCGCTCGCCATCCGCGATGAGGTCAATGATCTCGAAGCAGCCGGCGCGCAGATGATCCAGATCGATGAGGCGGCTCTTCGAGAAGGACTGCCGCTTCGGCACCGGGACTGGCAGGATTATCTCGGCTGGGCGGTGGAATGCTTTCGCATTTGCTCCAGCGGCGTGGGTGACCGCACACAGGTTCACACGCATATGTGCTATTCCGAGTTCAACCAGATTATCGATGCCATTGCTGCCATGGACGCCGACGTGATCTCCATCGAGACCTCGCGTTCGAAGATGGAACTGCTGAATGCGTTTCGGACCTACAAATACCCGAACCAGATCGGTCCCGGCGTTTATGACATCCACTCGCCGCGCGTGCCGGCGGTTGGAGAAATGGTCGATCTTCTGGCGCTGGCGCGAGAGCGGCTTGACGACCGGCAGCTCTGGATCAATCCGGATTGCGGCTTGAAGACGCGTAAATGGGAAGAGGTGAGGCCCGCTCTGGTCAACATGGTCGCCGCCGCTGCCGAGCTTCGCCGCGCGGTGCTTTGATATGAATGGAGGCCCGGCGAGAACCGGGCCTCCATCATGGCTTACGCCTGAAAAATTTGGGGGAGGGCATATGAATGCCTCTCCGGGAGGATGGAGCCAGCCGGACAGGCAGAGAGACCGTTTCCGGGCTGCGACTGGAGATCGGTATGGAAACGCTCAATCCCGGCGAATCTAGGCCGTTGCGAAAGCGCTCAATGCAGATCGGCCTGAGCGAAGGCGCCGACATTCAGCTCTGCGCTTACCGGCGGCAGACCCTGCTGATTGATGTCCTGGGCCAGCGACAACAATGCCATCTCAAGGAAATAGGTCGACATGCCCAGTTCCAGAGATTTCGAGCGCTGGCAAAGATAGGAAACCATCCGCCCGAGCGCCAGAATCTCGTCTGCATTGTCCTGTTCAAGTATATCTGTGGTAGACGCCGCCATGATTCCCTCTCGACAGTCGACAGTATGAAAACGCGATGATGTTGCGTTGTTCATTTTCGACCACATCGAGCGTCACGCGAGCGTCACACCTGCGTCAATCGTCGTTTTTGTCCGCCGGCGCGGCGGCATTTTCCGCCGCTTCAGTGGCGGCGAGCGATGTCACGAGAGCGACGATGCTTCTACGCACGGCGGCGCTCTTGATGCGCGAAAAGGCCTGGTTGAGCGAAAAGCCTTCATTCGAGGCCACGAAGGTCTGCATGGCATTGATCGTGCCAAGGGCCGGATTGGCCGGGTCGCCATCGGGCGTGGCATTGGCGAACAGGGAGCTGACCTCAACGCCGAGAATCGACGCAATGGCCTGCAGACGGGACGCGCCGACACGATTGGCACCCTTTTCATACTTCTGGACCTGCTGGAAGGTGATGCCCAATCGCCCGGCCAGTGCACTCTGGCTCATGCCGAGCGACTTGCGGCGCATTCTGATTTGTGCGCCGACATGGACGTCGATCGGGCTGGGTAGTTTGGCGTGCATTACAAATTCCTCCGGTTGAGGTTCCTAAATCCGATGATCAATTAATATCGTTGAAGGTATACATTCAACACAATTTCCACGGGTATTATGACGCTTTATTGACGAAATTGCACGATTTTTCGTTCATAATCGCGTGTCCGGCCCGCGATTTATTATTTTTGTTGCACAACGCAACGCCCCGTTGCGGCTGGAAAGATGGCTCCATCCGGCCACGCCGATGGTTTGAAAGCCGATTCTGTCCCAAATTTCTCGGTTCATTGCATCGAATTCCTCAAGCGACTCGGTATCGCCGAAATGCGGAACCCAGACGAATGGCCGTTTCTGACCGGAACGTATGACATTTTCAAGAAGGACATTGTTGTAAAGTCTGGGCAGGCATTTTTTGGTGTCGATGGCCCGCGAAAGCGGGATGGGATTTCGTTCTATCGCAAAGCCCTGTCGCGCGAGCCAAAGTGACGAGGCGTCCAGTTTTCGTTTCAGCTCGGTTGCGGCGCGGGCATTGCATCCGCCATGCGCGACAGGGTCGGCAACGAGCAATAGCGGCCGGCCGCCGCTTCTCAGACCGGTGACTGAAACGAACTGGTCAACGTGGAAGCCGCATTGGTGCATTTTTTTGCCGGCAATCTCCGCTCCGCAAGTTTCCATCGCGGAAAAATCGGAAGAGACCGGGACTTTGCCGAGATATTCCGGCCGATATCCGAAACTGAAGATGTTTCTGCCGTCGAGAGCCTGAATTTTTCGCCACCGCTGCGAAGGGATGGCCGCATTCCTTCCTATCCCCCTGTCATCCTGCAGGCTGGAATGGCCCACCAGCCGAAAATCCGGGCCGACAAGCTGGTTGCCGCCTGCCAAGGCGACATCCGAATGCGTGGTTGCCGCTCCCAGATATTCGGCCAGGCTGACGCCGATGGCCTTCTCCGCCACCAGGACGAATTCTGTCGCAGCATCAACCGCACGCACATGGAACATGTCCTGTATCCACGGATGCGAAATGCCGTCGTTTCCGGCAAGGGGTATCAGTTCGGTGCCGCAGGAGGCTGGCAGGCTGCCGAGCCAGTCTCGCGCTGACCCGAGACTGGCACGATCGGTCACGATAAAAGCGGTGATATCTGCGGGCAGGGCCGAGAGCAGGTTTCCGATTGGAATGAGCGGTGAAACAGTGTCAGTGGCCCTGCTTTCCGCAAAAAAAGCGGCGGGTATTGCGAGCGCAATCGTGCGGATCAGCCCGCCGCAATCGGGCATCAGAGGCAGGGGCTGGATGGCGCTCAAGACCTTTTGTCCCCTGTCGCCCGCCTTGCCGCCAATTGCTGGAAAAACATCGTATTCTGAAGCTTCCATGATGGCGGCGGTGGGGATGGCAACGTTTCGCCCGTGAGCATTGCCAGAAGCCTCATCGCATCGCTTCTTTTGACGGAAACCGCATTGGCCGCGAGCAGATTCGCCGTCTCGGAGCCGAGGGCCGCGTCCGCGGCGACGGCGCGCCATGTCCTGCGGGTAAAATGCAGATTGTTGGCTGCGCGCGTAAGCGCGTCATATTCCTCTGGAGCGACCGTATCGCGGCAGACGGCGAGCGTCGCCTCGGCATCGACCAGCGCGACTGTCAGCGGGCGGTAATCGAGCGCGCCGGGTGCATGGCTCACCGCCACATCGGCATCGGAAAAACGCCGCCCGTCGCGATAGGCCTCGAAAATCTCGCCGATGCCGATCATGCCGAAGGGGGCGCATTCCGCCGCCCTGAGCGCCCCCATGCTGGCGGCGCCGAAAACGGTAACGCCGCTCGCCAGTGCAAACAGGATTTCCTTGTGCCAGACGGCGGCGCAATCGCCGTAAAGCCCGTCGATCAGCCCGATTGTCCCCACACCTTGCCGAGCCGCATCGAAAATATCGCCGCAGGCGGCCGGACCGCGAAGATCGAGACCGGACATATGTTCGCCTGCGATGCCGTGGATGGACGGGCCTGCAAAAACCACCGGCTTCATCCGAGGCCTCCGACGGTCAGCAGGTGATCGAGGGTGCGCTGCGAGATGTGTTGCAGGCCGCCGCCGGCCGGAGCAAGGCCGCTTGCCAGAACCCGCACCACATGCAGGCCGGATACCTCCGTTTCCAGCGGAAAGACATAGATATCCTCGATGCCGGCGGCGAACAGGTGCGTCGCAAGCTGGTGCCATGGCGGCGAAGGCGCGTCATATATAAAATCGAGATTGGCCGGCACCCTTTCCATCGGCTGCACGCCGGAGGCCGAAGTCCCGGCCGCAACCATATCCCGCTGGTAGCGGAGAGGGGAAAGATCGTCCCTCGCGCCGCTGATATCGGTCAATCGCGACTGGATCGCCTCCAGCAAGGCTGCAATCGCAGCGCCATGGATATCAGGCCGGCAGGCGGCCCCGGCGGCGCTGCGGGTGGCTGGCCCGTCCTGCGCCTGAAGCGACCGGGGCAGGGTCGCCATCGCCACCGGCACGCCAAGCCCATTCGTCATGTCGAAGAAGGACGGCGGCAGGCCGATATCCGACAGGTGCTGAACAAGAACGTCGAAGGAAGGATCGACGCCCGCCGGAATGAGGACCGGTCGCGGTGCGATGGTGCGCGTCTCGAAAGTGTCGACGAGAAAGCAGGCATCGTTTTCAATGAGTTCGAGCAGGGCATGGAGGACCGCATGGTCATGGTCGAAGCCCGCCGCGAGCCCTTGGGAACTCATGCGGAAGGCCTGCCGGTCCCATGGAAAATCCACCCGGAAATCCATGCCGACAAGTTCGTAAGGCGCAAAAACCTCCCCCTGCCGGCGAATGGATGTGCCCTTCACCCAGGCACGTTCTTTTCGCGGATCGAGCGCGTCGCAATCGACCCTGCCGACGGTTTCGAAGGGAATGAGAGGAGTTCCCTTATCCCGCATCTCCTGAACGGAGCTGAAGGCGGCGATATGTTTGCGGGTTTCTTCCGCGACCGCGCCTTCGATCGCCTCCATGATCGCCGATAGCCGGGCCTGTTCCGCGACAAGCCCCTTGCCCTGCGAGACGGACAGCCCGCGCGAATTGGGCCGGGCCGCGAACCAGACGGGAATGCCGATAATATCGAGGCCGGTCACGTCGCCGACACGGGTAATCCCGAACCGCCGAAGCAGTCCGGGATCGAAGAACGAAGCGTCGACATGCCTTGAAGCCGCTGTCGCTGATATGGGAGCATCGGCGCCGGTCAAGGCTGCGAGACCGCGATCAGGGCGCCGTGTTGCTGTCGTCGGCAAGGATGGCGTCGAACAGCTCGCCGGTGACGGAGCCGGCCGGGCCGACAGCCTTCAGGGCCGCTTCGATCGGCGCCTGTACCATGCGGTTGAAATCCCAGCCGGCGTCGTTCACTTCGCCGATGAAGGCGAAATCGGCTTCGGAAACCACTGCGCCGCCGGAGACGAGGGCTTCGATGCCCTGGATCTGAACCTGGTCCAGTTCCGCTTCCGGCTGGCCGTTCTGGCGAACGAGCATGGACTTTGCGGCGGCTGCCACGCGGGCATAACCATCCACGCCGGGATGGCTGGCTTCATAGGCGGCAATCGTCTCATGCGACACGGACGCGACCCTGAGCGGCGCCGTGCGAATGAAGAGAACGCCGAAACCCTTTTTTCCGACAATGAAGAAATGCGAGGACATAGTATCTCCTATTTAATCCCAGCTAATCGAAGTGCGTGATAGAATTTTTCATTCGCTATCGGGTCCCGGTCTGGAGACAGGCTGCTGATCTCCCTCGCCGTCATACCCGGATAGTTTTCCTGAAGCCTGTTGCCGGATTCCCGGGCGGAGGCCAGATCGCCATGCAGCGCGTGGCTTGCGGTGAGGACGCGCAGCGCAGGCTCGTCATTTTCCATCCGCCCGCACAGTTCCACCGCCGTGCCGTAGTCCTCGCGCTTGAAAGCGATGCTGGCGCCAGCCCACCAGTAGATGTCGGGCGCCAGCGGATTGAGGTCGATGGCCTGCTGGAACTTCTCCCAGGCGATTTCCGCATCGCCGAAATGAGCGAGCGCATCGGCATGCTGGAGCAGGAGGTCGGCCGAATTGGGCGCCAGCGCCTCCGCCTCGAAGAATTTTTCGGCGGAGATGTCGAAGTCCCGCTGGTAGAGCGCCACCACCGCGCACATCCAGTGGCCCACACCGAGGGCGGGGTCGATCTCGACGGAAGAATCGGCCTCCGCCTTGGCGCGGTGCAGGAGATGGGGGTCGTTGCCGCCCAGCATCAGCCATTCGAGTTGCAAGCTCTGCGCCACGCGGGCGCGGGCAACCGCCATGCTGTGGTCGAGATCGACGGCCTTGCGGAACATCGAACGGGCTCTTCTGAGAAGCGGCAGATCGCATTTGCCGCGCAGAAGCTGCTGGCCTTCCAGCAATTGCCGGTAGGCCTCGCCGCTGTGGTTGCGGTCGGGCTCCACCTGAAGCCGCTCGATTTCGCGGGCAAGCGCCGCGGCCACCTGTTTGGAGAGCAGCCGGAAGGCGGCGTGGATATGCCGTTCGGTTAGGACCGCTTCCAGTGACCAGACGATTTCACCGCTTGCATCCTCGATCAGTGCAACCGACATGCGGGTTTCGTCGAACACGGTCGAAATGATGCGGTAATCCGCCCGCAGCATGGCGTAGCCGTCATCGGCCCGGTCATGCGCCAGCGCAAAGGTGCTGTGCGGCGAAAGGACGGTGAAGGTGCGGTATCGGACAAGACTGTTGGCGACATCCTCGACGAAGGCTTGCATGACCGGCGAGACCGGCTGTCCGTCGACCCGTGCCGGGCGCACGAATGCGACGCGCGGTTTTGCCATTGATTTTCGGCGACTGCCTTCTTCCGGCTCGGCGGGGGCCGTTATCGTGGCGGTCAGACTTTGTATTCTCCGCCTTAGCGCCACGGTTTCCGCTTCCGGCGAACGACCCTCCTGACGAAGCTGCTCCATCAGAAGCTGGTACATGCCCTCGCAGGCGCTGATATTTCCGATCCGCGCATAGGCCGCCATGGCGGCGCGGTAGGTTTCTTCGCGCTCCGGTTCGATCTTGCAGGCGCATTCGGCAAGTCTGGCGATGTCGTTCGAGCTGGCGCGGCCGAACCGCGTCAATTCCTCCAGAAGCTGGGTGTAGCTCGAAAAAAACAGGTCCCTGAGACGGCGGCGCTCCGAAAGCAGCCATAGATAAAGATGGTCCTGCCCGGCCTCCAGCCCCTCCAGCAACTCGCCGCCGAATTCGAGCAGCGCATTGAGCCGCCGCATGGGGTCTTCCGCCCTTGCGCCGGCAAGGAAGATGGCAAGGTCGGTGCGCTGCGCCAGCTTGCCGGCCTTCAGGTCGTTTCCTTCGGTCAGAAGGATGGCATCGTCCTCATTGGGCAGTTTCTGCAGGCGGAGAATGAGCTGCCGCAAATTGCCGAGAGCCCTTTTCTGCTCGACATTTTCCCACAAAAGCGATGCGGCATGCTGGCGGGAAAGGGACTGGTTCGGCGCAAGGATGAGGGCGGCGGTAAGGGCGAAGCCCTTGGACGGGAAAAATGCCTCCCGCACCGCATCACAGCGCGGGGTGCCAAAAAGCCGGATCGGTATCAGTTCAGCGTTCCCAGCCACTTTCGTCCCCTCATGAATCATCATCTAACAACGTGTCCGGGAAATTGAAAGTCATCATAGCGTTCCATTTGACGCTGGTGTGACGCGGCCTGCCTATTGTCGCAGACAGAAGCATGAATGACGGGTGGAAAACAGCGGACATGCGACGGGCAGGCATCGGGAATTTTCGACAGTGATAGCGTTTAACGGAAGCTACATGGCCTTCGAGCCGCGTATCGAGCCTTACCAGCGTGCCGACGATGTCGGATATGCGGTCAGTGAATTCATGTGGTTCAAGGGCCGTCCGTTCTATCCGGTCTCGGCGCTGGTCCATGCGAAGGTCGCGCATGCCAGGCTGTCGGCGGAAAAGGGCGACGAAGAGGACGAGGATAATCTCGATATTCTCTTTCGGATGCCGTTGGTGGCGGGCGGGCACTTTTTCGAGATCGTGCTGCGTTCGAACGAGGGGACGTCCTACGGCGGCTGGGTGTGGGGAGAAGAACTGGAAATCCTGAATGAATTCGTCAACGGCTATCGCGTTCTGGCGGGCAAGTTCGACGACAGGCTCATCCGGTTCGAATATTCCAGGCGGTTTCAGCGTTACCGGACGATCGAGCCGCTGCCGGTGGAAAAATCCGTCTTCCTGATCCAGCGGGAGGCAAAACCCTATGCGGGCAGGCGTGGTCTGCCGGGAGTCCCGATGGCCTGACCGCGGGGGGCGCTCTTTGGGTTAACGGGCGGAAGGCATGGATGCGCGTATTGCGGCATGTCCGGTAAAGCACGGCTTTATCGGAAGTCACCCGGGAATATTTTTATTTTTATTGTGTGGAACATTATGATGCCCAATAGAGGTCAAGTGCGTAACGGGGGGATGTCATCGCAGCTTGTGGCGGTGAATTGCGTTTCCGACGACGATATTCTTTCCGATGCGGAGAGCGTTGAGGACGAGCCGCGCCCGCTTCTGCGCAGCGACAGGCTCTATGTTGTCAGCGAGCCCGTTTTCCAGACATTTCCCGCATCCGCCGTCGGCGATGATCGAGCCGGAAAAGAAGCGTCGGGCGGGGCCGAAATCCGAAACAGGATTGTCGATGCCGATATCAGGGCCGCAAAATGGGCCTGGGCGATATTGGCCATCGCGCATTGCTGGCTGATTTATTTCATGGTGCACAATCTCGGTTAGCACCTCCCGCCGGAAGACATCCGGTTTCGACGTCTGGCGCGCAGGCCTATCGCCGCAATTTGCGGCCATTTCGCCGTTTGAGCGGACCCGAGTGTCCGCAACCTGACCTTTTGACAGCCTCCCGCGCACTTCTTCACGATGCCGCCGCCTGTCCGGCCGCGAACGCCCGCTCTCCCTGCTGTTTGCCTGCGGAAATGTCATAAAGCTGTAAATGAAGAAACTTAATTGAGTGATCGGTTTCAACGGAAACGGATCACAATGTTCCGGTCGCTTTTTACCAACACGGCGGCGGCCTCGGACTTTTTTACGACATTGCATCGCCCGGGATAGACGACTTCAATATCGACCGCCCGGACCTGTTTGAAGTGGCGTCGCATGTGCGGCGTCCGAACTCCCATGACCTTCTTGCCCTGGAGATGACGAAGTGAGCAATCTTATAGGTACCGGCTTCAACGCCGGCTCGGATGATGGCGAACTGGCCACCCTCGAAAACGATCTGCGTGCGCTTGCCGAAATTGGCTGCGATACCGTGGAAATCGCCGCAACAAGCCTCGACATGATCGCCGGCGGCCGGATCATCGAAGAGCGCGCCGACCGTTTTGTGTCGCTCGCGAAGCAGTTCGACTTCCGCTACACCGTGCACGGTCTCGTCTCTTCGAATTTCATGGATCCGGTGACATGCCGTTACCAGATCGATGCGGCCAAGGCGCTTGCCGTTCTATGCGACCGTATCGGCGCGGGCATTCTCGTCCAGCATAGCGGCGCGCTGCGTGCCGACCAGATCGCCGAACGGGCCGATGCAGACAGCCGCGAGCGGGAAGCGCTTTTCGAACTGGCGGAATTCTGCCGGCCCTATGGCGTGCGCATCGCCCTTGAGAATATCTTCTCCACCGAACCCGGCCAATATCGCCAGACGCCGGCCGAAGTGGCAGAGACCGTGAAGGCTGTCGGTCACGACAATCTCGTTGCGCTGATCGACTTCAGCCATGCCTATCTCGAATCCACCTATCGTGGCCTCGATTTCCGCCATGAACTTCGCGCCATGGCGCCGGTTGCCGGCCATCTGCATGTGCACGATTCCTTCGGCCGCCCGCAGGGCTTCTATCAGCCCTATTTTCCGCAGGAAAACACAGCACTCGGCATCGGCGATCTACACATGCCGCTCGGCTGGGGCGATATCGACTGGCAGGACATCTTCTCGGAACTTTCCTTCCTGCCCGATACCGTGCTGATGATGGAAATCGGCCGCCGTTATCGCGCCGAACAGCCCGCAAGCCTCGAAACGGCGCGGCACCTGATCTCGCTAAATAGCGCCCGCACCCAGCTCGCGGCCGAGTGATGGGCCTGAACGAGGCGTAAGCCGACAGGCTGATGTTTGAAACACCGGCAGTCCCGATGCGACTGCCGGTGTTTTTAATTCATGCGGCCCAGTCGGAGAGTGAATAGGCCCTGATATAATCGATCATCATCTGCGAGCCGTCGCTGAAATCCGCGTCCGATGGCGTTCCCGCAGTGCCGCCGACGGCAAGGTTGACGACCATATACATGGGGTCATGCATATCATCGGGCGTATCCGTCTGCGCCACGGCGACATCGTCGAAATACCAGGTTATGTGCTCGGCATCCCACAACAGGCCGTAAGTGTGGAACCCTTCGGTGCTCGGCACGCTGACATTGTTGATGACTGAGGTCTGTTCACCGGTGGCGTTGGAATGAGCGGACATGATGAGCGTATTGGGGTTCTGACCGCGCATTTCGATGACATCGAGTTCAGGCGGCCAGGAGCCGTCTTCGGGCAGGAGCCAGAAGGCAGGCCAGGCGCCCCGGTCGGTCGGCATATCGGCGCGGATTTCGAAATAACCATAGGTCTGGCTGAAGGAGGAATAGGTGTTCAGCATCCCCGAGGTGTAATCATACCCCTCGACCTCGTCGGCAATCGACTGCGGGGTCTCCTCGGCGGTAATGGTCAGGACGCCGTTCTCGACGCTGAAAGGGTTGACCTCCGATGTGCCGGCATAAGTGGGGTTGATATACCATTGCGCCTCGCCATTCGTCGTCAGCGAGCTTCCCTTTTCCGGCGCCCACCAATATTTGGCGTCCCAGGTGCCCTGATCGCCGCTGCGCAGCGACAGCGTATCGAATTCATCGGCAAAGGTCTGGGTGAGGGACGATCGGTCGAGGCTGAGTTCGAACTGGTCGGCCTGAAGGTCGTCTATGGTCGTTCCAGCAAGAACGATGGCCTCGCCATTCGAAAAATTGAGCCACAGGTCGCTGCCTTGCTGCGTGGCGCTGCCGACAAGCTGATCGAAAGAGGTGATGCCGTAGCCATTGAGCCGTATCGTGTCATTGGCGCTGAAATCCGTGATGAGATCGGTGCCGTTGCCGCTCGTGAAAACAAAGGTGTCGGCCCCGCCGCCGCCGAACAGCACGTCGTTGCCGGCCCCGCCATCGATCGTCTGGCTGCCGGACCCGCCGGTGATGATATTGTCGAGCGAATTGCCGAAGGCATAACGCCCGTCACCCGTTACCCGCAGATTCTCGAAGTTGTCGGGCAGGGTGTAACTCATCCAGGTATCGATGGTATCGATGCCTTCCCCGGCATTTTCGGCGGCGCGATTGATGCTGGAATAGAGATAATAAATATCGTCGCCCGTGCCGCCCGCCATGGTCACATTGACGGAACTGTCGCCCCACATGGAATCATTGCCTGCGGTGCCGGTGAGCAGCGGGCCGGAACCCGTGGCGGAGAAAAATCCCGTGGAACTGCCGCTGTAATAGAGTGTGTCTCCAAGCGCATTCACTACTGTCCGGGCCATGAACCGTCTCCTGTCCGTTAGCGTTGGTGTCTCCTCACTCCTCCTGCTGCACACCCTAACAGGGCAAAAAGCCTCATGTTAGGCCGAAATATGAGGGGTATGTTCCGTTGCGGTTGCATTCAGCTGTTGAGGGGGTGCGTTGTCATGACCCGCTTCCGCCTGTTACATATTCGTTTTTGAACTGGCGCAGCGCGCTCTTGCGGTGCCCCTGCGGGCGGTGGCAGGATTGGGCATATCGGGAACGGAGTGTCAGGATTGAGCGTAGCCTTTACCAAGGAAGACAGTGCGGAAACCGCAGCCGAAACCGTTCTGCCGGATCGGGTAATCTCGTCTCATCCCAATCTGGTAACGCAGTCCGGGCTGAAGGCGCTGGAAGAGCAGTTGCGTCTGGCGCGCGAAGCTTGTGAGGCGGCCAATGCCATTGAAGACATCAATGAAAGACGACGCATTTCCGCCAGCCCGCTTCGCGATCTGCGATATTTCTCCGAGCGGGTCCGCACCGCGCAGTTGATGCCTGATCCGCCAGCGGATGGCGTCGTCGCTTTCGGCAGCCTGGTGACATTCAGCCGCGATGACGGGCGAACGCAACGGTTCCGGATCGTGGGCGAGGACGAGGCCAATCCTGCGGCGGGAACAATGTCCTATGTTTCCCCGGTTGCAAGGGTGCTGATGGGAAAAGCGGCCGGCGATCTCGTCAGTTTGGGCGGGAGGGAGATCGAGATCCTCGACGTCGCCTGAAGCGTTCGGTCAGAACATAGGTGGACTTAGACCAGGTCTGTTGCCGATGAGGCTTCCTTCTTCCCGGTTGCGGGCATTGTCTGCCGTTCCGAGCATCCGCATCATCGTGTTTTTTAGGAAAAGCCTGAAGTCCAGATCAATGGCGGCATAGGCAAGCGCAAGTCCCACATGGGCCATGAAGACGGGGTTGAAATTCAGCTCTTCAAATTGATAGCCGATAATGACGCCGATTGCCGAATAGGCGAAAAAGCCGATTTTCCGTTTTCGGAAAATTACATAGAAAAGCGCGAAGGCGCTCATGATGCAAAATCCCAATCCGGAAGCATAGGCGGTGGCTATAAAACCATTATGTGGTGTGCCGATCCTCGATATCCGCGCAAGTTCCTCATATCGCGCGGTAAATCCTATGCCCAAAGGATGTTGGAACATGACCTGAAAGCCGCCGGTGATCGTCTCCCACCGCTCATGCAAGTTGTTGCTGCTATTGCTGTCCTCGAGAAAACGTTTCGAAAAGGCCTGTTCCGCAAAGTCGAAAGCGCCGAGCGGCAAAACGGCGGCGATGGCGAGGGCGCACAAGGCAAAACCGAAATAGGTGCTGAGCAGCATTTTGACCGAAAAATTCCGGACGTAGAAATAGAGTCCGATTGCAAGGACGGCAAATACTCCCGAGCGGTTAAGCGTAAGGGTAAAGCTGGCAAGATATACGAGCAGAAACACGGCAAACAACGCGGGGCGCTTGTGGCGTTCGGCGACATAGGCCACTGCTGCTCCGGCCAGCGCGAAGGCCGGTCCAGCCGTGTTGCCCACGGGCCAGATGCCGCCTGCCTTTTCGACGCGCAAAAGCAGCGGGGTTATCTCACCTTTCGCCGCAAGCTCCAGCACGCCCGCCTCATCGAACATGAAGGACAATCCGACGGAGGCGAGCTGGTCATGGATGACGATGTCCAGGAAAAGCAGGATCGTCACCGCTATGAAGCCCGCAAATACGCCCCAGCAGAACAGTTCGAGCAGGTTTTCCTTGAACAGCATATAGGCAAAGAACAGAAAATAGACCGCATAAAAATAGGTCATCGCCGTCGTGTAAAACTCGCCATCACCGCGCGCATCTGCAAAGAGCGTCGTGAGAACAAACAGCACCGTCAGCGGGAGAAGATAAAACAGAATAATCGACGGCGTCAGGCAGCGAATGTAAAGCAGAGCGATGACGGGCAGCGTCATCAGCACCAGCATGTCGGTTATGTTGAGGAAACGCAGGCCAATATTGCTGGTCGCCACATTGCATTGAATGAAGAAACCAATAGCGAAAACGAATGTCGTGAGAAGGATGCCGGGAATATTGATTGTCTTTGAAGGATAAAGCGGCATTGCCAAAACAAAACCCGGTATAGCGGGCTGGCGCGATGCCGCATGATTTGCTGGTCTTTTCATCCGCGGTCTCAATCTTTTGTAAGCGGATTTCGACCGTCCACAGGACAGCGCTACCGCGTGGCAATCAATATAATATGGCGACTATTAGTGGGCTCGATGACGTCGCCGCGCAAGATATTTTATCGTTTCGTCATGAGATCAGATTGCCTTTCGGCAAATCCCCTTCGACGGCAATGATCCGCTGAATGTGAACTGGTTCATTTGAGGTGGGCGCGCTGGTACCGAATGCCGGCAGGATTCGCAGATAGAAATTATACCCCGCCGGGTTGATATCGGGGTCTATGGCGATGCCGTTGGCGATCGCCCACATCCAGCCGCTATTACCGGAGGTGTTGGCGCCTCCGAATTGCAGGGCGGAGCAAACGATTGTCCGGACTGCGCCACCGCTTTTTGCAATCAAAGTGATGTATGGCAAGCGCTGCTTCTCGTTATTTTTGTAAAGTACGGCAAAAGAAACGGTCCTGCCTATCATCGATATGGCTTCCGCGTTACGGAAATTGCGCGTAAGCCCGGCGATCTGGCTGCCATTTGGATAGAGGGCGAGGCTGCTTGCGAAGGATGGGGAGAAGATGATTTCGGTGGTTTTGGTGGCGGAACCTGGCGAAGTCATGCCCCAGCCTGTCGGAACGGAACCAGTCCAATCGGTGAAATCGCCATTGCCGATGAGATTGGCGGCAGGCAGCTTTGGCCAGCAAGGTGTCTGGAAGTTGTTATCGCGTGCCGATCCCAGATAGGAATCGAACAGGGTACGCGCGATCAGCCGGGAGCCCACCTCGTTCGGGTGAATATTGTCCCGATAAAGGGCGGCGTCCTTGCCCTTCGCCAGAAATGCGGCATGCGTATCCACCAGCGTGATGTTCGGATGGGCTCGGGCCAGGTCGAGGATTGCCTGATAGACCCTGTCGTAACCCGTCCCATCCCGCCACGGGTTCTGGGTGGTGATGAGTTGTGGAGCGTTTGGCCACTGCCATTCGGTCATTCCCAGTGGTCCGAGCAGTGTGGATTGTCCGGAGCTCAAAATGCCGCCAGGCGCTTCGAAGGTCTGCATATTGTGGCCCTGATGCATGATGCAGAGATCGGGACGGGGAATCTTCAGCGCTGCTGCGCGCTGTTCCGCAAGCATGTAACCCGCCATGCCGCCGGGCAGCGTCGCAAGATAGAGCGTCAGCGTCGCCTCCTTGCCGGCGCGCAGCGTGACCGGGGCCGCATAGGTTTTTGGCCCGGTGGCGGCGCTCGTCTCCCATTCCGCCCAACGGTATAAAACAACAGTCGTATCGTGCAGATCGCCAAGCATCATCGCAAATTGTTGAAATGGTCCGGCTTCGGCATGGGCGGTGCTGTCGCCGTTCACGAAGATCGTGGCATTCTGGCCGGCCGCCAGACGGGCCCGCAGGGGCGAGAACGCGGTCAGGGAAAAACCGATGTCACCCATGTTTCGGGGACGTATGCCGAGCGTTAAGCCGATCATGCCACCACCTCTTCCGTTCGCGCCGTATATATGCATATGTTGTGTTCGGGCGGTGTCATCGTTCGTTCTCCTGGTCTGGCTTCAGAATAGTTCCGCCACGAGGACCGGGGAAAAATGCCGGGCGCGAAACAGAAAACAGCGCATAAAAACGAGCGTCAGAAATTTTTCTCTGATTTCGTTTGAAGTGTAAAAATAGAATATTATTCTAGAATTATTGTTATTATTGAATTTTATTACGAGAAAAGGTTTAAGGCTGGTGTTTTTATCTGGCGACATGCGGTTCCACGCAGCTTTCGATGAAGATATTCACGTCGCTTTCGGGCAGGTTCGTTCTTTTTGCCGGCCGGCTGTTCATGCCCGCAATCACAGACAGGTGCATCGTCGGTCCTCTCATCCGGCAGGAGAGACACCATGACATCCGCTCTTTTCGTCAGCCATACCGGGGAGAAGGGCGGCGCCGAACTTTTTCTGACGGACCTCGTCAAGGCGGGCCCACACTCCTGGCGTGCCTGTTTTCTCAGCGGTGGTGCGGCCGCAGATGATCTCGTTGATGCGGGGCGGGCTCCAGTCATGCTGTCCGCCGGAGAAAAAATGCTGTCGATCCGCCGCAACGCGTCCTTCGGGGCCCTGTTGCGCGGAGCGGCCGACGTGATGGCGGTTGCCTGGCAATTGAGCCGGGAGGCGAGGCACTATGATGTGATCTGCGCCAACTCGCAAAAGGCGCTTTTTGTCTGCGCCTTGGCCGCAAAGCTCAGCCGCCGGCCGCTTGTCTGGATTTTACACGATATCGTCACCGATCCGGCTTTCAGCGCCACCAATCGCCGCGCCTCGCTGGCATTTGCGCGCCTTTTCGCCAGGCTGGTGGCTGTCAATTCCGAAGAGACAGGCCGGGCTTTCATCGAGGCCGGCGGCGAGGCGGATAAGGTTCGCATCGTTTACAACGGCTTCGACCCTGCGAAAGCAAGGCTTTACGAGCCTGGCGTCGCCGCGCGGCTGCGTGCGGAACTGGGCCTTGGTCCGCAACCGCTTGTCGGCCTTTTTGGCCGGCTGAGCGAATGGAAGGGACAGCATGTGTTTCTGGACGCGATTGCGGCGATGGAGGGCGTGCAGGCGGTCATCGTCGGCGGTGCGCTTTTCGGGCAGGAGGCCTATGAAGCGCGCGTCCGCAAACAGGCGTCCCGTCTCGGTCTCGAGGGTCGCGTCCGTTTTCTCGGTTTCCGCCCGGATGTGCCGGAACTGATGGCGGCGATGGATGTGGTCGCTCATACCTCGATTGTTGCCGAGCCCTTCGGCCGTGTGGTGGTGGAGGCCATGATGTGCGGGCGTCCGGTTGTCGCCACGCGCGGCGGCGGTGTTACCGAAATCATCCGTGACGGCGAAACCGGCCTTCTCGTGCCGCCGGGGGATGCATCGGCCCTGGCAGCGGCGATCGGCTGTGTCCTGTCGCAACCTGCTCTGGCGGAAAGGCTGGCGCAAAAGGGGCGGGAGGATGTGAGCCAGCGTTTCTCGCTGGAGGAAACCTGCCGCTCCGTTTCCGCGCTGCTCTCGGAGGCGGCGTGAAGTTTCGCCCCGGCGATCGACAGGAACAGGCAATGCCGGCAGGCGGAAGGGTCAGGATGCGCATTCTCGTAAACATGCCGAGCCAATATGGTGGCAAGGCCTCTGGTGTGGCCCGCGTGACCTTCAGCCTGCTGGAGCGGCTGCTGGAGCAGACGGGTGACGACTATGTTCTGCGCTCTCCCTGGACGCGGGCGCAACTGCCTGAAAACCTGCGCGACAGCCGCTTGCAGCTCATCGAGACTCCCCGGCCGCGCGTCATGGTTTTCGATGTGGTGCGTCAGGCCGCGATGCTGCCCGCGCTCTGCCGCCGGCACGGCATCGATGTACTGTTTAATGCCGATCCTTTTGGAAGTCCCCTCGGGGGCAAACGGCGTCTCACCCTTGTTCATGATCTTTATTTCAAAACCATTCCCGAACAGATCGGCTGGCGGGCGACCCTGACGACCGATTTCATCTTTAAGCTGATGATGGCCGGTTCGGATCGGGTTATCTGCGTATCCGAAGCGACGCGGAAGGATCTGGGGCGTTTCTATCCAGCCGCTGCCGATAAGAGCATCACCATTCATTCCGATAGCACGCTGAATGTCGATCCCGGGGTTTTCGACACGCTGCCGCCTGTTCCCGGACGCTACATACTGGCGGTCGGAAACGCGACGTCCAATAAGAATTTCGCTCTCCTGGGCAAAGCCTTTGCCATACTCGGTAAAAAATGGCCGGATTTGCGCATCGTGCATGTTGGCCGCGACGAGGCGGAGGAAATCGCCGGCGCGCTGGACGATCCGGAATTGAAGGCCCGGCTGATCCGGCTTTCCGGCATAGATGACCGGCAACTGGCCGAACTTTACCGTCACGCAGCCTGCCTTTGCGTCCCCTCCACCTATGAAGGCTTCTGCCTGCCGGTGCTGGAGGCGCAGCAGCTGGGATGCCCGGTCGTCTGCTCCAATCGTTCGGCAACACCGGAGATTGCCGGCGAAGGCGCCCTGACTTTCGATCCGGCGGATGCCCAGAGCCTTGTCGACACGCTTGAGCGACTTTTGGACAATCCGGAACTGGCAGAAAATCTCCGCCAGGCGGGTTATGAAAACCGCAAATTATATTCGTGGCGGAAGGCGGCGGAGAGCTACGCGCGGCTTTTCAAGCAAGGAGCCGCAGCCTGAAGAGGGACGCTGTCGTCACGCTCATGCGGTTTTGCACACATCCGCATAGAGCTTTTCATAGGCCGCGATGACCCCTTCGGGCTCAACGCCTTGGCGAATTCGCTCCCGGGTTTCAGGTGTTTCCGCAAGCATGGCGGGATTGCGCATCGCTTCTGCCATGCGTGCGGCCAGTTCGGCGGCATTGCCCGGGGCGAACAGGCGTTCCGGCCTGTCCGCGCCGATCTGTTCGGCGACACCCGCAAGATTTGAGCCGATGACGGATACGCCGCGCAAAATGGCTTCAGCGACGGTGCGGCCGAAGGCCTCCGGCCATAGGGGCGGTACGATGAGGCAATCTATGCCGGCGAAGAAACGATCAGCCTCCACATAGCCCGGAAATTCGACAGGCAGGCCGGCTGCCTTTTGCTGATAGGCCTCGATGCCATCTGGCGCGCGGCCCGCCATGACCGCCCGCCAGCCCTGCGGCGGCAAAAGTCGCAACGCTTCTATCAGCAAGTCAGCCCCTTTTGCCGCTTCGATGCGGCCCAGATAGCCGAAAACCAGCGGCTCGCCGGGCGTGCGGGGAATGCGCGGTTCTGGCGAATCGGGTGGTGAGATGGCGTTCCAGATCACCGTGCGGCGGTTTTCGGGAACATGGGTGAAAAAACCGGCCCTCACGTGGCGTTCGACGATATCGCGACCGACGCCGGCGACAGCATCGACCGCGCATTGGCAACGCCGGTGGAGATAAGAAAAGGCACGGCATTTTTTGCTGCTGCCATCGCAGATATGCCCGTCATGAAACAGGGAGCCATTGGTGCACATGCTCGTGAAATCATGCAGGGAATGAACCAGTGGAACGCCGCGCTTGCGAATCATCGGCCAGATCAGCGGCGTCAGTTCCGACAGCGAATGGGTATTGACCACGTCCGGCCGGAAATCATCGATGACACGCGCAAGCCGGCGAACGAGGCGCGGATCCAGCTGCACAGCGATCTTATAGTATTTTCGCTTCCATTCCGGTTGTTGCCCCCAGTCGCCGATAAAGAACGGCGTGGTATGCCCGAGGCGGTGAATGGTGAAACCGTCGCGTTTTTCCGCTGCCTGTTCTTCACGCGAGATGGCGGCCACCGCGACGGTGTGCCCCTTATCCGCAAGTCCACGCGCAAGGTCTTCCACGAATATTTCCGCGCCGCCCACCCGATCCGGAAAAAACAGCGAGGTTATTTGCAATATCCGCATGCTCAAATTCCTGCGCCTTCAAGATCACGAAACCTGTTTTGCATTCGTAAAATCCGTTATTGCAGACGAAGCGGCGTTTGTACTGTCTGGCCTGAATGGCCCGGCGCCGGCATTGCAGCGTCTTCCGGAAATTGTCTCCGCCGTTTGCGGCCTTCCCGCTCCATTCCCGGCGGGTTCAGACAAAGCGTGACGACCGGGGCGAGGAAAACGGCATAGGCCATGGCAAAGCCTGGAATCTGCAGTGAAAAATCAAGCGTCGAATGCAACAGGACGAGTAGCAGCGCGGCAAGGCCGAGATGAGAGGCATAACGATAATTTCTGCGTTTCAGTGCCCCGCGAATGAAAATCACCAGTTGGATGAGCACAAAAAAAGCGAGATAAAACGGGAAGGCCGCGCCGAGTGTCAGCAGCCCTTCGGCGTAGACGTTGTGGGCATGGGTGACGACGGCGTCCACCCCGCACCGCGCCACATGATAGGGCGCATAGACTTCCGTAAAGCTTGCAAGGCCCGACCCCTGCGGCCAATTGTCGGCGATGGCGCGGGCGATGCCCGGCATGTAGCAGAAGCGCATATCGTCTTCCAAACGCGTTTCCATGCGAAGCGCCACCCGACTGGCGAAAAGCGCGAAGAGGGCGATGGCGATTGCGATCAGGAGCGCGGCACGACGTCTCGTCCCGCGCTGCCTACGCCGGCTGGAGGCTCCATTGCGGCCGGTTCTGGGGGGAGAGTTGAACACAATCAGCAGGATCAGGACAATCAGCGCTGCGAGGCTTGAGCCGATCCCCGCACGCGATCCCGTCAACATTAACGCGATGAAACAAAAGCCCGCGAGGACGCCAAGAAAAGCGGCCCTGCGGATGAGCTGTTTCTGCTCCGCCGGCACGGTGAGGCGATTTGCCACGAGCGCTTTTACCCTGGCCCAATCCGGAGCGAGGAGGCTTTTGTGTAATAGTGCGGCGAGCGTGAGAAGGATGAGACCGAAGAAGGTCGCGGCGGTATTGCGATTGACAAAAAGGCCGGTAAGGCTGCCGAGGTAGAAGCGCTTCTGGATGAGGCCGAGAGCTTCGGGAAAAAGCACGAATTGCACGATGGAAAACAGCGCGAGCCAGCCACCGGCGATTGCGAACCATCGCAGCGTCTTTGCCGCACGCTCGTCGCTATCGAAAAGCACAAGGCCGGCCATGAAGGCGCCGAAGGGCAGGGCGGCGCTCATGAGGCCGAGCCGGTCATCCGCCGGCGTCAGTGAGATTGTGGCGGCTGGCGCAGTCTGCATGAACATGGCGGCGGTGGACCATGCCGGATTGAGGCGCGCGATGCCGGGTATGTAGGAGGTCTGCAACAGCACCTGAACGATGAGCGCTCCCAATAAAAGGCAGGCTGCTGCGAGTACCTTGCCCGCACCGGCCTTCGGTGGTCCGAACAGGAGGATTCCTGGCACCAGCAGGAGATAGATCCCGGCCGTGACGACGATGCGACTTTCTATTTCCGTTGCGCCCCTATTGAGAAGCGCCAGCAGAAATATTGCCCAGAATGCGGCTATTGCGACCGGCCGGACATAGTCCCGAACCGCCACGAGTGGGGGCTGCGAGGAGGAGAGCGGTTCTGATCGGGCTTCGGTGAGCGACATATCTTTGGGCTTTGTCGGAATTGTTTGTGGTGGCTATGCCGCGAATATCGACGAGGCTCAGCCGTTTCATTGTTTCAGATCATGACAGCGGCGCGGGACGTTTTGTGTCTGCCGACGGTGGCTTTGGGCAGACTTCCGCCAGGGTCCATCGCAGGATTTCCCCCTGCCTGCCGCAGACGACGGCCGTATCCGCCTCGCGGGCCGTCTCGGCCTCGGGCAAGGTGTTCTTCGGAAACTGCTGCCACATCACGAAACGCCCACGGATCAGATTGGCATCGGCAGGCCCATAGAGCTGGGAGAAATTCATCAGCACGGCGACTTCCATCGGCGAGGCGTTGCGCAGCGAGCGAACCATGGCAAGACGCAGCCAGACATCGCCATTTGCGGGAAAACAAGAGAGCGAATGGCGAATAAAGGTTTCGGCAAAACCGAGACGCGTCGCGCCGGGATCGGATGCCGGATCGACGCCATTTGCATCGAGATCGGCTAGAACGAGCCTTAGTCCGGCTTTGACGATATCCGAACGGCAGATTTTTTCGCTAACGATGGGCTGGAGTTCAGGGACCGTTTCCGCAAGGAGATCTGGCGCGAGGCCATTATTGTCGTCGGCGATCCGCGCCAATGCGACAATATCGGAAAACCGCCGGCTTTGCGAAAAGGCCTGCGCCGCCACGGACAGGACAAAGATGGAAATGACGAGGACCGGTACGACCGCGAGGATTTTCCGCAGGCGCACCACACCGTCACGCCTGGTCATGGTAATATCGTGTATAGCGCGAATGATAATATTCGCTCGACCCATAGGCGCGATAAAGCTTCAGCTTTTCGGTGTCCACCTTGTTGAGGACGACGCCGAGGCACTTCTTGCGGATATGAACCTCATTCTCCACCGTGTTCCGCACTGCCCTGCGGGCGGTTTTGCCCCATTCCGTGACGAAGATGAAACCGTCGATCCGCCCCGCCATGGCGCGTGCATCGACCACCGGCCCGAGCGGGGGGAGGTCGACGATGATATAATCGAAAGCATTGCTCACTTCGGCCAGCAGCTTGTGCATTTGCGCCGAGGTCAGCAGTTCGGAGGAATGAGGGACACGCTGTTTGACCACCGTGGGCAGGAAAGCGAGCCGTGTCTTTTCGTCACGAAGCAGCACATCCTGCACGCTGCGGCCTTCCAGCAATACTTCGAGCAGGCCTTCGCTCGCGTGACGCGCCATGGCGCGCGTTGCGCCGGGATTGCGAATATCGGCATCCAGCAGCAGGACCCGCGCACCCTGCCCGGCAAGCAGCTGCGCCAGATTGATGGAGATCGTGGATTTCCCTTCGCTCGGCAAGGCTGAGACGACACCGACAATCCGCGCTCCGCTTTTGGCGGGAATACCGAGATCGATGGCGAGCCTAGTGCTGCGCAGGGTTTCGGCGAAGGAGGAGAGCGGATGGTCGACCGCGTAACGCGCAACGCTGGTGGGGCGCGTAAGGGCCGGATGGCCGCCTTCCTGATCTTCTATTATGGCCTTGTTGTTCTGGATGAGCGGGGTATTGCCGAGGAATTCCAGCCCGAGAACGTCTCGAACCTGTTCCCCGGTGCGGAAAAACCGGTCGCGGAATTCACGGAACATGGCGATGCCGCCACCGGCCGCAGCGCCCATGATCATGAACAGGGCCAAAATGAGGGGCTTGTTCGGCTTGCTCGGAATTCTGGGCGGCATCGCCTTGGAAATCACGCGCGCTTCCGTCACGGGGAAGGATTGCTGCTGCATCGCTTCCTGATATCGCTGCAGGAAGGTCTGGTACATGTTCTTGTAGGTTTCGGCTTCGCGCTGCAATTCGCGCAGCTGAACCTGTGTCTCGCTGGCCGAGTTGCTGATGTCGGTCGCCTTGGCGACACTTTCGGCGAGCGACTTTTCCCTCGCTTCCGAGACTTCCAGATCGCTTTTGTAACTTTGCGCGATGCGGCTGATTTCCTGGAACATCAGCCGTCGGTATTCCTGCATTTCATTACGCAGACGTACCGCCTGAACGTGGTTGCTGCCGAGCCTGCCGGTGATTTCCGCTTCGATCTTGGAAGCTTCGAGATATTTTTTGCGCAGGTCGTTGGCGACCGAGCTGTCGAGAATATCGGTAACGACCGCATCGACATCGTCGGTGGCGAGAATATGTTCGATGCGTTGCACCCGCGCCCTTGCCCTGGCGGTTTCCGACTGCGCCAAAATCAGAGCGCTATTGGATTCCGCCAGCTGCTGATCGGAGAGCAGGCTGTTATTGCCGGTCGAGATCAGATTATGTTCGGCGCGAAACTTCTGCACGGCCAGATCGGTTTCGAGCGCCCGCTGGCGCAGCTCGGCAATACGGTCGGACAACCAGTCGCTGGCCCGCCGCGTCGCCTCATATTTGGAATTCAGCTTGTCCAGCAGATAGGCCGAGGCCACGGCATTGACGATCTGCGCGGCGAGCACCGGCGATGTCGAATTATAGGTGAGTTCCAGCGCGTAGGTCCGGCCGATGCGCTTGACGCTGAGGCCATCGAGCAGCTGGTCCGACAGCGATCTCTTCAGGGTTCCATTATCAACCACCGCCTCTTTTTTCGCTGGCGAGAACCATTGCGAAACATTGACGAGCGAGCGGATCGTGCCGAATATCGAGCTCAGAAGCGACGCACGCGTTGCCCTGAATTCCTGATTTTCCGTGAGATTGAGACTATCGACAACGGCAAGCCCGATGGTTTCCGATTGCAGCACCTCGACCTGACTGAGAATGGAAGCCTCATCCTCTATGACTCCGCCGATTGTCGAAAGCTGTTCGACAATCTGGCTGTTATTGCGGTCGATCAGCAGCGTCGCCGTCGCCGAATAGATCGGAACGGCCGTTGCGGCAAAGGCGAGGCCGATTGCCCCGGCGACTGCCACCGCGGCAAGCACGATGCGCCACTGCCGGCGAAACATCGCAAGAACGGCGTCGATATCGATAAACTCGGACGTCAGCCCGCCTTTATCGTAGTCAGCCATCGTCAGGGGATCGTGCCTTTGCAACAACTGTCAGCCTCGCTCTTTTAGGCGGGCGCAGCGCCCGCCAAGTCACGGTTGCATCACAGAACTGGCAGCAGCCTTCCCTTAGGGAAAGGCGACAAACCCAAACTCAAACGGGACTTGTGCTCGTCGTCGTGCTGGTGCTGCCGGTTGAAAGCGATCTGCCGCGGCCAGCCGGCGGGCTTCCGCCACCCGCCTGTGCGGTGCCGCCTGCGGCACCTGCCGTTCCCGAACCGCCGATGCTGTTGGCGCTTGCCGGCGAGGAACCGGCGCCGCCGATCGGCGAAGCCGCCGCTGCGGCCGCCGCAGGGGCGGCCGGACCGGCAGCCGTTCCTTCGATATTCTCGCTAAAGGCGATCAGCAGATCGGCGGGTACGTTGGCACCCTTTGTCTGCAACTGGATCGCTGCTGCGAGTATCGAATTGCCGTTCCTCATCGCGGTGGCGTGGGCAAGGGCCAGGCCTTCGCCGACGACTTCGGAGAAGTCCTTGTTACCGACCTTCTGAGCCAGTGCGACGATGGTCGGCAACTGGCCGGAGTCACTCAGGATGAGGCTGGAAAGCTGTTCGGAGAACTGTGCCGCGCTGGTGGAAATGGCGATGATCGGAAACCCGCTCGTTACTTTTCCGGTTACGTCGGCCGCTGCCGCATCCGTGCTGGAAGCGATGGTGACCAGGTCCCTGATCATACCCTGCGTCGGAGACTGCTTGAACAGTTCCGCTGCGGCAATCGAAACCGTGTCCGGATTGGTGGTGTTGACGCGGCTCAGAAATGCAGCGGTGGTTTCATCGGCGGCCTTGACGGGTGCGCCTGTTACAGCGCTCTCAACCGAGGGCGCCTGCTGCGGTGCGGCCGGCGGTGCGGTTTCCACGTTCTGTGCGTTGGCGACAGCGGAAAAGAGACCCATGCTGGCAATAAACATCGCACCAACGAGCATCGAGCCGTTACGAATGCGGGGCATCCAACTCTCCAAATCTTTTAAAATACGACTTTAAATACATCCAATGCCGGGCAAGATTACCCAACATCTAAAATTTCTTTTTAAATCGCACAGCCCAAGCAAAGGATCAAGCGCTAAAATAAACCTGCGGCGGAAAGCATCACCTATTGTTAACGGCCGCCCTTGCCTTTCTCCGGTTTGTTCATGATACGGCGACTTTCCGTGGCGCTGTTATCAGCCGCTCACGCAGCCAGATATTGGCCGGCGTTTCGACAAGGACGTGGAAGGTGTGGGCTATGGCGACGGTGCTGACGACGATGACGAGATAAACGAGGTTGCTCCATTCAGGCGGGAACGTGACGCCGCCGAGCGCAATCTTGAAGCCCTGGAAAATAAACGGGTGCAGCAGGTAAAGCGCATAGGATGAATCGCCGAGTTTTGCCAGCGGCCGTGCGAAACGGGGCAGGGAGATGTTTCTGGTCAAGGTCGCCGCTGCCATCAGCAAAATCGCGCCGCCGCCGAAAACCAGCAGCCGCGAAAAGGAATAACAGCCCGGGTCGCACTTGAATCCTATCCTGCTCAGATCGGTCAGCATCCAGATCGCCAGGCCGCACAGGGCCGTTGCAAGCCCGAGCAAGGGCGGCAGGCGAACGCCTCGCAGGAAGAGGACTGCAATGAACATACCCGCGACGAATTCGAGAATGATCGGCTTGAACCAGAAGCTGAACGGCAGGCCGAGATCGAAGGCGGAGCCGATCATGACAGCGGCAAACAGCACGCCGGCTGTCGTGAATACCGCGCGCTCCAGCGGCAGGAAGATGAACGCTGCGAAAACGATGTAAAAGAACATCTCGTAATTCAGCGTCCAGCCGAGATCGATCAGCGGAAACGGATAGGCGTCGCCATAACCCATGCTGTCATAGGGGATAAACAGGTAGGAGGTGAGGATCGACTGTAACGGTGGAAAGGCCTTTGCACTGATAAGGGGCACGCTGGCGGCTATGGCAAGCCGCAGGGTCAGCACAAACCAGTAAAGCGGAACGATGCGGAGAAACCGGCGCAGCAGAAACGCCGAACGGCCGCCTGCCGCTGCGAAATAGGGCCGGGACGCATAAACGATGACAAATCCGGAAATGACGAAAAACAGGTCGACACCGCCGCCCAGTCGCAGTAGATGCAGTGGAAAAAGCGTGAATTGCCAGTTCACGTCCGCGTGCAGCGCAACAATCATGGTTGCCGCGACGGCGCGCATCACCTGAAGAACATCAAGACGTTGCGACCCGGCAGCGGGCGCTTCTTTAAAGTTTTTCATCATCGTCAATCTGTAAAAATAAAGATATATTTAGTATTATATTGCGCCCGCTTTTGCGGGGCGGAAGTCCAGTATTCAAGCAGGCTATCATGCAATAACGCGACGCGATACACACAATTTTGCGATGCGGCATTTCGTCGGTGCCATTCAGAAAACTTCCAGAACCGTAAGCTGGTCGCTGACCGAAAGCCGGTATTGCCCGCTTTCCTGCGTGATTGTCTGTTGGCTCACGGAGCCGTCATCGCGGAAACGGTGTGCGATAACGTGACTATGCTGGCCGGCCACCGAAAATGTCGCAATCCGTTCGGCGGGCGGGCTTTCGATGCGGGCCGGCCATTGCCAGCCGGAAATTCCAAGCCAGACGGGCACGAGCAAAGCACCGTCCGGTCTCACCAAATGCATCGACGACCTTTGGGAATCGGCAGTGAGGAAATCGAGCCGTCGTTCCTCCGGCCCGGTTTGCCGTTCTGCCCTGCAGAGGGAAAGAAGGGCGCGAACGGCCTCGTAAGCGGGGGTGCGGCTCAGATCGTGGCGGAGGAGGCCGAAGGAGGATTCCGGGTTTGTCTGATCGGCGGCGAAGCTTGAAACCATTTCATAGATGTAGGACCGGCGGATACCGCTGATGAAGCACCAGAGCAGCATGCGCGGCATATAGCGCGCCTTGATGCCTTCTGTGACGGGGAAATGAAAGGTCTTGGTTTGCAGCGAGGTATGATAGCCCATTTCCGTGGCGAGCACCGGCCTGCCGGCCGCTATATGCGCCGAAGCGGCGACGGATTTCGAGAGTGCCCCCGGACCCATCGTTTCGGGATGCTCCATCCCGGCGTAAGCGTGGATATTGCCGTAATCGCAGGCATTTTTCAGGTCCAGCGCCAGCGCTCTGTTCGACAGGACATAACTTGGCGCCGCAATGGGCACCGCACCCAGGCGCGGAACCGAGCGGATGGCGTCGTGCAGCGCCGCCTGATGCTCCGCCGAAATTCGCGGAGCATTTTGCGGGTCCTTCGTCAGGTTAGGCTCATTGCTGCCCTCGAAAATATCGATACCCGCGTCGCACCAGTCGTAAAAATCCGCCAGCTTGTCGAGCGGCGTGGAAACGTAAGGGTTTAGATTATCGTAACAGATGATGGTGAGGCGAACGCCCGCCGCCACGATCCGGCGCAGCCGCCGAAAGACGGGGCTGTCGCGACTGTCTCTCGCGGTGATCAGCCCGTCATCGCGCAGATGCCGGACGCCCAGTGCTTCGAGTTCGGGCACGATCCGCTCGAACTGTTCCGGATAGACGCCCGTGGGACGGGTGAAGTGACCGCACACCCCTACACTGTCCAGAAAGGCTTCGGTACCGGCCGAAGCAACCGTCTGCGCCCGTGCGGGAATGGCCTGCAAACCGGAGGCGGCGACTAATGCAAGCGGCGCGGCTGAAAGCAGGTTGCGCCGTGTCAGGCTGCCCATGGCGATCGGCGTTTTTCCATTCATCTGCGCCTCCTGGTGTGTCCGGAGAAAATATAAGCCGGACGTCATCACACGGACGTCGCCGTTTAAATGGCGGTGATGCCTCCCAAGGCTTCGAGATCAGAATGTCCTGGAAGTTTTCGGCATCTACAATCGCCCTGAAATTCATGTCTCTGAAATAAAACAGATATTATCAACTCGAATATTATCATCAGCTGCAATGCAACCGATTTCTTCCGATTGCCTGCACTTTAAAGTGGCTAAACCGTAACACGACACCGGTTCTTTTCGCAACACCGCATGGCTTTTGCCGCGCCGCAAAAAAAATCACTTGAAATAGCGCCGATTCCCGTGCTTTTTGAAAAGTAGATTTTGGTAATTCATATTTCAAACATTAGTTCTGCTCCGGCTCTTTTATTTTTGCAGATGTCTCACTGGTCTCCTGGAATGAGGTGAGACGAACGAGCCCGGGATGGACGCCATAGATTTTCGATGAAGGAAAACAGAGCGTATCCGCATGAGAATTCTCCATCTTAGCAGCCTTTATCCGCCGCATATCGTTGGTGGATGCGAACGCTCGGTCGAACACCTCGCCGAGGAACTCGTTTCCATGGGACATACGGTCGGCGCCGCCTGTATCGAGCGACAGGCCGAACCGAAAACCATGCGCAACGGCGTGACCGTTTACCGCATGTTCCACAACAACGATTTCTGGCTCGAGGACTGGCCGCAATATTCGCCGCAGCAGCGGCGCATGCAGAAGCTCAAGCAGCAATGGAATTTCGACGTCGAAAAGCAGTTCGAAGCCGTTCTCGACGATTTCAAACCTGACGTTCTCAACACCCACTCGCTTCTGGATGTGACGACGCTGGTTTGGCGGGCGGCGCATAAGCGCGGCATTCCAATCGTTCACACGATCTGCGAATATGATCTCCTGTGCGGCAACGCCGCCATGTTCAAGGGCGGCAAGCCCTGCGAGCACATCCATCTCGGCTGCCAGGCGGTGAATTTCACCAAGAAATTCACCCAGCGCTATATCGCGGCTGTCGCAAGCGTCGGCACGGAAATCCTCAAGACGCATGTCAATCACGGGCTTTTCCACCACATTCCGGAAAGCCTGCGCCGCGTCATCTTTTATTCCTGCACGGTTCCCGAGGGCGATCCCGTCGCCCGCCGGCAGATCGACCGCACTGGCCGGCCGCTGACCTTCGGTTATATCGGTCGTATCAATACGGAAAAAGGCGTCGGCAACATGGTCGATGCCTTCAAGGAAATCGGTCACGGCAACTGGCGCTGTCTGGTCGCCGGCCATGCGATGGACGATTCGATCGAACGCTTCACGGCTCAGGCCGGCGATCTGCCGATTGAATTCGTCGGCTGGGCGAAACCGAAGGAGTTTCTCGAAGAGATCGACGTGCTCATCGTTCCTTCCTTCTGGGCGGAACCTTCGCCACGCACGATCTACGAGGCTTATGCCATGGGCGTGCCGGTCATCGGCGCAGCCTCAGGCGGCATTCCGGAGCTGATCGGCGAGACCAACCATGACTGGCTGTTCGAGCCGGGCAACGCCACCGACCTTGCCGCCCGTATCCGCCGGGTGCTGACGCTTTCGCGCGAGCAATTGCCGACGGAGGCCGATTTCGGAAACATCGTCGAGGAATCCACCTCACGGCGGGTCGGCGAAAATTATGTGAAACTCTATGAAGACGTGCTGGCGAAAAGCAAGGCTGCAGCCGCATGACGGGCCTGCGGATGCCACGCGCTGATCTTTCAGCCGCGGGCAGGGCGCCTTCCCGTGTTTCCGGGTTTTGCAGATGTTGAAGTTGGACGAAAACGCTCCCCGTCTTGAAAGGCGCTCGGTCACGAGCGCCCTGTGGAGTGCGGTCGGCGGTTATGGCAACGTCTTTCTGTCTTTCGTCGTCTTCCTCATTATGGCGCGCCTGCTGACGCCGGACGAGTTTGGGCTTGTCGCCATCGCAACGGTTTTCGTGGATATCATCCTCGTCATCGCCCGCGGTGGATTGCCGGAGGCGGTGCTGCAGCGACCGGAGCTGGACGAAGACTATGCCGACACGGCCTTCTGGTTTTCACTCCTGTGGGGAGCCGTGCTGTGCGCTTTGCTTTCGCTGGCGGCGCCTTTCATCGCGGGCCTGTTTGGAATTGCCGAGCTCAGCCCGGTCTTGATGGCGCTTTCCACCGTTCTTTTCATCATGGGCGCCGGCGCCATCCATGAAGCCCGCCTGCAGCGTGAGTTCGCGTTTCGCAAGCTTGCCATGCGTGCGCTCCTGTCCAATTTTCTTGCCGGGGTGATCGCAATCGCTCTGGCCCTGAATGGGTGGGGCGTATGGGCAATGGTCGTGCAGAGGCTGATTGCCAGTCTTGTGACGACTTGTATGAACTGGATTGCCTGTGGATGGATCCCGCGTCCGCGTTTCATCAGAGCCTATGTAGCGGATCAGTGGAGTTTCGGGTCGCGCATCTTTGCGGCAAACTTCCTGATGGGTCTCAATGTCCGGCTGCAGGAGCTGATTGCCGCGACCTTTCTCTCGACCGCGGCCGTGGGGTACATCCGGTTGTCATGGCGGTGCATCGATCTCGTCAGTCAGCTGGCCGTCATTCCACTGACATCGGTGGCGTTGACGAGCTATGCACGCATCAATGCCGAGAACAAATCCCTCGAACATGCCTATTTCGGCTTGATCCGGCTGTCGGGCATCATTGCTTTCCCATGTTTCCTCGGTCTTGCGGCCACGGCGCCTGTTCTTGTTCCCGTTGCTTTCGGCGAAAACTGGGCGGCCGCCGCACCGGTCACGCAATTATTGTGTCTGACAGCTTTGCCGTTTGTCGCCAATTCATTTGTCTGGCCGCTGCTGACCGCCATCCGGCAGGGCGGAAAAACCCTGTACCTGTCGTTTCTGCAGGTTGTTATCGGCTGTGGGCTTGGTCTTGCCGCTGCGCCTTTCGGCTTGGTGGCGGTTACTCTCGCCCATGTCGTGCGGGCTTATCTGACGTGGCCGGTCGCTTTGGTCAGCGTCCGAAACAGCGCCGGCATTTCGATAGGCGGCACGCTTCGCACCTGCATGCCGCCGCTCATCGCGGCCTTCACCATGGCTGTTCTGGTTAGCGGTCTTTACTGGATGATGGGGGAACGTTTCTCCAAACCCGTAACACTATGCCTGCTGGTCTCGGCAGGGGCGGTGATCTATCCGGCTCTGCTTTTTATCACCATGCCCGGGGACATACGGGGGGTGCTCAAAGAGGCCAGGGCGCTTTTTTCACGAAAATGAAATTGCAGAACGATTTAATTTCAGGACGAGGTTCCAATGAAGACGATTACCATTCTCGATACAACCGTAGCCTCGGACAATCTCGGCGATCAGATCATTCTCGATGCCGTCAAGGAGGTGCTGCTTGAGGTTGTTCCTCAAGCGTATCCCTATCATGTGGCGACCCATGAATATATGACGAACGTCTCGAAATCGCTGCTGCGCAAGAGCGAAGCTGCCTTTGTTGCCGGCACTAATATTCTCGCATCGAACATGGAAGCCCGCGTTTTGTGGAAGTTGCTGCCGTGGGATGCATTCGCCTTCCGGGAGGCTGTTCTGCTCGGCTGTGGTTGGATGAATTACATGAAACAGCCGAACGCTTATTCGCGCTGGATTCTGAAAAAAATTCTGTCGGATGAATTCACACATGCGGTGCGCGACAATTACACCGCCGAAAAACTCAGGTCCCTGGGCAAGAAGGTTCTGAACACCTCTTGCCCGACCATGTGGGGCCTTGATCCGGACCATTGCAGGTCCATCCCTACTTCCAAGGCCTCTTCCGTTGTCACAACGCTGACCTTCTACCTCAACCGCCAGGAGGAGGACAAGAAGATGATTGAAATTCTGAAGGATCGTTACGACAACGTCTATTTCTGGCCGCAGCAGCGCGAAGATGCGGCTTATCTTGCTTCCATGAATATTTCCGGGCTGAAGTTCATCGATCCGACGCTCGCGGCCTATAACCACTTTCTTGATAATGAGGATGTGGATTTCGTGGGAACGCGCCTGCATGGCGGCATTCGTGCGATGCAGAAATTTCGCCGTGCCCTAATCGTCAAAGTCGACAACCGGGCCACGGAAATTTCCAAGGATACTGGTTTGCCGGCCATGGATCGTAAGGATTTCGAGAGAATGTCGAACTGGATTTCCGGGAGCGGGGTGCCGCCGATAAAGTTGCCGGTGGAGGCAATCGAAAGCTGGAAACAGCAGTTCAGGAGAGCGTGAAACTCCGCAATCCGTCGCGCGCATCAGGGTCGTCTTTCTGGAAATGAGCCGATTGTTCATCTCAACCGATCAGGTGCAAGCCCGCATCCGAAAGCCTGAGCACGGTAAGCCTGCCCGTGGTGAATGCACCCGTGTCGATGCCGATCCGTTGCGGGCCGGTTTCCGGCTCGGTTACCGGCGTGTGGCCGTGGATGACGACGAGGTCCAGCCCAGCCCCCTGCGACAGGAACGGTTCCCGGATCCAGAGCATGTCTTCATCCGTCTGCGCCTCCAGCGGCAATCCCGGTCTCAAGCCGGCATGCACGAAAATATAGGGTCCTATCCGGGCGTAGATCGGCAGGCTGGATAAAAGCTGGCGGTGGGTTTGCGGAATCGCGCCGAGCAGGGCGTCCCTGAATGGCTGCAGTCTCAGGCGGCCCTTTTGCAGGAAATAGTCGATATCGACGCCGTAGGATAAAAGCGTCTGGCGGCCACCGAAGTCCAGCCAGTGCATATTCTGCTGCGGATTTTCGAGAAAATCATGGAAGAGCTGCTCATGGTTGCCGCAAAGCGCAATGCGGCGCAGCGGCGCGGGTGGCGGCTGCAGCAAATGTTCGAGAACGCCACGGGAATCGCGTCCGCGATCGACATAGTCACCGAGGAGAACGACCAGCGCGGGAGAAGGGTCGTGCCCCAGATCGGCAAGGATTTTCCGCTCCGCCTGCAACAGCAGGTCGAGGCTGCCATGCACGTCGCCAATGGCATAGATCGGAAAGGAGGCCGGCTTGTCGCCAAGGTCAATTCTGCGCCGCCTCCGGTCGTCGCGGGAGGCTGGTTGTTTACGACCGCGAATCCAGTTGAGCACCTTGGGCATAGCTGCCGATACTGTCTCTCCCGCACAAGGTCAAGAGCGTTGAAGGCGGCTGTCGCATTGCCCGCCAAAGCTGCGTTGACGCGCCGATTCTGTGGGGAAAGAATACCCGTTTTGATGGTCGAAAGATACGGCGCCTTAAACCGTCAACCGAAATGCCTGCCCTCCGAAAGGGCGGCTCAGCCTGAAACCGTGTTCTAGAGTTTCAGCCAGACACGCGGGTCCTCGTGCGACTGGATCTTGATCCATTTCAGATCCACCGCTTTCCATGGCTTGACGACATTGGTGCGGTTATCCAGCACCAGATCGCCCTGGCTGGTGCTGACCACCAGAACGGCATGTCCTATGCCATCCGTTGTGCGGGCTGTTGCGATGCGCAGGGCGCCTGAAGGCCAGCCGGCGCGCAGGAGGCGTTGCCGCTTGGTCACCGCGAAATCTTCGCAGTCGCCGCTTGCCGGGTTCAGTTTCCAGTCGTCTTCGCCGTCCTGTTCGCTGGCATAGATTATCGAGGTGTTGATCTCGGCGTTGATGCGCTGGAGTTCCGTGCGCTTCTGCTTGCTCAGTTCCACTGTATCGCGGTCGCCAATCCGGAGGCACTGGTCGGCGGCGCTTTCACAGAATTTCGCAAAGGCAATGGGTGCGATGGTCGGACGGCTCGTGGTCATGAACTGGCCGGGCCGCGAGGCGCCGGGCTTCTGGGCAAGGCCACCGAGCTGGACGGCGGACGCCGTTGTCGCAACACTTGCCGCCACGCCGGCAGCGACGGCAAAAATCTTTGCCAGACGGATTGTTCTCTTCGCCATGTCCTTGCCCCTGCACAATTGTTTTGTCTTGTCTTGTGCCTGGCACCATAGCGACCCATTCTTGCGGGCCGTTTAAGTCGATAGATTGCATTTTAACGAAATCTAATTTTGTTACAGCGCGCTGAAAACAGCCGGAAAGCCGGGTTCGCGCTCACCTGCAGCGGGTCCTGCCCTCGGTGTCGACAATACAGGTCTGCTGCGGGACAGCCCGCCTGAGTTCACGCCGGGTCTCGGGGGAGGCGCGGCTTGCCGGCGGCCGGTCGTAATTTCGGTAAACTTCGAAATTGCGCCCGCCGATCGTTCCCTGCGCTCCGCCGCGGCCATCCGGCGTCACTTCGAAATTCTGATATTGCTGGGCATGGGCGCCCACGGAGAGGAAGATCATGGCGGTCAGGACGCCGGCCGCCAGACCGCCCCGCAATGCTGCTGCTTGCTGCCTGCCCAACCTCATGACCGTTCCTCCATTGACGGAAATGATGAATGCCGCCGCCGCACATTTGCCATGCCCGGCGCGCATTGATTTTCCAGTCGTCCGTTGGGGGTAATCATATCACCGATAGTGCATCCGGTGTGAGAAGGATTTGTGTCTGGCAAAGGCCCGAATCGCCCTCCTGCCGCATCGGCCAGCGGTGTCACAACGCCAGGAGGTGTCCCGTGCCGTTCGATCGTCAGGAATGCGAAAAAGGCCATTCTGCGGCTCAAAAATTAAGCTCTTCGCCGCTGCATTTATAGGCTTCACAATCCTGTAACAACGGACCTAATATACAAGTGCAGATGCCGAATCGCTCAGGAGAAGCCCTTGACGATTGCAGTTTCACCACAGGCCCTGCCGGCGCTCGTTCTGAACGCAGACTACAGGCCACTGAGTTATTATCCCTTGTCGTTATGGTCCTGGCAGGACGCGATCAAGGCCGTCTTTCTAGACCGTGTGAACATCATTGCAGAATATGATCACGCGGTGTCGTCCCCCAGCTTTTCCATGCGGCTGCCGAGCGTCGTCAGCCTCAAGACCTATGTGCAGCCCACCCGCAACCCCGCCTTCACCCGCTTCAACGTTTTCCTTCGGGACAAGTTCGAATGCCAGTATTGCGGCACGCGGGACGAATTGACCTTCGACCATGTGATTCCCCGCGCGCATGGCGGTGAAACCACCTGGCACAATGTCGTTGCGGCGTGCTCTCCCTGCAACCTTAAAAAAGGCAGCAAGCTTCCCAAGCAGGCGGGCATGTTCCCGGCGCAGAAGCCCTTCCAGCCGACGGTTCAGGATCTGCACAATAACGGGCGGCTGTTCCCGCCCAATTATCTGCATGAAAGCTGGATGGACTATCTTTACTGGGATACCGAATTGCAGCCCTGATCTTTCGAGGACTGCAACGCGGTTTTCCGCTTACCGGCTTTTACGGCTCGCGCCAAAAAAGGCGACTGCCGCAAGTGCAACGCTTGCAATGACATTCCAGCCCGCAAAGGAAAGGCCGAGCACCCGCAAGGCAGCGTCGTTGCAGGAGGGGGCCTTGATGGCGTTCAGATTGCCCAGCAGATCGCCGGCATTGGTGGTGATGGAAGGCGCCCCGGTGGCGCAGGTGATCGGCCCTTCCCAGAACCCCCACTCCACACCGGCGTGATAAACGCCGAGCCCGGCGCCGATCAGCATCGCCACGCCGATAAGGGCAAGCAGCAGCCGGGTGATCTGGACCGGCAATTTGAAGATGCTGGTCGCAATGGCCAATATGCCCAGCGGAATGGCGTAATAATAGGGATCGCGCTGCAGCAGGCACAGCGCGCAGGGCGTATAACCGCCAATATGCTGGAAACCGAGGGCGGAGCCGACGGTGAAGATCATTCCCGCCGTGACGCCGAGAGCGGCGAGCGTGCGGCTATTGTCGGCGGTGGTCGCATTGGCCATGTTGTTTTCCTCAAACTTCGCGAAGAAGCAGATATCCCGGACGGGCTTTCAAAAAGGCGGGCGTGATGGCGAAATTAAGTCGCCGGTCTTCACGGGGTGTAACGGGATTCGTCTAATCGAGTCCGCCGCATCTGGCAAATGAAAGCCCGGTAATACTCGGAGGCGCGGAAGCAAAGTTTCGTGAGCTTTTCGGCGGCGTGAGACCGTCGAAGAGTTCACTGACGCATGCTGGTCAAAGCCTAGAGAAATCAATGCGCTTTTAGGAAATGGTACCCCAAGCCGGGATCGAACCAGCACTCCTTTCGGAACCGCATTTTGAGTGCGGCGCGTCTACCAATTCCGCCATTGGGGCAACGGTGGTAATGCCACGGCGTCTATCATGCTCAAGGCCATGCGTGCAACCCCAAAGCTGACTTATCCTTTTGAATCGCGCGTGTTTGCGCGCACGATTTTCCGCCTTTGCCGGGCGGTCGATCAAACTGGTGCGGCCGGTGGCTGTGCCGGATCGCGACACCTGCAGTTGCGGCATTAAGGTAATATTAGGTACCTCTAATAAATTGGAATATACGCAATTACTAATTGAATTATGATGTCAGTGTGGAGTTTCCACGCGGGGCGGGAATGGCCAAACTCATAGGGAGGAAATTATGAGGGCTTTTTCTCGCAATTTATTACTGTCCGCCTGCCTGATCCTGCCGATCAACGCCCATGCGCTGGATATCGGGATCGGTGGCGAGAATGGGGTTAACGCCAGTGTTGGCGACAATGGCAGTGGCGGGCTCGGGGTCGATGCCTCCGTTGGCGGCAGCAGTGGCGTTAACGCCAGTGCGGATGTCGGCGGCAGGAGCGGCGGCGGGCTGGGTGCGGATGTCAACGCATCGGTCGGCGGCAGCAATGGGGTCAATGCGGATGTCAATGCCTCCGTGGGCGGTTCCAGCGGCGTCAATGCCGGTGTGAACGCTTCCGTTGGCGGCTCGGATGGCATCAATGCCAATGTCGGGGCCAATGTGGGGGGCTCGAGCGGTGTCGGTCTCGGCGTTGGCGTCGGTATCGGCGGCTCCGGTTCGACCGGCACGCCCGGAAATCCCGGCGGCAGCACCACCAGTCCCGGCGGCTCGGGCACGGTGTCTCCGGGCGCGATGCGCAATGCCCTGCAAGCCTATAACGATATGTCGCGGACCGAGCAGATCAAGCTCGCCCGCCGTTGTGTCGATATTCTGGGCGGCGGATACGATGCGGCGCTGACGAAACTGTGCAAGATGATCCGGACGGCCTCGCGCTGAAGCAGGCTTTGCCCGTGTCAGAAAACTTCGAAGGGCGCCACTGGCGCCCTTCGGATCAATTGCCCTTGCGTCCAAAGGACAGGATTTTCTGCCGCAGGCTGCGGGCGAGATTGCGGGTGTTGCGGTACATGTCCACCTGCGTGGAAACCTGCCGCACGTCCCGGTCGCTGTTCTGGGCAAGCCCGACGACCAGCGTACCCATTTCCTGACGTTCCTGCCAGAAGCGGCTCATGATCGGATGATCGGGCACGGCGCAGCTGTCGCTGCGCAGAATATTGGCATCGTCCAGATGCCAGTCTGTCAGTTTCTGCACGAGCAGCTTGCCGGGAGAAAATTGCGCATAGCTCTCGTCGAAAGCGGTCTTCCACGTATAGGCCTCGCCCGCCGTGATGAACACCACCATGGAGGCGATGGCGCTGCCATTGAGATCGATGGTGTGGATACGCACCGCATCCGCTTCGGCCAGATTGGTGATCGCCTCGCGGGCGAAGGCGGCGCGATAACGGTCGTTGACCAGCGCGGTGCGTTTGCGGCCTTTCCAGCCGCTCGCCTCCAGCGCCAGAAACTCCTCCATGCGGTAACGCACGTCCGCTGGCTGCCGGGTAACGGTATAGGAGAGGGCCCCAAGTTTTTCGAGCTGCCGCCACTGCCTGTTCATTTCGCGCAAATGGTGCGGCGCAAGGGCGTTTCGCAGATAGGCCCTGCCATCGAGAAGGCTCTCCAGCATCGGCCGGTAATAATTGCCCGTCGTCGTCACCGGCAGGTTGCGGCTGAGCGCGATGGCTTTGAACATTCGGGCAAACGGCCCTTCCAGCCGAATGTCCGGCAGAACCAGAACATTCGGCAGACGCATGTTGCTGTCGGAAAGCGCATCGAAAAGATTGTCGAGGGTTTCGGCAGCGCCCTCGGTGTCGACCAGCGGCGTGCCGAGCGGCCCGAATGGATTGGCCCAGACGCGAATGATGGAGGGACCGATGGAAAAGCCCGGCTTTTCCACGGTAAAGGGCATCAGGAAGCGCATGCGGCTTCTGGCGCCATTCTCATCGCGAATGAGGGCGAAGCGCACGGACTTGTCCTCGATGCGCGGCATGGCGGGCGCGAGAAGCCTTCCGGTGAAGAAGACATTCGCCTCCATGACGCGGTTGGACAGAAAGTCGAGTTCTTCCTGCATGTCATAACCGAGCTGACCCGGATAGATGCAGAATTCCCGGCCATCGCGGCCCACGCGTCGGCTGCTGTCGGCCACGGGGCGGTCACGCTCCGCAGACGCCATCAGTGCCGCGATGCGCGGGTCCTGAAAATCCGGATTCTTTGGATCGCTGGACATGCTTATCGTTACACCGCCTTCCCAGTGTTTTGACCCGCCCGGGGATCGTTGAAGGCAAAAAGGACGATCCCGAGTGTGCGGCGAATGGCAATATGCAATAGCACAGCTTCTATGCACATGGCTATCGCCACCGCTGCTGCTGCCCCTGCCAGACCATAGACCGGAATGAGCGCCATGTTGAGTGCAATGTTGCAACCGAAGATAATAATATAAAGCACGACGCACAATTTTTGTTTGCCGGCCATGTTCAGCAATGTTTCCCCCGGGCCGATCAGCGCCTTGGCGAGGAAACCGGCGAAAAGGAAGAACATCAGCTCATAACCCTCAACGAAGCCGGGACCGAACAGCGACAGCAGGAACGGGCCGGCCAGAAGCACCACGCTGCCGACGCCGAGCGATGGCCAGAAGGCCCAGCGCGCTGCCTGGCTGGCGAAACCGGCGAGCCCCTGCCGGTCATTGGCCGACATGAGGGCGGCCAGGCGCGGGGCGGCGGCCGCCTGCACCGAGAAAAACACGAATTGCATCAGCACGATGGTCTTTGCCGCGGCAAAATAGATGCCCACCTGATCCGGCGGCAGATAAAGCCCGACGATCACCACATCGGAATTGGTCATCAGAAAACCGATGCCGTCGATCAGGAACATCGGGAAGGCAAACCTTATCCAGTGGCGGAAATGCACCCTGCGGACCGTGCTGCGGAAATGCCGGTTAAGCCTGCGGTTCATGAAGGCGAAATGGAAAAGCGTGGTGACATAGGTGGCAAGAAGGGCCGTCAGCATGGCCGTCGTTGCGGTCTTTTCCGCGCCGAGACCGATTGCCACCAGCATGAACAGCAGGATCAGCACCGGGCGAACGATATAGGTGGGGCTGAGTGCGGAGACCGCCCAGCCATTGGCGCGCGCGGTGCCGTTCAGCACATCGCCCAGCGCCACCATCGGCAGGGTGAAAAGCGCGAGCGACACGGGAATGAGATAATAGGAGGCGATGCGCTCGCCGAAGAAATACAGGAAAACGAAACCGAAAATCGCAAGCGCGCTGGCCGAAAGCATGGCGAAGACCCGCGCCGTCGAGGTCAGCCCCATGATCTTGTCATGGGCATCCTCCAGACGATAGCCGGGTAAAAAGCGGATGACGGTGGTGTGAAAACCGAGACAGGAAAGATTGCCGAACAGGATCACCAGAACCCAGACGAAGGCGAACAGGCCATATTCGAATTCGCCCATCAGGCGGGCAAGAATGATCTGGGAAATGAAGGCTATACCGGCGCTGACGATACGCACCGCAAACGCAACCAGCGCCATGCGCTGCGCGCGGGAGACCTCATCCCCGCCGGAAAGAACAACGGCGACTTTCGCTACCAGCGGCGAAAGCTTCGCGCGCAGGCCTGCGGGTAAGGCTTTTTCCGCCGTGTTGAGGATAGCCATGATCCACACGCCATCATTTCCAGTTGAATAGGCAGGCCGATCATACGCGCTTCATCCTTAACGAAGGGTTTGGGACGCGCCGGCTTGTGTGCCAATATCGTCCGCCACGCGTGGCTTGCGAATGCCGTTGAACAGGAAAAGGGCGAGCGGGCTGAGGCGTATCGCCTGATGCAGCATATAGGCCGCCGTCGTGGTGGCCGCGACGATGATGGTGAATTCCAGGATGGGCGGCAGCGCAATGAGGATGAAGAGCGTCCCGAACGCGTAGATCAGCGGATGGTGGAACAGGTAGATGGTGAAGGACGCATCCGTCATGCGTCTGGCAAGCCGGCTCGGCCTGTCGAAATAGCGGCAGGCGAGGTCTATCAACAGACGGCTTGCCGTCACCGCCGCAATTGTCGACACCAGCACCAGCAGGGCCGAATTCGAAAAGGGATGTTGCAGGCGCAGGGTCACCGCCGTCGCGATGGCGCCCACCGCGATGACGCCGGTGAGAAGGCCGGTCTGGCGAAAGCGGTGAAAGAGGGCGCGGTCACGGTGCAGCAGCGCGCCAATGAGGAAGAATGGCAGGTAACGCGCATAGGGATCGGAAGCGCGTTCATAGAGAAAAAAGAGGCCGCTTCCGCTCTTTGCTGCAAGCTGGCCGGATCCGTAGATCATCAATTCCCACACAACAGGTACGAGGCAGAGCATTGCGAAAAACAGGGAGGTATGCCCCTGCCGCAGGCTGCCGAACCAATCTCTCACATAGGCTACTGGCGGACGTTCCAAGAGAAACAGCAGGCCGGCAAGCAGGATAGAATAGAAGATAAGGGCCGGCAGGAACCATAGATGCATGATCCACTGTTCGCTCGGGCGCTGCAGGCCGGGCAGGCTCTCAAGCAGCCGGTCGGCCGGAATATCGCCTTTGGCGACGCCGGCCAGTTGCAGCAGGAAAAGCTGTGATGGCCCGAGCAGAAGGACCGCGACGATAAAGGGCACGCCAAGGCGCAGGAAGCGCTGTCTCAGCCAGCGCATCTTGCCCTTCTTGCCGATGACCATGGTGGAAAAATAGCCGGCAACCAGAAAGAATGCCGGCATGCGGACGGTGACGAGTGCGGCACCCAGCGCGCTCAGAAGCGGGCTGGTGTCGAAATCCTTGATGTCCCATGGCAGGGCATAGCTGTAGAGGAGGGAGGCGTGATAGGGAATGCCAAGCAGCATGAGGAGCGCCCTTAGCGGGTCCCAGTAGTGCTCGTAGTCTGATTTGCCCGGTTGCATTTTTCCCTCGCGCCGCAGGCGCGATCCCGTGTGATCAGCAATGACCAGCACGACTATTGGTGGAAAACGCTAATAAACCCTTCACGCCCCGGAGGGTGTGGGCGGAGCCTTTTTCCTTGGCATGAGATCGAGGACCAGCGCACAGCCCAGAATGATGATGCCGGCGCCGAAAAGCTGGGGAAGCGAAAGCGGCTCATCCAGCACCAGCGCGCCGACGAGGACCGCAACGACGGTCACGGCGAATTCCACGCTGATCGCCCTGGTTGCGCCGATTGAGGAGACAAGCTTGAAATAGGTGATGTAGGTGAGGCCGCTCATGACCACCGCCTGTACGAGAAGATAACCGTAATCGATGAGGCGCGGTGCTCCGGGCAGGGGCACGGCCAGAAGAAGCGGCAATGTCATCAGCCCGCCCGTGAGAAAGGAGCCGATAGTGATTTCCCACGAACCCACGCCCTTGAGATAGCGGCTGGCATAGTTGCTGCCATAGGCGGCGCAGATGCAGGCGGCGAGGGCGGCGGCACAGCCGATGATGAAGCCGGTCGTGACGGGCACGGCGGGGAAGCCGACAAGCAGCAAGATGCCGCTAAAGCCGATGATGAGTCCGGCAAAGCCCTGTTTCGTGAGGCGTTCAAGTCCCCAGACCTGTGAAATGAGCATGGAAAAAAGCGGGATGGTGGCCACCAGAATGGCCGCCATGGCGGTGCCGACCAGCGGCGTCGCATAGGAGAGGCCGATCAACTGTCCCGCGACCGTTGTTGCGCCGACGACGGCGAAGGCGCGCCAGCTCGCGGAAAATGCAAGCTTTCGGCGCGCCGCAATCGCGATCAGAAACAGGGTGACGGCGGTGACCAGCGAACGGAGCGTGACCGCGCCGATCCAGCCGAAGGCCTCGACGACATGCAAAAGCAGCAGGAAGGACATTCCCCACGCGAGTGCGAGAAAAACATAGGCGGCGAAGTCGCGAGGGGCCATGAAAGCTTTTTCCGGAAGACGATCCGGCTCCCATATTGGAAATTGCCGATATCCGTCAACAGCGATCGAGGGGTGCAACGAAAATCGCCCGCAACCGAGGGTGCGGGCGATTTCGTTTGTCTGTCAGCAACTGCCTCAGGCCTGTTCGTAAACGCCGTGGCAGTGCTTGTATTTCTTGCCGGAGCCGCAGGGGCACATTTCGTTGCGGCCGATGCGACCCCAGGTGGCGGGGTTTTCCGGATCGCGATCCTCGGCCGGCACGAAGGCGGCGGGCGCGGCCTGTTGGCCCAGCGCCATTTCGTCTTCGCCCGTATTGGGGTCGAGATGATGCGCCGTCATTTCCGGCAGTTCCGGCTGCTGCGGTTCCTGCTGCACCAGTTCCACGCGCATCAGCTGGGCGGTCACGGCCTCGCGCAGATTGGCGAGCAGCGCCTGGAACAGTTCGAAGGCTTCCGCCTTGTATTCCTGCAGCGGGTCGCGCTGGGCATAACCGCGGAAACCGACGACGGAACGGAGATGGTCGAGGTTGACGATATGTTCGCGCCACAGATGGTCGATCGTCTGGAGAATGACCGAGCGTTCCACATAGGTCATGATCTCGGGGCCGAAACGTTCCGCGCGCTCGGCGGCGTATTTGTCGGCGGCCTCGGTAACACGCTCAAGAATATCGTCCTCGGCGATGCCTTCTTCCTTGGCCCATTCCTCCACCGGCAGGTCGAGGTTGAGGAACTGGGCGATGCCGGCCTTCAGGCCTGCAATATCCCACTGTTCCGCATAGGCATTTTCCGGAATATGCTTGGTGACGAGCGTTTCGATCACTTCATGGCGCATATCGGCTGCGGTTTCGCCGATATTGTCGGCTTCCATCAGCTCGAGGCGCTGTTCGAAGATCACCTTGCGCTGGTCGTTCAGCACGTCGTCATATTTCAGAAGGTTCTTGCGGGTCTCGAAGTTGCGGGCTTCGACCTTCTTCTGGGCGCGTTCCAGCGCCTTGTTGATCCACGGGTGGACGATTGCCTCGCCTTCCTTCAGGCCGAGCTTCTGAAGCATGCTGTCCATGCGCTCGGAACCGAAGATGCGCATCAGGTCATCCTGAAGCGACAGGTAGAATTTTGAACGGCCCGGGTCGCCCTGACGGCCGGAACGGCCGCGCAGCTGGTTGTCGATGCGTCGGCTTTCGTGGCGTTCGGTGGCGATGACGTAAAGACCGCCGGCGGCGAGCGCCTTTTCCTTCAGAACTTTGATCTCGGCGCGGATCGCCTGTTCCTTGGCGTCGTGTTCCGGACCGGGTTCGATGCCTTCGAGCTCGCGCTCAAGCCGCATGTCGACGTTACCGCCGAGCTGGATGTCGGTGCCGCGGCCGGCCATATTGGTGGCGATGGTGACCGCACCCGGAACGCCGGCCTGCGAAACGATATAGGCTTCCTGCTCGTGGTAACGGGCGTTCAGGACCTGGAAATCGGAGAAGCCGGACTGACGCAGGAGATGGGCCAGAAGCTCGGATTTTTCGATGGAGGTCGTGCCCACCAGAACCGGCTGGCCGCGTTCATGCGCCGCCTTGATCTCGGTGATGATCGCCTGGAACTTCTCCTCGCCGGTGCGGTAAACCTCGTCGTCCTCGTCGATACGCTGGATCGGCAGGTTGGTCGGCACTTCGATGACGTCGAGGCCGTAGATGTTGCCGAATTCTTCCGCTTCCGTTGCCGCCGTACCGGTCATGCCGGCCAGCTTTTCGTACATGCGGAAATAATTCTGGAAGGTGACGGAGGAAAGCGTCTGGTTTTCCGGCTGGATCTGCACCTTTTCCTTGGCTTCGAGAGCCTGATGCTGACCTTCGGAATAACGGCGGCCCGGCATCATGCGGCCGGTGAACTCGTCGATGATGACGATTTCGTCGTTGCGGACGATATAGTCCTTGTCGCGGGTGAAGAGCTTGTGGGCCTTCAGCGCATTGTTGATGTGGTGAACGATGGCGACGTTTTCGACGTCGTAAAGCGATTCGCCCTTCAGGAGGCCCGCCTGCCGCAGCAGGTTCTCGAGCTTCTCGGTGCCGTCTTCGGAGAAGTTGGCCGAGCGCTGCTTTTCATCGATTTCGTAATCTTCCGGCGTCAGCAGCGGAATGAAGGCGTCGATGGTGTTGTAAAGGTCGGAACGGTCGTCCAGCGGGCCGGAAATGATGAGCGGCGTGCGCGCCTCGTCGACCAGGATCGAGTCGACTTCGTCGACGATCGCGTAGTTGTGGCCGCGCTGAACCATCTGGGCGCGGTCATATTTCATGTTGTCGCGCAGATAATCGAAGCCGAGTTCGTTGTTCGTGGCGTAGGTGATGTCGCAGGCATAGGCCTCGCGGCGCTGGTCGTCGTCCAGCCCGTGGACGATCACGCCGGTCGTCAGGCCGAGGAAGCTGTAGAGCCTGCTCATCGTGGCCGCGTCGCGCTTGGCGAGATAGTCGTTGACGGTGACGACATGCACGCCCTTGCCGGCAAGAGCGTTGAGGTAGACCGCAAGGGTCGCTACCAGCGTCTTGCCTTCACCGGTCTTCATTTCGGCGATGGCGCCGCCATGCAGAATCATGCCGCCGGTCAGCTGCACGTCGAAGGGGCGCATATGCAGAACGCGGCGCGACGCTTCACGGGCGACGGCGAAAGCCGGGATCAGCAGGTCGTCCAGCGTCTTGCCGTCGGCAAGCTGCTGGCGGAACTCAGCGGTCTTGGCCGCCAGCGCTTCGTCGGAGAGCGCCTTGGTGGCTTCTTCCAGCGCATTGATGGCTGTGATCTTGCTTTTATAGGAGCGGACGCGGCGGTCATTTGCCGAACCGAACAACTTGCGGGCTATTCCGCCGAGACTGACCATCTTACTGGCCCTTTCTGAAATTCCGTTTTGCCGGGCGCTTTTCTCCGTCACGCCGATTTCAGCATAAATGACGGACTTCGCCCTTCAACGTATCTGGACGCGAGGTTGCGTGACAGATAAGAGGGGGGGCAAATGATGTCAACGGTTCTGCCCGTTACAGAATGGCCACAATCCGGTGTTTGGAAGTTTTTTCAGAGCCGGAAACCATGTCTGGAGCCGGCATTGTCCCCGAAAGGTTCAAAATGTTGCGCTATAATAAAATTGCGGCTGCGGTGATTGTGGCCACGCTCGGCCTCCAGCTTCCGGCTTTCGCACAGGAAGACAAGGTTGTCGCCAAGGTCGGCGATCTGGAAATCCACCAGTCCGAACTCGACCTCGCCATGAGCAACCTCGACCCGCAGCTCGCGCAGCTTCCCGATGAGCAGAAGAAGGTTGCAGCCCTTTCCGGCGCGATCGACGTCAAGCTTCTGGTGAAGAACGCCAGCGCCGAAGGTCTGGAAAAGACTGAAGATTTCAAGAAGCGCATGGAATTTATCCAGGACCGTGAGCTGCACAACGCCTATTTCCGCAAGCATGTCGTCGATGCCGTTACCGCTGACGAAGTAAAGGCTCGCTACGACAAGGAAGTCGCAGCCCTGCCGCAGGAAGAGGAAATCAAGGCCGCGCACATTCTCGTCGCCAGCGAGGACGAAGCCAAGGACATCATCAAGCAGCTTGATTCGGGCAAGGATTTCGCCGCGCTCGCCAAGGAAAAGTCGACCGATTCCAACAAGGATGACGGCGGCGATCTCGGCTGGTTCGGCAAGGGCCGCATGGTGCCGGAATTTGAAGAAGCCGCTTTCGGTCTCGAAAAGGGCGCCTACACCAAGGCTCCGGTGAAGACCCAGTTCGGCTTCCACGTCATCAAGCTGGAAGACAAGCGCATCGCACCGCCGCCGGCTTTCGAGCAGGTCGAGCCGCAGGTTCGTCAGCTTGTCATGCGCGACAAGTACGTTGCCCTCATCGAGAAGGCAAAGGCCGACCAGAAGATTGAAATCATGGATGAGACGCTGAAGAAGGGCTACGACGAAGCCACGAAGGAACAGCAGGCTCAGCCGCAGCCGCAGCAGTAAGAATTACCCTTGTTATGGGGCGGCTTTAAAGGCCGCCCCGTTTCATCTCTGGCATTTCCATACTTCCCATTTCCAGAATTTCAGGCGCTTCCAATGTCCGTTGCCGTTTCCCCGCTCGCTCCGAAATCCTATCCTGACATGCCTGCGCTGCGCGGCGTTCGCATGGCGACGGCCGCCGCCGGCATCAAGTACAAGAACCGCACCGACGTTCTGCTGATGGTGTTCGACAAGCCGGCAAGCGTCGCCGGCGTCTTCACCAAATCAAAATGCCCTTCCGCCCCGGTCGATTTCTGCCGCGCCAATCTCGGCGGCGGCGTGGCGCGCGCCGTGGTGGTCAATTCCGGCAATGCCAATGCCTTTACCGGCGTCAAGGGCAAGGCCGCGACCGAATTGACGGCGAAATCCGCCGCCGCTGCCGTTGGCTGCTCCGAGGGCGAGGTCTTCCTGGCATCGACGGGCGTGATCGGTGAGCCGCTGGATGCTTCGAAATTTGCCGGCGTTCTCGGCGACATGAATGTCCGGGCGGAAGCCGATTTCTGGCAGGAAGCCGCCAAGGCGATCATGACGACCGACACCTATCCCAAGGTTTCGACCCGCACCGCCGAGATCGGCGGCGTGATCGTGACGATCAACGGCATTTCCAAGGGTGCTGGCATGATTGCGCCGGATATGGCGACGATGCTCTCTTTCGTGGTGACGGATGCGGATATCGAGCCCGCCGCCCTGCAGTCGCTGCTGTCTGCCGGTGTTGGCCCGACATTCAATTCCGTGACGGTCGATAGCGACACTTCCACCTCCGATACGTTGATGCTGTTTGCGACAGGTGCTGCCGCTGAAGACGGCCAGGTAAAGGTAACGAGCGCCGATGACGAGCGCCTGTCCTCCTTCCGCGCCGCGCTGAACGATCTTCTGAAGGACCTTGCCTTGCAGGTGGTTCGCGATGGTGAAGGCGCGCGCAAGATGGTGGAAGTCACCGTAACGGGCGCGGAAAACGATGCCGCCGCCAAGAAGATTGCCCTTTCCATCGCCAATTCGCCACTGGTGAAGACCGCGGTTGCCGGCGAAGACGCCAATTGGGGCCGCGTCGTCATGGCCGTCGGCAAGTCCGGCGAAATGGCCGACCGTGACCGCCTCGCCATCTGGTTCGGCGGCGTGCGCGTGGCCGTCAACGGCGAGCGCGACCCGGATTATTCGGAAGCGGAAACCAGCGCGGTGATGCGTCTCGAAGACATTCCGGTAAAGGTGGATATCGGCCTCGGTCAGGGCACTGCCACCGTCTGGACCTGTGACCTGACGAAAGAATATGTTGCGATCAACGGCGACTATCGGAGCTGACCGTTGGAGCCGAAGAGAATGCAGGACAATAAGGCCGTCAATCTGCCGCTGGTTCGCCGTCTGGAAGCCGTCAGCTTCCGGGCATGGCCTGCCTCGTCGGTGATTTATGACGGTAGCTGGCAAATCCGCCTGACGGGCTCGCACCCCTCCAAGCGCATCAACTGCGTGGTGCCGCTCGACCCGTCCGATTACGGAAACAGCGCGGTGCGGCTGGAAAAGGCGCGCAAGCGTTTTGAAGATTTCGGCCGACCGCTGGTGGTGCGCGAAACGACGCTGATGCCGCCGCAGCTGAGAGAATTTCTCTCGAATGACGGCTGGTCCGTGTTCGAAGAGGTCACGGTCATGACGGCCGATCTCTCCGGCATGGAGCTGCCCGAAACGCTGGTCAGCCTGCCGAGCCACGATATCGGCCGTTTTGTCGAGGCGAGCATCAAGGTCAGCGATAGCGACCCGGCGCTCCGTCCGGCGATTGCGGAAATCGTCAGCTCCATCAAGCCGGCGCTCGGCCTCTTCATCAATGAGGAAGTGGAAGGCAATCCGCTCGCGACCGTGATCTGCGTGCAGGACAATGATCTTGCCGGCATCATCTCCCTCGATGTCGAAAAGTCGCAGCGCAAAAAGGGCCTCGGCACGCAGGTTTTGTCGTCGGCACTGCGCTGGGCAAGAATCAGCGGCGCAAAAACCGCCTGGCTGCAGGTGGTTTCCACCAATGCGCCGGCGATCGCCCTTTATCAAAAATTCGGCTTCTCCGAGGCCTATCGTTATCGTTACTGGCGCAAGGGAGCCGGCGAATGAGCGAGGCAGGCAAAAAAATCCAGCTGGTCGCGGCCTGCGCCCTTCTCGATCAGGATGGCCGCATTCTTCTGGCGCAGCGTCCGGAAGGCAAGTCGCTTGCAGGCCTGTGGGAATTTCCCGGCGGCAAGGTGGAGCATGGCGAGACGCCCGAGGAAACCCTTGTTCGTGAACTGGACGAGGAGCTGGGCATCAAAACCAAAGTCGCTTGCCTCGCACCGCTGACATTTGCCAGCCACACCTATGAGACCTTCCACCTCCTGATGCCGCTTTATGTGTGCCGCCGTTATGAGGGCATTGCACACGGCCGGGAAGGGCAGGCGATTAAATGGGTGAAGCCGCAGGCACTGCGCGATTACCCCATGCCGCCGGCCGATGAGCCGCTCATCCCCTTCCTGCAGGATTTGCTATAAAATCGGGAAGCCCCCGAGGTCCTCGCGTATTATCCCGTCACAGCTTCGTGAAAATGCCCCGTTTGCAGCGCTTTGCCGTGCCAAAACGGGGCTGTGTTAAGAGATCGTTCAGCACCCTCTGGCAGATTGTTAAGCTAAAGAAGCGGTAAACTGCGCGAGACGAGGTTGCTCATGAACGAGGATTTCTGGAAGACGGTGGAAGGTCGTCATTTGTATTCCGACAAATCCCGTCGCACCGGCGTACTCAATGTGGCGCTGCTTTTCGGCACGGCGGTTATCGCGCTCTCACTCATCGTCACTCCCATGCTTGCCGGAAAATCCTCCACGCGGGTGGCGCAGTTTCCCGATAATTACGACATGATCAGCACGGGCTCCATCAAGAAGACCGATGTGGGCAAGACCTATTCCATCCGTCGCAGCATCACCCAGCCAATGCCGGAAATGCCCTGCGTGGTCACGGGTTATAGCAACGAGAGCGGTTGCTGATCGTTTACCATCAAAGGTAACGGATTCCTCACATCGCCGACCTAGGATAGAGTTGATTTCAACAGGGCAGATGCCGGTTGTCGCAACGCACCGGATGGCGGATGGGGAATATCCTGTGCTGCATTTTTTTATCAATTTTTGCAAAAGCGAAGACGGTGCGACAGCGGTTGAATACGGCTTGATCGCCGGGCTGATTTCCGCCGCCCTCATCGCTGGCGCAGGCAGCATAAGCAGCAATATCAATGCCGTGTTTCAGTTCATCGTAGACACTTTGGCGAGTTGAAGCCTCTCGGCTGATCGCTCAGGACAGCTTTACCTCGGTTGTCCTTAAGGCATCGGCAAGCCGCACCTTGGCGGAGCCGGGTTTCAGCGGCTTCTGCTGGCTTTGGTGCGGCGCCCAGCCCGATACATAGATGATGGAAAATGTCGCCCTTATCCGCCCGTCAGGATCGGAATATCGCTCGGCGTAAAGCTCGGCCGCGCGCAGGAAAAAGGCGCGGTTGAGCGGCTTTCTGCTGCGGCTTGCCAGCGGATTGGCCATGCCCATGGCGCGCAGATCGCGCATCAGCGGGAAGATTGAATCGTAACGCACGGTGTAGCTTTCCGCATCGGTCACGGGGAGCGCAAAGCCGGCGCGCTGCAAAAGCGCGCCGACATCGCGGACATCGGCGAAGGGAATGACGCGCGGGCTGGCGCCTCCGGTCAGTTCCGCCTCGGCGGTCAGCAGCACGTCGCGCAGTTCCTGCAGGGTGCCGCTGCCGGGAATGGCGCCGAGAAACAGGCCGTCCGGTTTCAATGCCCGCCGGATCTGGATCAGCGCGCCGGGCGTATCATTGGTCAGATGCAGGGCAAGCGGTGAAACGATGAGGTTGGCGGAGGCCTCCTCGAGCGGCAGATGTTCCATGGAAGCGGCGTCGGGAATATTCGCATCCGTCGCAAAACAGCTCTCGGTTTCGATACGGCGAATGGTATCCACCTTGCCGGTCTCCGCCAGCCGCCGGGCGGTGACGCCGGTGCCGCCGTGAAGTTCGATTGCTGTCTCGAACTGGCGCTCGACGATGGCAAGCCTGTCGGCCAGCTCTTCGGCCGCCATATCGAGAAGAAACAGGGCCTTGTCGTCGCGCCGGTTCCACGCCCGGCGACGGTTTTGTTCGATCAGGGCCTGGTCAAAGAGAATATCCATCATCTTGCCTGCTCGGCCTCAAACGCCTTTGGGATCGGCGGGCCGTATCGTTGGTCTCATGCCGTTTTGGGCACCGTTTTCCCGGTGTCGGGAAGGAACTATCGCTCTCGCAAAGGCACCCGTTCGGCGGTAAAGTCAACCTCATGGGTGCTGGTGAAAGTCTGTTTTCGGTTTTGCTGTCTAAGTCTGCGGCCGTGCCGGCGGCGGCGGGAGACATGTGGCGCGCGGTCTTTTGTATGGTCTACCCGCCAACCTGCGCGGGCTGCACCCGCATGACCGGCGGCGAGGGCGCCTTATGTGCGGATTGCTGGCGGGATGTGGCCTTTATCGATCGCCCTTTTTGCGAGGTTCTGGGCATTCCCTTCGCGCGGGATCACGGAGATGGTTTCGTGAGCGCACAGGCGATTGCCGAACCGCCGCCTTTTGACCGGCTGCGCGCCGTTGCAAGCCATGAGGGAACCGCCCGCAAGCTGGTGCACCGGCTGAAATATCAGGACCGGACCGATCTCGCCCGCCTGATGGCGCTGTGGATGCTGAGGGCAAGTAACGGAACGGTGGATGCCTGTGATTGCATCGTGCCCGTTCCATTGCATCGCAACCGTTTCCTGCGCCGCCGCTTCAATCAATCCGCCGAGCTGGCGCGGCATCTGGCCAGGGCCTCCGGCAAGCCCTTGCTTGCCGGCACGCTGCTGCGCGTGAAGCCGACAGAGCGGCAGGTGGGGCTTTCCGCACTCGCCCGGCGGGATAATGTGCGCGGCGCTTTCGCGCTCGCGCCCGGCCGGGAAACAGATGTTCATGGCAGGCGCGTGGTGCTGGTGGACGACGTCTATACCACCGGCGCGACGGTGGGTGCGGCAAGCCGCGCCCTGCGCAGGGCCGGTGCCGCGGATGTGACGGTTTTGACCTTTGCAATGGCCATTTCCGGGCCTATATGAAACCTGAATGACATGAGTTTATCGTGCGTTTGACCGCACGTTTGCGAGGGCTTTGAAAACATGGCACCGGTGACGATCTATACGCGGGATTTTTGTGGTTATTGCGCGCGCGCCAAGGCGCTGCTGGACAGCAAGGGCGTGGATTATGCCGAATATAACGCCACGACGACACCGGAATACCGGCAGGAAATGATCGAGAAATCCGGCGGAACGACGTTCCCGCAAATCTTCATCAACGGCCAGCACGTGGGCGGTTGCGACGATCTGCACGCGCTGGAGCGCGCCGGTAAACTGGACGCGCTGCTGGCCGCCTGATCGGCCGCGATCTTGCGGGTATGGAGGATGTGATGGGTTTCAAGGCTGCCGCCATTCAGATGCGCTCCGGCGTCGATCCGGCAAGAAACGCCGCCGATATGGAACGGCTGGTGCGTGCGGCTGCGGCCGAGGGCGCCGTTTATGTGCAGACCCCGGAAATGACGGGCGCAATCCAGAAGGACCGGCAGGCGCTGCGTGCGCAACTGCGTGATGACGATGGCGATATCATCGTTGCGACGGCGGCCCGTCTTGCCCGCGAACTCGGCATTCATGTCCATGTCGGCTCCACGGCCATTGCCCGCCCGGATGGCAAGATCGCCAATCGCGGTTTTCTCTTCGCGCCGGATGGTTCGCGCATCTGCAGCTATGACAAGATCCATATGTTCGATGTCGATCTCGACAACGGTGAAAGCTGGCGTGAAAGCGCTGCCTATCAACCCGGCGAAGTGGCGCGTATCGCCGAACTTCCGCTGGGGAAATTCGGCTTCGCAATCTGCTATGACGTCCGTTTCCCGCAGCTGTTCCGCGCGGAAGCGCTGGCAGGTGCGGAGGTTCTGACTGTTCCGGCGGCTTTCACCCGACAGACGGGGGAGGCGCATTGGGAAATCCTGCTGCGTGCCCGCGCCATCGAAAACGGCGCTTTCGTCATCGCCGCCGCGCAGGCCGGCGTGCATGAGGACGGGCGGGAGACCTTCGGCCATTCCATCATCATCGACCCATGGGGCAAGGTTCTGGCCGTTGCCGGCGGCGCTGGCGAAGAGATCATCTTCGCCGAGATCGATACCTCGCTGGTGGCTGCCGCGCGCGGAAAAATTCCCAATCTCCGCAATGCCCGCGAGTTCGGTCTGGATACGGTTATTCCCCTGAAACCTGCCGGAGGTGAAGCGGCGTGATCCGTTATGCGCTGGCCTGTGAAAAGGGCCATGAGTTCGAAGGCTGGTTTGCCGGCAGCGACGATTTCGACGATCAGTTGCAGCGCGGTTTCCTGTCCTGTCCTGTCTGCAATTCCGTGCAGGTCTCCAAGCTTTTGATGGCGCCTTCGGTTTCCACCGCCCGCAAGAAAGACGAACGCCAGACGCTGGCCATGGATGCCGCCCGAAAAGAGGCGCTTGCGAAAATCCGCGAGGCCGTTGCCAATATCCGCGCCAATGCGGAAGATGTCGGCGATAAATTTCCCGAAGAAGCCCGCAAGATCCACTATGGCGAAGCGGATGAGCGCGGCATCATCGGCAATGCCTCGGCGCAGGACGCCAAGGCCCTGCTGGACGAGGGTATCGAGATCGCGCCGCTGCCAGTGCTGCCCGACGACGTCAACTGAACTTCTTTAGGACGACCTCACGCAAATAGCGTCCGGGTTTACCCCTGCGCCGGCCGCTTCGCCAGCATCATGTAGTTAACATCCATATCCGGCGACAGATTCCAGCGATCCTGCAGCACGTTGTAGAAGACGCCGGTGCGGTGGATGATATCCATACCGCTCGCCACCAGCGGCCGCTCGAGCTCTTCCGGGCGAACGAGCTTTTCATACTGGTGGGTGCCGCGCGGCAGCCAGCGCAGCACATTTTCGGCGGCAAAGATCGCCAGTGCCCGGGCTTTGAGCGTGCGGTTGATGGTGGCGGCGAACATCAGGCCGCCGGGGCGCACCATTTTCGCGCAGGTGGTGACGAAGAGATCGACATTGGCCACATGCTCGACCACCTCCATGTTGAGGATGACGTCGAAGGTTTCGCCGGTTTCCTGCAACTGCTCGGCAGTCACGGCGCGGTAATCGACACTGACCCCGCTTTCGCGGGCATGGGTGGAGGCGATGCCGATATTCTTTTCCGAGGGATCGGCGCCCACCACATCTGCGCCCATGCGTGCAACGGGTTCGGAGAGAAGGCCACCGCCGCAGCCGATATCCAGTATGCGCAGCCCTTCCAGCGGGCGGTGCGCCTTTGGGTCGCGGCCGAAATTATCGCAGATGCGGTTGCGGATATATTCGAGCCGCACCGGATTGAACTTGTGCAGCGGGCGGAACTTGCCGGTCGGGCTCCACCACTCCGCAGCCATCGCGGAGAAGCGATCCACTTCGCTCTGGTCGACGGTCGTCTGTGCGGTTTCGCTCATGGTTCTGCTCCATATTGCTGTTGCATTGAAGTCGGATGATTGCCCCTCGAAGTCAAGACCGGCGGTCCATCCCGGCGGCGATTTATCGGGCGCTGATTGCCGCAGGTGGAACTGATTGGATGCCTCATTTGTTTCATGCTGCGTTCATGCAGAACCGCGTATTTTCCGGTCGTGGCAGTATGTGGAACGCATACTGGTCCATCGAACAGGGTGGATGCCGACAAGGGCAAAGCGGGCCTTTGCTTGAGGAGAAAGAAGTGAAGAAAAAACTATTTGGCGCAATTGCGCTGGTGGCCATGCTCGCCGCGCCGGCACTTGCCGAAGCTGCGACGCGGGGTTTCGCCACCGCGAATGTGAATATGCGCTCCGGCCCGAGCACGGCTTATCCGGCCGTCGTGGTTATCCCGAATGGTGCGCCGCTCACCGTGCACGGCTGCCTTTCCGATACGCCGTGGTGCGATGTTTCCTTCGTGGGCGGTCGGGGCTGGGTAGCCGGGCGTTATATCGCCACGACCTACCGGCAGAACCGGGTCTATGTGGAACCGCGTTATTACCGCGATCTCGGCGTGCCGGTGATCACCTTCGAAGTCGGCCGTTATTGGGACCGCTATTATCGTGACCGCGACTTCTACCGCGAGCGCGACCGCTGGCGCCGTCCGCCGCCGTCCGGCGGGTACTGGAACGCCCCGCCTCCGAGCGCCGGATGGGACCGTCCGCGTCCGCGTGACGAGTGGCGTGACGGACGCCCGGACGACTGGCGTGATGGTCGCCGCGACGAGTGGCGTGATCCCCGCCAGGGCGGCCCGAATGACGGACGCTGGGAACGTCGCTACGGCGACTGGAACCAGGGTGACAGAAATCAGGACAGGCCGCGTCGCGACGACGACCGCCGCCGCTTCGAAGATGAAAGCCGCGACCGCAATCGCGATGGCCAGCAGAACCAGGATGAAGGCCAGCGTCGCCCAGAGCGTCGCCAGTGGGATGACACGCGCCGTGCGCCTGCTTCGGAAAATTTCCGCGATGGCTGCCGGATCGGCGATCCGGGTTGTGACCCGCGCTAAACAGACAAAGCCCGGCATGATCGTCGGGCTTTTTCATTTATGGCTTCAGTTGAGCTTTACGAGCCGTTATTTCGCGGCGGCAGCCTTGCGGGCACGGGCCTTGGGTTTTGCCGGGGCTTGCGCATCCGGTGCGGCTTCAGCAGCAGCGGCCTTGGGAGCGGCCTTCTTGCGCGTTGCAGGTTTCGTCGCTTCCGATGTCTTCAGCAGCGAAAATTCGTGCTTGGCCTGTTCCCAATGGTGCGCGTCGCGCCCATGGGGGTGGCCTTCCTTTTCCCAAAGTGTATATGCCCGTTTACTGATCCATTCGTGTTCCGAAACCTGCATGCTCGTCTCCCGTTGCTGTTTACAGCGCCTATGAGAAGGCGACATTCCGCTTTGGTCCGGCACACGCTCGACAGGAATCAATGCCGGCATTTCCAGAACCCATTACATGCCATGATTTTCCGGGCGTCAAGCAAACATGCTGCATTGCGAAAACGGATTTCCGGCATTTTCTGCCCGTTAAAGCGGTTTGAGCGAAAGACGTTCCCGCAGAACAAGATCAACGTTGCGTGATCGCGCCCGGCCCGCCAAGATGGCCGGATGAATGGGCAGCGGAGGAGGCAGTCTTGGAACAGAGAACGGAAGCGGATGCGCAGGTCATCGTCGAAAAACGGGGAGGGGCAGGCATCATTCGCCTCAACCGCCCGAAGGCCATCAACAGCCTGACCTTGCCCATGGTGCGCGACCTTTTTCAGGCGCTCCAGCGTTTCGAAGAGGATACTCGTGTTTCCTGTGTGGTCCTTACAGGGGAAGGCGACAGGGGGCTTTGCGCCGGGGGCGATGTCCGCATCATTCACGATCTCGGCAAGGCGGGCGATCCGCAGGTGCTTGATTTCTGGCGGGAAGAATTTCCGCTCAATTATCGCATCGCCCGCTTCGGCAAACCCTACATTGCTCTGATGGACGGCATCGTCATGGGCGGCGGTGTCGGCATTTCAGCCCATGGCAGCCACCGCATCGTCACGGAACGCACAAAACTCGCCATGCCGGAAACCGGCATCGGTTACTTCCCGGATGTCGGCGGCTCCTGGCTTTTGCCAAGGGCGCCGGGCGAATGCGGCACCTGGCTGGGGTTGACGGGCAATGCCGTGACCGCTGCCGATGCCATCTATGCCGGTTTTGCCGATTATCTTGTTCCTTCGGACCGTCTCGACGGGTTGATCCAAGACCTGTCGCAAGCCGCGGATACAGACAGTATCGAGACGGCGATCGCGGCGCGCGCCGACGAGGCCGGTGAAGGCGTTTTATCCATAAATCGGGAGATCATCGACGCGACATTCCGTTTCGACACGGTCGAGGAGATTGTCGCCGCACTTTCGGCGCGCCAGGATGCGTTTTCGCGCGAAACCCTCGAGGTCCTGCAAAAACGCTCTCCCACCAGTCTGAAACTGACCCTGAAGCTGCTGCGTCTCGGCCGGGAAAGCGCGAGCCTCATCGAATGCCTGGAGCGGGAATTTGCCGCCGGTACGGAAATATTGCGCCAGCATGATTTTTACGAAGGCGTGCGTGCTGCGCTGGTCGACAAGGATCGCAATCCCCGCTGGCAACCGGCACGGCTGGAGGAGGTGAGGGAGGAGGACATTGCGCCTTATTTTGCCGCGCATTCCGGCAATCTGTTTCCCGATCATCGTCTTTAGGCCGACGCAAAAGAAATCCGGCTTCTCGCCGTATATGAAATCATCGCCTTTGGAGTCCGTATTCTTTGGGTGAAATTTCCAATCCGCGCGCCCGGAAAGCATGGCTGTTTCTCGCGGGCGTTGCCGCCGCCCGCTATGTTGAGCACCATTCGAATTGCCGGGGGTATTCATGAAACGTCTTCTCATTATCGGTACTGCCATTGCCGCTCTTTTTGCAGGTGCGGCGCAGGCGCAGTCTCCGACCACCATTCTCAACGCATCCTACGATGTCGCCCGCGAAGTTTTCGCGGCCGAGAACGAGGCGTTCATCAAGCTGCATCCGGGCATCACCGTCGACCAGTCGCATGCCGGCACCTCCAAGCAGGCGCGCGCCATCGTCGAAGGTCTGGAAGCCGATGTCGTCACCTTCAATCAGGTCACCGATGTCGATTTTCTGGTGAAGCAGGGCTTCGTTTCCGCCGACTGGAAGAAGGATTTTGCGAACGACGCATCGCCCTTCTATTCCTTCCCGTCATTCCTTGTGCGAGCCGGTAATCCCAAGGGTATCAAGGACTGGGACGATCTTGCCCGCGACGATGTGAAGATCGTCTTCCCCAATCCGAAGACCTCGGGTAACGCCCGTTACACCTATCTCGCCGCCACGGCTTACGCCAAGGAGAAGTTCAACGGCGACGACGCGAAGGTTCAGGCATTCGTCAAGAAAATCTTCGACAATACGCCGGTGTTCGACACGGGAGGCCGCGCCGCCACCACCACCTTCGTTGAGCGTGAAATCGGCGACGTGCTGATCACCTTCGAAGCCGAGACGCGCGGCATCGCCAAGCAATATGGCGCAGACAAGGTGGAAGGCGTCGTGCCCTCCGTCAGCCTGCTGGCCGAATTCCCGGTGGCCGTGGTGGACAAGGTGGTCGACAAGCGCGGCTCGCGCGATCTGGCGAAGAGCTATCTCGACTTCCTCTATACCGAGGAAGGCCAGCGCATCGCCGCCGAATTCGGCCACCGCGTCCACAATGAAAAGGTCGTCGGCGAATTCAAGGACAAGTTCCCGGCCATTCGCCTCGTCAACGTCGAGGAGGTCTTCGGCGGCTGGGATAAAATCCAGAAAGAGCATTTTGCATCCGGCGCGACGCTTGATACGCTTTACGGCAGCCGTTAATCACAGCGATACGCAACAGGTAAAAGACCCGGCGGGAAACCGCCGGGTCGCTTTTTGATGAATGGGGGGCGGGGTTTGAAGCGGAATGTTCTGCCGGGGCTGAAATTGTCCCTTGGCGTTACCCTGACTTACGTTGCCATCATCGTGCTTCTGCCGCTCTCGGCATTGGTGTTCAAGGCGGCAAGCCTTGGCCCTGCCGAATATTGGTCGATCATCTCCTCACCGCGCGCCGTGGCCAGTTATCGTGTTACCGTGCTCTGCGCGCTGGCTGCCACGCTGTTCAACGTCATCTTCGGGCTGGCGCTCGCCTGGGTGCTGACGCGTTACCGCTTTCCCGGCTGGCGCATCGTCGACGCCATCGTCGATCTGCCTTTTGCGCTTCCGACCGCCGTTGCCGGCATTGCGCTGACGACACTGTTCGCAGGCAATGGCTGGTTCGGCTCGGTGCTTTCGCAATTCGGCATCAAGGTGGCCTATACGCCGCTCGGCATCATGGTGGCGATGGCCTTTACCAGCCTGCCCTTCATTGTGCGTACCGTGCAACCGGTGCTGGAAGACCTCGATCCGGCGCTTGAGGAAGCGGCGCAGTCGCTCGGCGGTTCCGATCTCGAAATTTTCCGCAAGATCATCCTGCCGCTGTTGACGCCAGCGTTGCTCGCCGGTCTGTCGCTGTCCTTCGCCCGCAGCCTCGGCGAATTCGGGGCGATCATCTTCATCGCCGGCAATCAGCCGTTTTCGACGGAAATCACGGCGCTGCTGATCTTCATCCGGCTGGAGGAATATGATTATCAGGCCGCCGCCGCCATCGCCTCCGTGCTGCTCATCACCGCCTTCGTGATGCTGGCGGTGACCAATTATCTGCAGGCGCGCGCGCTTCGTTATACGGTGAGGGGCTGAGAGATGAGCGCCGTTTCTTCACATCGCAAACCGCCACGCGTCGGCGACTCCCCTCTCGTTCGCCGCAGCCTGATTTCTTTTGTGCTGGTCATCGGCGCCATTTTGGTCCTGGCGCCGCTTATCATCATCGGCGTCGAGGCGCTTTCGCAGGGCTGGAAGGCCTATACGGCCACCATCACCCATCCCGATACCCGCCACGCCATCATGCTGACGGTGCTGACGGCGCTGATCGCCGTGCCGGTCAATACGGCCTTCGGTGTTGCGGCCGCATGGGCGATCACCAAGTTCGATTTCCCCGGTCGACGGTTCCTGCTGGTGCTGATCGAGATACCCTTTTCCATCTCGCCCATCGTCGCGGGTGTCGCCTATCTTTTCGTTTACGGCCTGCAGGGGCTTTTCGGCCCGTTCCTCGATGCACATGACATCAAGATACTTTTTGCGCTGCCCGGCATCGTCATCGCCTCGGTGTTCGTCACGGCACCTTTCGTGGCGCGGGAACTTATCCCGCTGATGCAGGCGCAGGGCCGCGATCTGGAAGAGGCGGCGACCTCGCTTGGCGCCTCCGGCTGGCGCACCTTCTTTTCTGTCACCTTGCCGAATATCAAATGGGCGCTGCTTTATGGCGTCGTGCTGTGCAACGCCCGCGTGATGGGTGAATTCGGCGCGGTATCGGTCGTATCGGGCAATATTCGCGGCCAGACCAATACGCTGCCGCTGCATATCGAACTGCTTTACCACGACTACCAGACGGCCGGCGCTTTTGCCTCGGCCTCGATCCTCGCCACCCTCGCCGTCGTCACCATCATCGCCAAGGTGGCGCTGGAACGACGCGGCGCCGGGCGCGGGGCCAAGAAGACCAACGGCGATGCCGCCATCGCCACGGAGACCTGATTCCCATGAAAATCCGCCTCGAAAATGTGGTGAAGACCTTCGATACCTTCCGCGCCGTGCGCGATGTTTCGCTGGATATCGAAAGCGGCGAACTTCTGGCGTTGCTCGGCCCCTCAGGTTCCGGCAAGACCACGATTTTGCGCATGGTCGCCGGCCTCGAATATAGCGATGGCGGCCGGATCTTTTTCGGCGACGAGGACGCCACCAATATTCCGGTGCGGGACCGGGGCGTCGGTTTCGTATTCCAGCACTACGCGCTCTTTCCGCATATGACCCTGCATCAAAACATCGCTTTCGGCATGAAGGTCTCGAAGGTGAAGCGGGACAAGGCGGCAATCGATGCCCGCGTCGAAGAGCTTCTGCGGCTGGTGAAGCTCGATGGCCTGGGCGACCGTTTCCCGGCGCAGATTTCCGGCGGCCAGCGGCAGCGCGTGGCGCTGGCGCGTGCGCTTTCGGTCGATCCGAAGGTGCTTCTGCTCGATGAGCCCTTTGGGGCGCTGGACGCCAATGTGCGCCGCGACCTGCGCCGCTGGCTGCGCGAGATTCACGATTCGCTCGGCATCACCACGATTTTCGTGACGCATGACCAGGAAGAGGCGCTCGATCTTGCTGACCGTGTGGTTATTCTCAATCAGGGCGAGATCGTACAGCAGGGCACGCCGAAGGAGGTCTGCCGCCAGCCGAACAGCGCCTTCGTCATGCGCTTTCTGGGCGATGCCAACCGGGTGTCCGGCGTGGCGCGCGGCGGCAAGGTCTATGTCGGCGATAACGAGCTGCCTTTTTCCTATGCTCAAGGCGATGGCGCGGTGGACATCTATGCCCGCCCCGGCGATCTGGAGTGGGAAGATCTGCATGAGGGCATTCCGGCTTCTGTGGCGCGGGTTCTCGACCGTGCGGGCGAGCGCCGGGTGATTGCCAGCACCGATGGCGGCGACCTTCTGGAATTCGACGTGCCGCCGGAAAACGATGTCGCCGCCGGAGACCGCGGTTCCGTCATCATCCGCCGGGCGAAGATTTTCCCGGCGGCGTGAGGCGCTATCAGCCCAGAAGCTCGAAGGCGCTTTCTGCCACAAGCTTGCCGTTGATCGTCAGGTCGACCCTGTGGATGCCGGGATAGTGTTTGCGGGTCGTGAAATCACGTATGGCGCGGCTGATCGACAGCGCGCATGTCTCGCCGGGCTGAAGCTCGATCTCTTTCCACTTGAAGACTTTCGCGGAGGCATCGCCGCTCTTCTTCACGTAGTGCACGGCGTAATCGATCACCAGTTTCTGAGGCCGTTTCGCCGTCGAGGTGAAGGAGGCTGAAATCCGCACCGGATTGCCGAGAACGACCTTGTCCGGCGTAACCTGAAATGCCGCAAGGGAAATTTCCGCTTCCTCATGTGCGCCGAGATGGGCAAGTGCGGCGGCATCTCCCTTCTTGATCAATGTGCGCAGGGCCTGCCGCGTGATCCAGCGTGTATGCGGATTGTCCTTCGGCCAGGTATCGATCAGCGCCAGCACGAAAGCGGGATTGTCCTTGGTGATGTCGTTCAGATGATTGGCGACGGATTTGCGCACATAAAGCGCCTCGTCGGCTTTCATCGTGTCGAGGATTGCTGTCACCGGTGAGGGATCGTCGATGAGAGGTTTGAGCTGGAACGACCATGGCAGGCGGGGCCGGCAGCCTTCGCTCGCGAGACGCCGCACATGTTCGTTCTCGTGTCGCGACCATGTTTCCATCACGGTGAGGGTGGCGCCTAAGTCCTTTTGCAAAAAATGACGGATGGCGAATTCCGAGGAGCCGAAGCGGGTGAAATAATGCAGCGCTTCCATGGACAGGTCGAAATCATCGAGGCCGTAGAGCGCCACATATTCCGGTAGCGAAATGGAGGCGAAACCGTTGCCGATGCCCGGCGCTGCGGCGGTCAGGATTTCGATATTGCGGGCATAGTCGCCGGGAAGTGTCGCATGCAGGCTTGTCGCCACCTGCCGCATGCGCTGCATGATGCCCAGCGCTTCAAGGTTTTCGGTGGCGAGCGCCATGAAGGCGGAAACGTCAAATGGCGGATGAACGGCCTTCGTCTCATCGGCGATATGCCGCAGTTTCTCGCGGTTGAAGATTTCCTTCAGTGCCGGTGCCGCCGCGTCGCTCATATTCCCCTCAAAGTTCACTTTTTGTTCTTTTAGGGAATGATGCAGACGAAAGCAAGCAGGACCGGAGCAGCGAAAAAACGCTGTGGCTGATTTTGCCTGCTCTCAGATCAATAAGGCCTCTCTTCCGTCATGCCGGACTAGATCCGGCATCCAGCCGACGCGCGTCTGCGCGGCGAATAGAGTCTTTTCAGCCCTAGGACTTGGGCTGGCTGGACCCCGGCTCGAGGCCGGGGTGACGAAGGTGCGGATGCTCCGGGTTCGCCAAAAAAGCGTCAGCTCATCTGGCTGACGAATTTGGTCTCCAGATAGGCCTGAACCGCTTCCGAGCCGCCTTCCGTGCCATAACCGGAATCCTTGATGCCGCCGAAGGGGACTTCCGGAAGCGCAAGGCCGTTGTGGTTGATGGTCAGCATGCCGGCCTCGACCTGCTGGCCAAGCGCGTGGGCGGTCTTGACCGAGCCGGTGAAGGCATAGGATGCAAGGCCGAAGGGCAGGCGGTTCGCCTCGGCGATGGCGTCATCGAAGCTCGAGAAGCGATTGATGATGGCGACCGGGCCGAAGGGTTCGTCATTCATGATTTTGGCGGTGGTCGGCACATTGGCGAGAACCGTCGGCTCGAAGAAATTGCCCTTGTTGCCGATGCGGCGGCCGCCGGTCTTCAATTCTGCGCCATGGGAAACGGCGTCGTTGATGAGGCCTTCCAGCGCCGGGATGCGGCGCTCATTGGCGAGCGGCCCCATGATGACGCCGTCTTCCAGCCCGTTGCCGACCTTGATGGCCTTCGTCGCTTCCACGAAACCTTCGAGGAAACGGTCGGCCACGCCATCCTGCACGAGGAAGCGGGTGGGGGCGACACAGACCTGACCGGCATTGCGGAACTTGGCAAGCGAGGTGACTTCGATTGCCTTGTCGATATCGGCGTCGTCAAAGATCATCACCGGCGCATGGCCGCCAAGCTCCATCGTGGCGCGCTTCATGTGCTTGCCGGCAAGCGCGGCCAGATGTTTGCCAATGGGAGTGGATCCGGTGAAGGAGATCTTGCGGATGACCGGATGCGGGATCAGATATTCCGAAATCTCGGATGGAACGCCGTAAACGAGTCCGATGACGCCCGCCGGCACGCCGGCATCCACGAAAGCGCGGATCAGTTCAGCCGGTGACGCCGGTGTTTCTTCCGGGGCCTTGACGATGATGGAGCAGCCGGTGGCAAGCGCTGCGGAAAGCTTGCGGACGATTTGGTTGATCGGGAAGTTCCACGGCGTAAACGCCGCGACGGGACCGACCGGCAGCTTGATGGCAAGCTGCGAAACGCCGGTTGCGCGCGCCGGAATGACCTGCCCATAGGTGCGGCGGGCTTCTTCGGCGAACCAGTCGATGGTATCGGCGGCGCCCATGATTTCAGTACCGGATTGCGCCAGCGGCTTGCCCTGTTCGCGGGTCATGATGTAGGCGATCTTGTCCTTGCGCTCGCGCAGGAGATCGGCCGCCCTGCGCATGATCTTCGAGCGCTCGAAAGGCGAGGTGTCGCGCCACACCCTGAAACCGCGCTCGGCGGCGGCAAGCGCCAGATCGAGGTCTTCCTTCTCGGCATGCGCAATCGCGCCGATGATCTCGTCGGTTGCCGGATCGGACACGGCGATCGTCTTGCCGGAAACGGCGTCTCGCCATTCGCCATCAATGAGAAGTTTGATGTCGGGATAGGTGTGCATAGGGGCTACCTTCATGATGCGGCCAATTCGGCGAAATGCCGTCCGGCCCTGAGACGTGAACAGAATTTTCCTGGCCGGACGATATCCGGCATCGCGGCTTTCGCTGCGCGGAACATGTGTCTGGATATTTCCGACGGGGGCTTCTTGAATTGTCGGAAACGGAAACGACAGCCTTTATATTAAGGTCCGGGCGGTACGTTTCAACCGTGCGCTCCGGCAATCGCCATGATTTTTCCGTGACGTGGAATTTGCCATTCGTCATTTCAATCCGGCACGCGGACGGGGCGTCGCTTATCCGGCTGCCTCAGGCGAATCAGATGCGGCTGCGCGACGACGGAAAGGCTCTCGCCACAATTCGGCCTTTGTCGCACCTGACGAATTATCGGGAGGGGTCTCCGCAGCTTGCCGCTTGTGTCATAATGGGACGCGCGGCCTGAAAAAATACAATAAGACGGAAAACTTATCCAAAGGGTTTACTCAAAACCTAGAGAAAATACGGATAAAATCTCACTAAGGATATAACATCCATTCCTGATATATATTGCTAGCGTCGGTTCCCTTGACCTTCAAAGGTTGGTGAAAACCCTCGACCTGAACGTTATCGATGGAGAAAAAGTATGAGTTTCGCCCGGGTACTTCTCAGTGCGTTCTTGTCGCTCGCGTGGCTTTCCTGTGCCGAAGCCGGCGAAATTGCCAAACCGCAAGGAAAACCGATATTAACCATATCCGGAAACATCGCCAATACGAATGGCGAGGGTGCCGCGGTATTTGATCGTGACATGCTGGAAGCGCTCGGCATGGTGACGGTGGAGACGACGACGCCCTGGCATGATGGCCGTGTCCGTTTCGATGGTGTTTCGCTGGCAAAATTGATGGATGTCGTCGGCGCAAAGGGCACCAGCGTCACGGCAGTCGCCCTCAACGATTACGTCAGCACGATACCGATTGAAGATTTTAAGAAATTTAACGTTATCCTGGCGATCAAGCTGGATGGCAATTACATGACAGTTCGCGAAAAGGGCCCGTTGTTCGTCATCTATCCCTATGACAGCGATCCGGAGCTGCAGAAGCAGACCTATTATTCGCGGTCCGCATGGCAAGTTGCCAAACTGATAGTGGAATAAAGGTGCCGTTTGCGAAAACTTGTGGCGGTGATCATCTGTTGCTTCGTCCTGGCAACGGGCTATATCGCTTTCGTCATTGCCGAGCGGCAGACCGCTCTGCAGAAATTCGCCCGCTACAATGATTCCTGGGCCGTCAGCCAGACCGTAGCCGAATATCTGCGCCTCCAGAACAAGCTGGCCGTGTTCGCGCTCAATCCCGGCAAGATCGACCGGGATGAGCTGCAACTGCGCCTGGACATCATGCTGAGCCGCCTCGAGCTTTTGAAGCAGGGCAATCTCGGGGCCTTCATCAATGAAAAACAGCAGTGGCGGGATCTCGTAACCCGCCTCGATGCCGTTCTGGCCCGTCTCGAGCAGCGGGTGAACACCCTCGATCCGGCCGAAGTTCCGGATCTGCTGGCAACGATGAGCGCGCTCGACGCGCCGATGACGACGCTTGCCTCGTCTTCCGTCGCTTATGACGTCAATCTGATCGATACGGCCCATGAGGATGTGCGCAAGCTGCATATCGTCTATACCGCGCTGGCGGGCGGCCTGATCCTGTGCGGTATCGCGCTTGTCATATTGCTGCTTCGCCAGAATGATCTCCTGAACCGCGCGCAGAAAAGCATGCGCGGCCTGACGGACGATCTGCGCGCCGCGACGCTGGAATTGCAGGCTAAAAATGTTCGGCTCGAACACGACGCCTATCACGACGCGCTGACGGGACTGCCGAACCGCGCGCTGTTCCGGCAGGAACTGATCGAGAGGTTGCGCCGATCCTTCGGCGGGACGGGAACGACAGCCATCCTCCTGCTCGATCTCGACGGGTTCAAGGACGTCAACGACACGCTCGGCCACGATGCCGGCGATGCGCTGCTTCAGGCCGTGGCGCAGCGTCTCTCGGGCATCGGCGGCGATTATGACATGGTCTGCCGTCTGGGCGGCGACGAATTTGCCGTCGTCTCCGACGATCTGAACGAGGATGCCGCCCGGCGTCTTGCCACCAAGCTCATCGACCAGATCAGCCGCACCTACCAGCTGGGCGAGCAGGAGGTCAAAATCGGCACCTGCATCGGCATCGCCATATCGCACGGCGCCGTCGACGCGGATGAATTGTTCAAGCGCGCGGATCTGGCGCTTTATGAGGCGAAAGCCATCGGCCCCGGCCGGGCGAGCGTTTTCAAGGTCCGCATGCAAAAGCAGCTGACCGAGAAAAAGTCCTTCGAGGCCGATCTGCAGACCGCGTTGCAGAACGACGAGATGGAAGTCTATTACCAGCCGCAGGTGGCGACCCAGACACGCAAGCTTTGCGGCTTCGAGGCGTTGCTGCGCTGGAAACATCCCGTACGGGGCGATGTGCCGCCCAGCGTGTTTATTCCCGTTGCGGAAAGAACCGGTCTCATCCATTCGCTCGGAAAATGGGTGATGGAGACCGCCTGCCGCGAGGCGATGGGTTGGGACGAGGACATGAAGGTGGCGGTCAATCTGTCGCCGGTTCAGTTCCACAGTACCAACCTCATCCAGAACGTCATGGGCGCGCTTGAGAAAAGCGGGCTGGAACCCAGCCGGCTCGAGCTTGAAATCACCGAATCGATCCTGCTTAACAAGAGCGACCAGACGATCAACACGCTGTCGCGCCTGAAGGCCGTCGGCATCCAGATCGCCATGGATGATTTTGGGACAGGTTATTCATCGCTCGCCAATTTGCGCGGCGTGCCCTTCGACAAGATCAAGATCGACCGCTCGTTCCTGCGCGATATCACCAGCGACCACGACGCGCTCGCGATCGTGGAATTCGTGGTCGGTGTCGGCCGCAGTCTGCGGATGACGACGATTGCGGAAGGTATCGAGACGGAAGAGCAATATGAATGCGTCAGGCGTCTGGGCTGCGATCAGGTTCAGGGATATCTGATCAGCAGGCCGTTGCCGGCCAGGGAGCTTGTGGCCTGGAGTTCCGTCTGAGACGCGCCTGTTTTGGCGCCGGCCGTATCTTGAATTTTTACCACGTCATAGCGTTGCTTGCGAAAACCGATACCGGTTGCCGCAACGATGCTGTAGAGCATTCCCGGTCGGTATGGGATCATTGCGACAAAGCGGCCGGGTTTTGCGAAAAGGCTTGAGACATGGAAATACTGGACGTGCATGGAGTTGCCCTTCCCCTCTCTTCCGATGAGGTGTCGCCGGTCATCTGGCAGGCGCTGACCGACGGCAGCTATGAGGCGAAAGAGGCCCGCAGCGTCCTGAAAGCCATCAAGCCCGGCGATCGCGTACTGGAGCTGGGCTCCGGTATCGGGATCATCACCTCGATCATTGCCGGCATCGAGGATGTTTCCGTCTGGGCCTTCGAGGCCAACCCCTCCACCGCGGCGCTGGCAGAGCGGGTGATCAAGGCCAATTGCCGCGGCAATGTCGTGTTTTCGCAGGGGCTTCTCACCGCCGATGAGCCGAGCTCCTATCCTTTTTACGTCCGCAGGGATCTCTGGATGTCGTCCATGGACGAAAATCAGGGCCCCTATGAAAAACGCATCGAAATTTCTTCCGCCAATATCGATGAATTTATCGCCAGCCGGGGCATCACCGCGCTCGTGATGGATATCGAGGGTGCGGAACGCGATCTGCTCGGCAGGGCCGATCTGACCGGCGTGGAGCGGATATTCGTCGAACTGCACGACCATCTTTACGGTCTCGCCGGGGTTCGCGATATCATGCAGGCGCTGACCGCCAAGGGATATGCCTATGATCCACGCGGTTCACGCGGACCCTGTGTCCTGTTCTCCAAAGACGAGAGCCCGAGGGAATACGATCCCGAGGTAGACTGAGGCCGCACCGAATTCACGGAACCCTCCGCCGGTCATCCCCGTTCTCACCCTTGCATGAGGGCGCGGAGCGGGTCGACACGTGTGCCGGAATGGTATGCGGGTCGAGAAGATAATTTCATAAACAGCAATTCATTGCCAATTATTGTTGCAATTGTTGCAACCGTTATCCTGCGTCATCATCCCTCCATCAAACCGGCGCACAACAGGCTGTGCCGCAGATGCCAACGCAACCGAAGGAGTAACGATCATGGGCTTTGTTAAGACGACAGACGGAACCGAAATATTCTACAAGGACTGGGGCCCGAAGGATGCCCAGCCGATCATGTTCCACCATGGCTGGCCGCTCTCGTCCGATGACTGGGATGCGCAGATGCTGTTCTTCGTTTCCAAGGGTTTTCGCGTCGTCGCCCATGACCGCCGTGGCCACGGCCGTTCCGCCCAGGTCGCCGACGGTCATGACATGGATCACTACGCCGCCGACGCCTTTGCCGTCGTTGAGGCCCTCGATCTGAAGAACGCCGTCCATATCGGCCACTCCACCGGTGGCGGCGAAGTCGCCCGTTATGTCGCAAAACATGGCGAACCCGCCGGCCGTGTCGCCAAGGCGGTTCTCGTTTCCGCCGTGCCGCCGCTGATGCTCAAGACCGAGGCCAATCCGGAAGGCCTGCCGATGGAGGTTTTTGACGGCTTCCGCTCGTCGCTCGCCGCAAACCGCGCACAGTTCTTCCGCGATGTGCCGGCCGGCCCGTTCTATGGCTTCAACCGCGATGGCGCGACCGTTCATGAAGGCGTTATCCAGAACTGGTGGCGTCAGGGCATGATGGGCGGCGCAAAGGCCCATTATGACGGTATCAAGGCCTTCTCGGAAACCGACCAGACCGAAGACCTGAAGAATATCAGCGTTCCTACACTGGTGCTGCATGGCGAAGACGACCAGATCGTGCCGATTGCCGACTCCGCGCTGAAATCGGTTAAGCTGTTGAAAAACGGCACGCTGAAGACCTATCCCGGCTTCTCGCACGGTATGCTCACCGTCAATGCCGATGTGCTGAACGCCGATCTTCTGGCCTTCATCAAGGGCTGATCCTTCTGCAAAATCAAAATGCGGCCGAGCGTTCGGCCGCATTTTGCGTTTCGCATCAAGCCATGTGGCCTCGCCAGGCATTGCGGTAAGAGGAGAGGCCGGGAATGTCGTGTGGCGTGAAATGGCGCTCGCGACCGGCAAGTGGCTTGATGCCGGTGAGCAGGGCCGCACCGGCGCTGGTGCCCGTCGACCCTTCGACCGCCGTTACTTCGGTCTCTGCAAAGCCGGCCAGCGCCTTCAGATAAAGGGTGTTGCTGGCGAAGGGGCCTTCCACAAGGATCGGACCTTTCCGCCCGATGAGCGAGAGGCTGCATTCCGTCATCAGGGCGAGATAAAGCGACGCCGCTGCGTGCCGTTCCGCGGCCGTGGCCGTGGCTTCGCCGATCCAGCGCGCCGCCTTGTCCGGAAATGGGCCGGAGCCGCTGACGACGCTCGGCAGCAGCATCGTGCCCCTGGCAACCACGCTGCCGAGAGCCGCGTCTATCGCTTCGTCTTCCACTGTCCCGAATTGCTGCGCCAGCATTTCGTACTCCCTGCCGCCCATGAAGCGGGACGAGGGAACGGGACGGCCGAAAGCATCGACATTCAGGAGTGTGTCCCGGGTGGGGTCGAGCGCGCCCGCCGCGCCGCCGATGGCGAAATTCACCACCCAGGTGCCGGTGGAGACGACCGAAAAATCTCCGTCGCGGCGCAGAAGATGCGGCAGGAGCGATGCGTTGGAATCGTGGATGCCACAATAGACCGGCATATGCGGCGAAAGACCGGTTTCCAGCACCAGCGACGGGCGAATTGTTCCCAGCACATCGAAAGCGGAGCGGACCGGCGCCATCAAATGTTCGATACCGAGACGCGCGACGAGCGAGGAGAAACTTCTCCGGCGTGGATTCCAGAGATCCGTATGGCAGCCGAGCGAGGTCGTTTCCGTGGCCTGAATACCCGTCAGCCGTCCCGCCCAATATTGCGCATAGGTGACGATGCTGCGCACTCTGGAGAAATCGTCCGGAAAGGCCGCTTTCTGGAAATGGATTTGCGCGCCAAGGTTCAGCCCGACGGGAAGCTGTGGCGAGCCGGTCTCGGCAAAATCGGGCCTGATGCCGCGATAGGCTTCTTCAATGGCGGCGGGATAGCCGTGTTCATAATCGAGCACCGGCATGGCGAGATCGCCGTTCGCATCGAGAAGCGCTGCAGAAGCGCCATGGGTGGTGATCGAAATCGCATCGAAACCGGGCTTCTGGCCGAAACGCTGAAGAGCGGCAAGAATGAAGCGCCAAAGCATCTCCACATCGTAATGTGGGTAGGGGCCATCGCGGAGAACGGGGTTCGTCCGCTTCTCGCCGGCAATTTCCTCTCCGCTGCCGGTGTCGATGACGACTACTTTGGCATTGGTCTTGCCGATATCGATAACCGCGACCCGGCTCGGTCTGATGATGTCGCTCATGGCAGATGGAACACCGTCACCAGGTCTTTTACAACGGGTGAATTATCGGCATTGCTCTCCATGATATCAGCCATATGCGCCCACCATTTCTTCATCACGGGATGTTCGGGCAAAGCCGCCATGCCGTGGTTCTTCGGGCGCGTCAACACGCCGAACAGGATGTTGGTTTCCGGGTCGAGATGGATGGAGTAATCGCTCACACCCGCGTCGCGCAGCAGCGCCACCAGTTCGGGCCATATCTCGTCATGTCGCTTTTTATATTCGGCCTCTTTTCCGGCAAAGAGTTTCATCTTGAAGGCGTGTTTTTCAAGTTCCGGCATGGCTTAACTTCTCATGGCGCGAAGGCGACGGACAACGATGGGGATGGCGATGGTTACGATGAGCAGCAGACCGACAAAGATCGACATGACGATGCCCGGCACATTCAGAAGACCGAGCCCGAAGGTGACGAGGCCCATGACGAAAGCGGCAATGACGACGCCTGCGATGGTGCCGGAGCCGCCGAGAATGGAGACGCCGCCCAGCACCACCATTGTCACCACCTCAAGCTCCCACCCTTGAGCGATAGACGGGCGGGTGGAGCCGAGCCGCGATGTGAGGCAGACGGCGGCGATGCCGCTCATCAGGCCGGTGAGCAGGAACAGGATGAACTTCACCCGCTCGACGGGTATGCCGGAGAAACGGGCGGCGAAGGGGTTGTTGCCGATCACATAGACCTGCCGGCCGAAATTGGTGGCGTGCAGCAGAATGGCGAAGAGGATCGCCATGGCGATGAACAGCACGAATTCGAAAGAAATCACCCAGAAAACGTAACCCTGACCGAAATAGGCAAAATCGGCGGGATATTTGCCATAGGCCTGATCACCCAGCACCATGTAGGAAATGCCGCGAAACAGGCTCATCGTTCCGATGGTGACGACGATGGACGGCAGCTTCAGCCCCGCGACCAGAAAGCCGTTGAAAGCTCCGCACAAAAGCCCGGTGCCGATGCCGATGGCGACGAGGCCGGGTGTGCCGACGCCCATCTGCACTGCCGCACCCATGGCGGTGGAGGCGAGCGCGATGATGGCGGCGACGGAAAGATCGATTTCACCGGCGATGATCAGCAGCGCCATGGCGAAGGCGATGATCGCCTTTTCCGTGAAGTTGAAGGTCGCGTCCGACAGGTTCCAGGCATTGAGGAAATAGGGCGAGGCCAGCGAATTGGCGATGAAGATGAGGATCGCAACGCCAAGCAGCAGCACTTCCCAACTGGCCATGATGCGGCGTATCGGCGTGCCGAGCTTGTCTGGAATGATGCGCGGATTCTGCGCTGGTTGAGGCATGGTGCTCATGCTGCGGCCTCCCTGGCCTGATCGCTTGCTGCGCGGTCACGCAGGATGATACGGCCTTTTCGCGCTTCGGCGCGGGCGTTGAAGACGACGGCGAGCACGATCACCACGCCGGAAATCGCCATCTGCGCGAAGGGCGAAATGCCGATGACGGGCAGGGCGTTCTTGATGACGCCGAGGAACAACGCGCCGAGCACCGCACCCGCGACCGAGCCGATGCCGCCGGCAATCGAGATGCCGCCGATCACATTCGCCGCCACGCTGTCCAGCTCGAAACCGGCGGCGATATCGACATAGGCAACCGCATAACGCGATACCCAGAGATAGCTGGCGAGACCGGCGAGCGCGCCCGAGAGCACGAAGGCGAAGAAGCGCGTCCGGCCGACATCGATGCCCGCATAGACGGCGGCACTCGGATTACCGCCCGACGCATAGGCGGAGCGCCCGAAGGAGGTGCGGCTGAGCACCAGCCATGCGCCGGCGATGATGAGGATCGCCACCCATGAAAGTACGGGCATGCCGAGGATCATGGTGCGCGGCACGTTGAGGAAGGTGGGGGAAAGCTGGTGCGCATTCACCCAGCCGCCGCCGGACAGCACAAAGGCCATGCCGCGATAGATGGTGAGTGTGCCAAGCGTGACGACGATGGGCGGAATGCCGAGCCACCAGACCAGCAAGCCGTTGAGCGAGCCGAGAAACGCGCCGATGCCGACCGCCATGACGATGAGAAGCGGCAGAGGAATACCCGGAAAGGCGGCATTGGTCATCGCCACCGCCATGCCGGTGAAGGCGAGATTGGCGGCAACCGAAAGATCGATGGATTTGGTGAGAATGACCGCCATCTGGCCAAGCGCCAGAATGATGAGGATGGAGGTATCGTTGAAGATATTGACGAGATTGCCGGGCCGGCTGAAACCGGGCGCGCGCAGCGCAAAACCGGCGATCATGATGATGATGATGCCCGCCAGCAGCCATTCGCGATTTTTAAGTAGACGTTGCATATGGTTGCCCCTCTCAGGCATTGCCGGTGGCGGCGCGCACCAGCTTTTCCGGAGAAAAATCGGCGCGTTCGAACTGGCCCGCCATCAGGCCTTCGCGCATGACGATGGCGCGGTCGGACATGCCGAGGATTTCGGGAAGTTCGGATGAAATCATGATGATGGAAAGCCCCTCGGCGGCAAGCTCGCTGATGAAGCCGTGCACGGCGGCCTTGGAGCCGATATCGATGCCTTTGGTGGGTTCATCGAGAATGATGACCTTGGGCTGGGTGGCGAGCCACTTGCCGATCACCACCTTCTGCTGGTTTCCGCCTGAAAGCGTGCCGACCGGCACCGAAAGGGCGGCCGCGCGCAGATCGAGCCGCGAGGCATATTTGCGCGCCAGCGCAAATTCATTGGCGGCTGCCAGAAATCCCTTGCGCGACGTGCGCGTAAGCGATGGCAGGGACATGTTCTGATAGATCGGCATGTCGAGCGCCAGCCCGTGGCGGCCGCGCTCCTCCGGCACATAAACAATGCCGGCGCGGATCGCGTCTTCCGGTGATCGGATGGAAAGCGGCTGGCCTTCCAGCGATACCTGCCCTGAAGCCGGCCGGGTAATGCCGAACAACGACTGGCAAAGCTCGGAGCGGCCGGCGCCGATCAGCCCGTAGAGGCCGAGAATCTCGCCCTTGCGCAGTTCGAGCGAAATATCGCGGAATTCCGTCTCATGCGAATAATCGCGCACCGAAAGAACCGTCGGACCAAGTGTGACGGCCTGCTTGGGAAAGGCGTTCGTCACGTCGCGGCCAACCATCAGCCGCACGATCTCGTCCTGCGGCGTGGCGGTGAGATTGCCCGCTCCAACCATCCTGCCGTCGCGGAACACGGCGTAGTTCTCGGCGATCTCATAGACCTCGTCGAACTTGTGGCTGATGAAAAGGATCGCCTTGCCTTGCCGCTTCAGGTTTTCGACGATGCGAAAGAGATCGTCGATTTCCTTGCGGGAAAGGGCGGCCGTCGGTTCGTCCATGATGACGATGCGCGCCTCGACCGAAAGCGCGCGGGCGATGGCGACGAGATGGCGCTGGGCGATGGACAGGTCCTTCAGCCGGATCGTCGGATCGATGGTGCTTTCCAGTTGTTCCAGCAGGGTTCTGGCGCGCGTGTTGATGGTCTTCCAGTCGATCAGACCGAAACGACCCTTCGGCGCATGGCCGAGGAAGATGTTTTCGCCGACGGAAAGCTCGTCGAACAGCACGGTTTCCTGATGAATGGCGGTCACGCCGGCATCGATGGCGTCCTGTGCGCTGTGAAAATGGACGGGCTGGCCATCGAGAAGGATTTCGCCTTCGTTGGGGCGATAGATGCCGGTGAGGATTTTGACGAGCGTGGATTTACCAGCACCGTTCTCGCCGATCAGCGCGGTGACCTTGCCGGGATAAAGCGCGATATCGACGCCATCCAGCGCTTTGACGCCGGGGAATATCTGGCTGATGCCGCGCATTTCCAGAATGGGCGTTGAATTTGAAGCCTCGACGACATCTAAAATTTTCGTTTCGATACGCATCATCCGTCTTACCGGTCAGTTTGATTGAAGCGGTGAAGGGCACCCCCCTCTGCCCTGCCGGGCATCTCCCCCTCAAGGGGGGAGATCGATATGCGGCACCGTTGAGGCCATCACTAAAGTTGAGAGTAAGCGAGTGTTATAATCTGGCTGATCTCCCCCCTTGAGGGGGAGATGCCCGGCAGGGCAGAGGGGGGTGCCCTCCGCACACTGCCGTCACTTCTCAAGATCAGAAAATCTTCGAGAACTGATCGATATTCTTCGCGTCATAAACAAACGGATCGGCCATCGCCGCTTCGCTGTTCTCGCCAACCTTGATCTTGCCCATGCGGCCGGCTTCGATTTCCGAACCCGGCTTGCCATCGGTTTCGCCCTTCACCAGGCGATAGGCGATCTGGGTGGCGGAGTAACCGAGGTCGATCGGGTTCCAGATGGCGAATTCCTTGGTGGCGCCCGACTTGATGGCGCCGGCCATTTCAGACGGCAGGCCAAGGCCCGTCACATAGACCTGACCGATCTTGCCCGCATCCTTCACGGCCTGCGAGGCGGCGAGAACGCCAACCGTTGTCGGCGCGACGATGACCTTCACATTCGGCTGCGAGGAAAGCAGGCCCTGCGCTTCGCGGTAGCTCTTGTCGGCCAGATCGTCACCGTAAACCGTGGTGACAAGGTTGAGGCCGGGGAAATCCTTCAGCTGCTTTTTCATCTCGTCGATCCAGATATTCTGGTTCGTGGAGGTGGTGGTGGCCGAAAGAATGGCGAAATCGCCCTTGCCGCCTTCCAGATGCGATGCGGCGAGCTGCAGGCACATCTTGCCGATCAGCGCGTTGGACGAGGGGTTGAGCTGGAGAATGCGGCCTTCCGGCGCAACACCGGAATCCCAGGAGATGACCTTGATGCCGCGCTGCGCCGCCTTTTTCAGCGCCGGAACCACGGCGTCGGGATCGTTGGCGGAAATGGCGATGGCATCGACGCCCTGCGCGATCAGCGAATTGATGACTTCGATCTGGCCCTCCGCCGTGGTGCTGGTCGGACCGGTATAGATGATCTCGACGCCGCCGAGGTCCTTTGCGGCCTCCTGCGCGCCCTTGTTGGCGGCTTCGAAAAAGCCGTTGCCGAGCGATTTGACCACCAGTGCGATCTTCACATCGGCGGCCTGGGCAACGCTGCCCAGCCCTGTGACGGAGAGCGCCGCGCCAAGCACCAGTGCGCTCGTCAATGTTCTGCGTGTAAGTTTCATGTCCCTTTTCCTCCCGTTTTGAACCTTTTTCCTCTCTCCGGTGCTCCTCAGGCGACCGAAGAAGAATCCTCTTCATCCGGCGGGGCGGCTGTCTTGCCATCCCTCACCGCGCCGACGACCAGCAATTCCACGCCGGCATCTTCCACCATCCTCGCCGCCTCGTCGGAAATCCCGTCATCGGTAATGATGGTCGAGACATTTTCGAGCGGGCATAAAATGAGGCTGGAACGCTTTCTGAATTTCGAAGAATCGACCATCACGATCAGCTCTTCCGCCTGTCGCATCAGCTTCTGCTCGCTCTGGATAACCAGCGCGTCGGATTCCATGATGCCGAGCGCACCCACGCCCTGCGCACCGAGAAAAATCCGCCGCGCATAAAAATTGCGGATCGCATCATTCTCGAAAGGCGACAGGATAAGGCTCTGGTCGCGATAGATCGCGCCGCCCGGCACGCTGACATTGCATTTGGAATGTTTGACCAGATGCTCGGCAATGGCGAAAGAATTGGTCATGACTTGCAGGCGGCGCGCCGCCATGTAGTGCACCATCTGGAATGTCGTCGTGCCGCCATTCAGGATGATCGCATCGCCATCGTGGCACAGATCGACGGCCTTGCGCGCAATTGCGCGTTTCTTGTCGATGTTGACCGATTCGGACACCCGGAACGGCCGCGCGGCCAGATTGCCGAGCTGCGGCGGATGCACCGCTTCCGCCCCGCCGCGCACGCGGCGCAACTTGCCCTGAACATGCAGCGAGGCGATATCCCGGCGGATCGTCGCTTCCGACGCATCCGTCAGTTCGGCAATATCCTGCACCGTCACGACAGCTTTTTCCTGTGTGGCGCTCAAGATGATGCGATGGCGTTCGCGTTCGTGCATGGGGTCCTCCTGATCGTGATTATTCGCAATCTCTTTATGTTGTCAATCAAGAACGATCAAATTAATCAATATCGCGCTGCAACATGAAAATTTGTGATCGTTTTTGATTGACATTGTGCTTTTGGATGCGCGATATCTGCCATTAAAGGAGGCGGGCCGCTATCGGCTCCGCGAATGCAGACAGATATTGGGAGGAAGACATGACGGGAAAATCCCGCCTTCTCGAAAGCCGTTGGGACGATGCCTATGCCAGAACGCTCGATGAGCCGGGCAAGCTGCTTTATCGTTCCAATCTGCTCGGTGCCGACAAGCGCATCACCAATTATGGCGGTGGAAACACATCTGCAAAGGTGCTTGAGACCGATCCGCTGACGGGCGAGAAGGTCCGCGTCATGTGGGTGAAGGGCTCCGGCGGCGATGTCGGCACCATCAAGCTCGATGGTTTTGCGACGCTTTATCTCGACAAGCTGGAAGCGCTGAAGGGCATTTACAAGGGCGTTGCGGATGAAGACCGCATGGTCGGTTTCCTGCCGCATTGTACCTTCAACCTCAATCCGCGCGCGGCTTCCATCGATACGCCGCTGCACGGTTTCGTGCCTTACGATCATGTCGACCATATGCATCCCGATGCAATCATCGCCATTGCCGCTTCGAAGAATTCGAAAGAGCTGACGCAGCAGATTTTCGGTGACGATATCGGCTGGCTGCCCTGGCGTCGCCCGGGTTTCCAGCTCGGTCTCGATCTCGAAGCTTTCGTCAAGGCCAACCCTAAGGCCAAGGGTGTCGTGCTGGAAAGCCATGGTCTCTTCACATGGGATAATGACGCCAAGGCGTGTTACGAACTGACGCTTGCCATCATCAACAAGGCGATCGAATGGTTTGCGGCCAAGACCGAAGGCAAGACGATTTTTGGCGGCGCGGTGGCGAAGAGCCTGCCCGTTGCCGAACGCCGCGCCATCGCCGCCCGGCTGATGCCGGAAATCCGTGGCCGCATCGGCCGTGAGGAACGCAAGCTCGGCCATTTCGACGATCAGGAGGCGGTTCTCGAATTCGTCAACTCGAAGGACCTGAAGCCGCTCGGCGCACTCGGCACATCCTGCCCGGATCACTTCCTGCGCACCAAAATCCGCCCACTGATCCTCGATCTCGATACGGCGAAGCCGGATGTGGACGCGCTGACGGCGGGTCTCGACAAGGCGCTTGAAGCTTACCGCGCCGATTATACCCGCTACTACGAGGCCTGCCGCCACGACAATTCGCCGAAGATGCGCGATCCGAATCCGGTGATTTTCCTGATCCCCGGCGTTGGCATGTTGTCCTTCGCCAAGGACAAGGCCACTGCCCGCATCGCCGGCGAATTTTACGTCAACGCCATCAACGTCATGCGTGGTGCTTCCACCGTGTCCGAATATCAGGGCCTGCCGGAGCAGGAGGCTTTCGATATCGAATATTGGCTGCTGGAAGAGGCAAAACTTCAGCGCATGCCGAAGCCGAAGAGCCTTGCCGGCCGGGTGGCCTTCGTCACCGGCGGTGCTGGCGGTATCGGCCGGGCGACGGCGGAAAGGCTGGCGGGGGAGGGCGCCTGCGTGGTTCTGGCGGATATTGACGAAGCGGCGCTGGAAGCCGCCAAGGCCGATTTCGTCAAGCGCTACAGCACTGACTCGGTGCGTACCGTCAAGCTTGATGTGACGAAAGAGGATGCCGTCATCGCAGCCTTCGCGGAAGCGAGCGTGGAATTCGGCGGCGTGGATATTCTCGTCTCCAATGCTGGCATAGCTTCCTCCGCGCCGGTGGAAGACACGACGCTTGCCATGTGGAACAAGAATATCGACATTCTTGCCACCGGCTATTTCCTCGTTTCGCGGGAAGCGTTCCGGCTGCTGCGGCGTCAGAATCTCGGCGGCAACGTGGTGTTCGTCGCCTCGAAAAACGGTCTCGCTTCCTCGCCCAATGCCTCCGCCTATTGCACGGCCAAGGCTGCGGAAATTCATCTGGCCCGTTGCCTCGCCCTCGAAGGAGCGGAAGCCGGCATTCGCGTTAACACCGTCAATCCCGATGCCGTGCTGCGCGGTTCTAAAATCTGGAGCGGCGAGTGGCGCGAGCAGCGCGCGGCCTCTTCCAAGATCGAAGTGACCGATCTGGAGGAACATTACCGCAAGCGCTCGATGCTGAAGCTCAATGTCTTCCCGGAAGATATCGCCGAGGCGATCTACTTCCTGGCGTCCGACGCCTCCGCCAAGTCCACCGGCAACATCATCAATGTCGATGCCGGTAATGCGCAAAGTTTTACGCGGTAGGGTGTCGGTGGATATCGACATATAAAAAGACACGATGCTTTGAGAAGTGGCGAAAGTCCCACCTTCGTCATTCCGGCTCAAGGCCGGAATGACGGGGTGGTGGCGTCGCGGGCCGAAGCACCTGTTGTGTTCATTGCCTGGGAGGAAGAGATGACCGAGACAAAAATCGCTGCCGATGTGATCGCGGCGGAAAACGACAAGCGTGCTCACGCGCTGAAGGATGATTATCAGGCGCTGGGCAACCAGCTTGCGCGCCGCAATATCGATATCGAGGCCGTTACGGCCAAGGTCGCGGAATTTTTCGTCGCCGTGCCTTCCTGGGGCGTTGGCACCGGCGGCACCCGTTTTGCCCGTTTTCCCGGCACGGGCGAGCCGCGCGGCATTTTCGACAAGCTGGATGATTGCGCCGTCATCAACCAGCTGACACGGGCGACGCCCAACGTTTCCCTGCATATTCCGTGGGACAAGGAAGACCCGAAGCGATTGAAAGCCCATGCCGATGCGCTGGGTCTCGGCTTCGACGCCATGAATTCCAACACGTTTTCGGATGCGCCCGGCCAGAGCCATTCCTACAAATACGGTTCGCTCAGCCACACGGATGCCGCCACGCGCCGGCAGGCCGTCGAGCACAACATCGAATGTATCGAAATCGGCAATGCCATCGGCTCGAAGGCGCTGACGGTGTGGGTGGGCGATGGTTCGAACTTCCCCGGCCAGAGCAATTTCACCAGAAGTTTCGAGCGTTATCTTGCCGCCATGGCCGATATCTACAAGGCGCTGCCGGATGACTGGCGCATCTTTTCCGAACACAAGATGTACGAGCCGGCCTTCTATTCGACCGTCGTGCAGGACTGGGGCACCAATTACCTCATTGCCAATACGCTCGGCGAAAAGGCCTTCTGCCTCGTCGACCTCGGCCACCATGCGCCGAACACCAATATCGAAATGATCGTCGCCCGACTCATCCAGTTCGGCAAGCTCGGCGGTTTCCATTTCAACGACAGCAAATATGGCGATGACGATCTGGATGCCGGCTCAATCGAGCCATACCGCCTGTTCCTCGTTTTCAACGAGCTGGTGGATGCCGAATATCGCGGCGTGAAGGGTTTCCATCCCGCCCATATGATCGACCAGTCGCACAATGTGACGGACCCGATCGAAAGCCTGATCTCCAGCGCCAACGAAATCCGCCGCGCCTATGCGCAGGCGCTGCTGGTGGATCGCGCGGCCCTCGACGGCTACCAGCAGGATAATGATGCGCTGATGGCTTCCGATATGCTGAAGCGGGCCTATCGCACCGATGTGGAACCCATTCTTGCTCAGGCCCGGCAATTGGCAGGCGGCGCTATCGATCCGGTCGCGACTTATCGTGCGAGCGGCTATCGCAAGCGGGTGGCGGCGCAACGGCCTGCTTCGGTCGGCGGCAGCGGCGGTATTGTGTAAGTTCGGTGTCGCTAGAATAGAGGGAAGCTAAGGCTGACTACACACCTTGCCTCTATCTCGACGTCATCCTCGGCCTTGTGCCGAGGATCTGCCAGCGTCGCATAAAATCGATAGGTAGCAGATGCTCGGGACAGGCTCACTGCTGTCCGGTTTAAATTTGGTGGACATGGCGCACGGTGTTGATTCTACTCGTATTCGAGCGTTTGGCGACGATCTCGGACACGAAAGAGGAGCAA
>NZ_JBNWBW010000021.1:0-103347 GCF_053522725.1 Agrobacterium sp. 16-172Ci
AGATCGTCGCCAAACGCTCGAATACGAGTAGAATCAACACCGTGCGCCATGTCCACCAAATTTAAACCGGACAGCAGTGGGCTTGTCCCAAGGATCTAAGCACGTCCAATTCAATCGAGACGTTGCAGATGCTCGGGACAGGCCCGAGCATGACGGAAGAGAGCTTTCGGGACTTCGCCCAAAAACAAAAACGGCCCCCGAAGGGGCCGTTATCATTTCTCACGCAACCTGCTTCTTCGCCGCAAGCTTGCGCTTCACATCCGGCGGCGTCGCTTCGTCCACAAGGCTCGTAATCGCATCTTCCAGCGACATCGGCGTCTGGTTCTGCGAACCGAGACGGCGGATGTTGACGGTGCGCTCTTCCGCCTCTTTCCGTCCGCAGACGATGATGACCGGAACCTTGGTCACCGAATGCTCGCGGATCTTGTAGTTGATCTTCTCGTTGCGGAAGTCGGTCTCGACCGCCATGCCCGCTTCGCGCAGCGCTTCGGCGACTTCGCGGCCGTAATCATCTGCATCCGAGGTAATCGTCGCAACCACGACCTGAAGCGGCGCAAACCACAGCGGCATATGGCCGGCGAAGTTCTCGATGAGAATGCCGAGGAAACGCTCCATCGAGCCGCAGATAGCGCGGTGGATCATGACAGGCTGGGTCTTCTCCGAGTTCTGGTCGATATAGAAGGCACCAAAACGTTCCGGCAGGTTGAAGTCCACCTGCGTCGTGCCGCACTGCCATTCACGGCCGATGGCGTCCTTCAGCGTATATTCGAACTTCGGCCCGTAGAACGCGCCCTCGCCCGGCAGGATGCCGGTCTTGATGCGGCCTTCGGACTGTTCCTCGATGGTCTTCAGAACATCCATCATCACGCTTTCGGCGCGATCCCACAGATCGTCGGAACCGACGCGCTTCTCCGGACGCGTGGAGAGCTTGACGACGACTTCGCTGAAACCGAAATCCTCGTAGACGGACAGGATGAGGTCGTTGATGCGCAGGCATTCCGCCGCCATCTGCTCTTCCGTGCAGAAGACATGCGCATCGTCCTGCGTGAAGCCGCGAACGCGCATCAGGCCGTGCAGAGCACCGGAAGCTTCATAACGATGCACGGTGCCGAATTCCGCAAGACGGACGGGCATTTCGCGGTAAGACTTCAAGCCATGCTTGAAGATTTGAACGTGACCCGGGCAGTTCATCGGCTTCAGGGCAAACACGCGCTGATCGGCTTCCTCGTCATCGGGATGGGTGAAGGCATGGGCGGATTTCACCGCGAACATGTTTTCCTGATACCAGCCCCAGTGACCGGAGGTTTCCCACAGCGACTTGTCCAGCACCTGTGGTGCATTGACTTCCTGATAGGTATTGGCGAGCCGGCGGCGCATATAGGCCGTCAGCGTCTGGAACATCCGCCAGCCCTTCCCGTGCCAGAAGACGACGCCCGGGCCTTCTTCCTGGAAATGGAACAGGTCCATTTCGCGGCCGAGGCGGCGGTGGTCGCGCTTTTCGGCTTCGGCCAGCACGTGGAGATAATTGTCCAGCTCTTCCTGCGTCGCCCAGGCGGTGCCGTAGATGCGCGACAGCATCGCATTGTTGCTGTCACCGCGCCAATAGGCCCCGGCCACCTTCATCAGCTTGAAGGCCGTGCCGATCTGCCCCGTGGACGCCATATGCGGACCACGGCAGAGATCGAACCAGTCACCCTGATAATAGATCTTCAGGTCCTGACCTTCCGGAATGGCGTCGACCAGCTCGACCTTGTAGTTCTCGCCCTTGGCGGCGAACACTTCCTTGGCCTTCTCGCGCGACCAGACCTCCCGTGTAAACGGCTTGTTGCGCAGAATGATTTCCTTCATGCGCTTTTCGATCTTCGGCAGATCTTCCGGCGTGAAGGGTTCGTTCTTGGCGAAGTCGTAATAGAAGCCGTTCTCGATGACAGGGCCGATCGTCACCTGCGTACCGGGCCAGAGCTCCTGCACGGCTTCGGCCATGACGTGGGCGGCATCGTGGCGGATGAGTTCCAGCGCACGGCCGTCTTCACGCGTGACGATCTCGATTTTCCCATCGGTGATGGTCTCGGACAAATCGCGCACGGTACCGTCAAGCGCAATGGCGACAGCCTTCTTGGCAAGCGATTTGGAAATGGATTCGGCGACCTCGCGGCCGGTCGTACCGGCGGGGTAGCTGCGCACGGATCCATCGGGAAATGTAAGGGAAACAGCTTCAGACATTGTATAGTTCTCCTATCCAGTCCCGCCAACGAATGCGGGTGGTGTTGGAATAATGATTTGCCCGCGACAAGCGGACAGGCAGGCTGATAAAGGCTTTTGCCATTGCAGTCAAAGGCGAAGGATAGGTCAGCGAAGCATTTGCGCGAGACCATTGACCGTATTGGCGTTGCGGGTCGTGCCGATACCGAGCCTTTTGGTGGTCAGCACGGACAGCAGCCTGCTCTCGCTCGGCTTGCCGCAAAAATCGATCCATAGATCGCCGCCGGCAAGAGCGATCTTTTCCCTCCCGCGGTATTTCTCCAGCAATTCAAGGACGCCGTTGTCCAGCGGCGCCCGCATCACCCGAACGCAGACATCCGGCGGATTGCCCTGGACGAAAGGATTATCCGCGGCCAGTTTCAGCCAGTCGCCGCCCGAACGAACGAGAATATCGACATGTTTGCCGAAGCGGTCTTCGAAGGCGCGCTCCAGCCTGTCCTCAAACTCACGAACAGGTGCCGCCCCGGCGCGAAAAACCAGATTTCCAGTCGCGACCAGCGTTCTGCATTCGGCAAGTCCCAACTCCTCCGCCAAGGCCCTGAGATCAGCCATGACGAGCCGCCTGCCCGCGCCTAGCACGATGCTGTGCAGCAGGGCCACATAGTCATTCATCGATGCAGGCTCCAGTAACGACAGGGCATCCACCAGCGCCTGCCGCCACCGAGCGCTTCCGGCACCGGGTCCAGCCCGCTGGTGCCTCCCGGTCCGCAGCGCGCGACGCGAAATAGGGTCATCCATCCGCCGGCCCAGAGCCCGTGTCGGGCAATGGCTTCATAGCCATATTCGGAACAGGTGGGGATATGGCGGCAGGAATTCCCGATGAAGCCGGATAGCGTGAGCTGATAAAACCGGATGAAACCGACGCCCAGAAGCCGCCCCGGCGTTTTGGCAAAGCTGCCTGTCCAGTTGCGGGATCGGCCCGCTTTTTTCGTCGTCTGCTGGTGCCGGCAGCCCGGTTCGCCGCACATCGCCTAACCCGCGGCGTTGAGAGCCGGCCGCCCCTCGATCTGGTCGAGCGCATCGACCACCGCTTCGAAGGTCAGCATGGTAGAGGCGTGGCGCGCCTTGAAATCGCGGACGGGCTGAAGCACCCGCATGTCTTCGAAACGGCCCGCCGGCCCCTCACCGTCCTGTTTCAGCATGGCGAGCATGTCTTCCCGCGCCTGCCGGATTTCGCCGCTGGAAGCCCCTATGATGTGGTGCGCCATGATGGAGGCAGAGGCCTGGCCGAGCGCGCAGGCGCGAACCTCATGCGAAAACTCCGTCACGATGCCGCCTTCGACCTTCAGATAGACCTTGAGCTTAGAGCCGCACAGCCGGGAGTGTTTCTCGGCGCTGGCGTCGGCATCCTCAAGAACGCCGATGAGAGGAATATTCCCGGCAAAGTCCAGAATGCGATTATTGTAGATGTCGTCCATCGTCGGTGCCCGGCGCGCTCGAGATTGCCCAAAAATAGGACAGGTCAAATTTTTCAAACACAGCGTTTGTCGCAGTGAAGCTTTCCTGCCCTCCATTCTCATTATATGCTAACGAGCTTTCTGGACATCAAGCCGTGATGAAATTAACGGCTCCGATACCGAAATAACAGCATCGGTCTTGCCAAAATGCTGTAAAACAACCAGATAGCAGCAACTGCGAACATGAGTTCGCGATGAAAAACGAATTCAGGTGCGGCCTTTACCCGCATCGGGAGAGACGGAATGGATGCGATCGTGAAGAATTTCCCCGGCGCTGGCGCAAAACCCGACGTGGCAGAAGCTCGCCCAAGCCAGGCCGAAGCGGAAGAAGCAGTGCGCGTTCTTCTGCGCTGGGCAGGAGAAAATCCCGCCCGCGAAGGACTTCTGGATACGCCGAAGCGCGTCGCCAAGGCCTATCGCGAGCTTTTTGCCGGTTATGAGCTGAACGTTCAGGACGTGCTCGGCACGACCTTCGAGGAAGTCGGCGGTTATGACGATGTTGTGCTGGTGCGCGACATCCCCTTCTTCTCCCATTGCGAACACCATATGGTGCCGATCGTCGGCAAGGCCCATGTCGCCTATCTTCCGGCCGGCCGCGTGCTCGGCCTGTCGAAGATCGCCCGCGTCGTCGAAATCTTCGGCCGCCGCCTGCAGACGCAGGAAAACATGACCGCGCAGATCGCCAGATCGATCGAGGAAACCCTGAAACCGCGCGGCGTGGCCGTCATGATCGACGCCGAACATATGTGCATGTCCATGCGCGGCGTAAACAAGCAGGGCTCCACGACGCTCACCACCAGCTTCACCGGCACGTTCAAGAACGATCCGGCCGAACAGGTGCGCTTCATGACCATGGTGCGGAACCGCTAAGCGCTGGACCGAAAAGTGTAGCGCGGGTTTCCGAGAAGCCCGATGCCCAGACAAATTTTGGAGTGGCGGACTGATTCCATTGCCTCCGCCGCTCTGAAACCTTCCGCTTTTCTCCCGGGGTAGCCATGTCCATTTCGTTTCCGTCCGCACCTGCGGACAAGGAAGTGCTCGAAAACGCAGGTCTTTTTTCGCCGAAATTCGATGCCCACGGCCTCGTCACCGCCGTGGTCACCGATGCCCGTGACGGCGAGTTGCTGATGGTCGCCCATATGAATGCGGAAGCTCTGTCGCTGACGCTGGAGACCGGCATCGCCCACTATTACAGCCGTTCGCGCGACAAAATCTGGAAGAAGGGCGAAACGTCAGGCAATCTGCAGACGGTGAAGGAATTCCGCACCGATTGCGATCAGGACGCCGTGTGGCTGAAGGTCTCCGTCGCCGGCCATGACGCGACCTGCCATACCGGCCGCCGCTCCTGTTTTTATCGTACCGTCGAGCTCTCCAACGGCGATGCGGTCACGAAGATCACCGACGACACCCGCCATTTCGATCCGGCCACAACCTATTCGGACACATAAACGGCCACCTTCCATCGGCCGCACCAATTTGCTACCAATATAGCGGGCTCCGGGGATTTGAGGGGAGCCTGAGGAACTGGCAGGGAGTGCGGTCATGTTGGGATGGGGAAATCGTCACAATCAACTTGCGGCTGGAAATCCCGAAGCCACCGGCAATGAGCCGCCCGTCACCCAGATCGTCGACAAACACCGGATAGCGCTGGCGCTTGGCGGCGGCGCAGCTCGCGGCTGGGCCCATATAGGCGTCCTGCGGGCACTGGACGAGGCTGGTGTGAAGATCGGCATGATCGCAGGCACGTCGATCGGCGCGCTGGTGGGCGGTTGTTATCTCGCCGGCAAGCTCGATGAGCTGGAGGAGTTCGCCCGTTCGCTGACGATGCGCCGCATTGCCGGCCTGCTCGATCTCACCATCGGCGGCGGCGGGCTCTTCGGCGGCATGCGGCTGACCAAACGCATGCAGGAACATCTGGAAGGCCTGCGCGTCGAAAACCTCGACCATCCCTTCATCGCCGTCGCGACGGAACTGCGCACCGGCCACGAGGTCTGGATTCACCAGGGCGATCTCGTCACCGCGCTGCGCTCTTCCTATGCCCTGCCCGGCATCTTCGAACCCGTGCAGTGCAACGGCCGCACGCTGATAGACGGCGCGCTCGTCAACCCCGTGCCGGTTTCGGTCTGCCGGGCCTATGAGCAAGCGCTGGTCGTCGCCGTCAATCTGAATTACGACCTTTTCGGCCGTTCCGCCGTGGTCAAGCACGCCGCCTCACCGTCGCATGGCGGCGCAGCACCGGCGGTGGAAAGCCCGCCGCGTCCCGGCCTGCCGGGCGTCATGGTGCAGGCGTTTAACATTATTCAGGACCGGATTTCGCGCTCGCGCCTGGCGGGCGATCCTCCCGACCTGATGATGCATCCCCGCATCAACGATATCGGCCTCTCGGAATTCCATCGCGCCAGCGAAGCGATCAACCGGGGATATGAGGAAACGCGCTCCCGCATTCCGGAGCTTGAACGCATGCAGCAGGCATTCCGCCGCTGATGCGCGAGACCCTCGCCTCATTCCTGTGCTTGTAACAGGAATGAGGGAAGTAATACGCTTCGCGAACTAACTCACCCGGCAATATAGGCCTTGATGTGCTCCGCTTCGGCTTCGATCTCGCCGATCCGCGCCTTCACCACGTCACCGATGGAAATGATGCCGGCAAGGCGGCCATTCTCTTCAACCGGCACATGCCTGAAGCGTCCGCCCGTCATGATTTCCATCAGTTCATCGGTGGTGGAATTGTGATGACAGCGTATGACATTCTTGGTCATGGCCACCGACACGGATTGCTGGAGGGAAGCGGCACCTTGGCCCGCCACGGCCTTTACGAGATCACGCTCCGTGAAGATGCCGAGAACGACGCCATCGGCGTCGGTCACGACGACGGAACCGATCTTATGCGCGTGCAGCGTTCCCGCCGCCTCACCGATGCTGACCTCCGGACCGACAGTCACGACGTCCCGGCCCTTGCGGTCGAGAAGATCCTTTACGAATGTTGGCATGCCTTCCTCCTCTTTTCAGCGATACGCAGCGCCGCAGTCTCCCCCGGCGGTTGCAAATCATGGGATATCGTGCGCTGAGGTCCGCATGAATGCAATCCCGGATGGGACGCGCGAAAGCAAATTTGCGCCACGGCCGACAAGGAGCGTGATCGGCTCAGGCCAGTCGTCGATCGAAAAGCCCGAAGAACAGGAAGCCGAGCAGAAAGCCGAAGACGTGCGCATCCCAGGCGATTTCACCGCCGACATCGCCGAACAGCGGCACGCCGACCGCAATCAGCACATTGCCGAACAGCCACATCAGCGTGAAGATCAGCACGGTGCGGTTGGAAAGCGCCCCAAGAATGCTCTGCCGCGGCATCAGATGCCCGAAGGAGGCGCTATATCCACCGCGCGCAGGGAAAGCGAAGCGGCAGGCTGCTCCCATCAGCGCCGAAACGACACCCGACGCCCCGATCAGCACGGTCACATCGCCCCAGTTCAGCGCCGCATGGCCGAAGGCGGAAACGGCGGCGGAAATGCACCATAACAGCACGAAGCGCACTGTTCCGATCCGGCGCAGAACCGGCGCGCCGAAGGCCATCAGCCACAATCCGTTAAAGAGAATGTGCTCGATGCCGCCATGCAGGAAAGAATAGGTCACCGGCGTCCAGAGCCATTCCAGCCCCTGCTGGGAAAACGGCACCGCATAACGCAGCGGAATGAAGCCGAAGGTGAAGATGAACCAGCCATTGCCTTCCTCTGACAAAAGATAGGCGGGAACGACATAAGCGACGATCAGCGCGGCCAGAATGCCGACCAGCAGCGATGGCAGGTTGAAGACGGGATTGTTCGTGTCGTCTTTCGGCTCCGGCGTTTTCGAAACCGGCGGCTGTTCGCCGTCCCCATAGGACATGATCCCATCCCTGTCTTGGTCGAATTTTGCGTTCCCCGAGCAATATAGGAAGCCCGAACGAAAAAAAAGCCGTCCCGCCCTTGAAGCGCTCGACGCCCAAACCGCAATCGGCAAGGACGCCGGGCCGCGGGCGGTCCGGCTTGCGGGCCCGCCTTAAAATAACAGGCGACGCCATCGAATTGTGCTGACGGAACTTTCCCCGACATGGCCGCTCCGATGCCACGACTATCGCCATCGGGCAATATCAACCCTTTGTTAACCTTAATAAATCCACTTGGCACGAAAATCGCTACACCTCCAGATACAGACGTTCGGATGGACATGATGTCCCAAAAACGAACATGGAGAGATGCTATGAAGAGCATGGCCGGACTGGACATATATGCCTATTGGGATGAACTGCGCGGCAAGCGATCGGCCCCGCGACGCGAGGACCTCGATCCAGCAAAACTGAAACATCACCTTGGCGATCTTTTTATCCTCACGGACAAGGGAGAGAACACGCCGTTCTTCCGCCTTGCCGGTACTCGTCTTTGCGATCTGTTCGGGCGGGAATTGCGGGATCGCCCGTTTTCGGAATTGTGGCAGCCGGCAAATGCCGTCTTCCCCTGCCGCGTCGCGCGCGGCATCCTGCACCACCAGTTGCCCGTGGTGTTCGATGTCGAGGCGGAGGACGGCCATGGCGCCGCACCGCTGGCATTCGAAATGCTGCTCCTGCCGCTTCGCACCGATCCCGACGCCGCCCCAAGGTTGCTCGGGGCGCTGGTTGCAGAGCGGCCAAGACACGAATTCGCCGCGCCCATCCAGTGCCTGTCCATGAAAAGCAGCCGCCTGCTGCGCCTGGACATCGCGCCGGCGGGGTTTCCGGTGAACAAGGGGGCCGAGGATACACTGCGCGCCGAAAGCTGCTAACGGACCTGTTCCAACGCTCCCCCCTCCGGGAGAGGTCCGACAGCGCCGGAATCTCAAAAAAATACGTCAGAACTGCAACAATATTGCCGATCAGAAAAATTGTAGAGGTTAAACAATACAGTCTGTTAACTCGCGCAAGGTAGAAATTTACCGTCATCATTCATTACAATTGCGCTGCCCATGTTTTCGTCCCGCTCGGTCAACACCGCCCAAATCCTGCGTCCGGTTGAGGAAGCTCATCTCGATGACGCCGTCCGTGTGTCCTTCACCGGCCGCCTGATGTTGCCCGACCATGAAGAATATGATTGCACCGCGACCGAGATGACCGCCGAAAGGGCGCAGTTCACCTGCTCGGGCATTGCCCGCCGCGGTGACCGCGTCATCGCCTATCTCCAGCATATCGGCCGGATCGAAGGCACGGTGACATCGCTCACCGCATCGGGCTTCCTCATCGCCATCAACGCGCCGGAGCGCAAGCGGGAAAAACTCACAGCGCAGCTCGCCTGGATCGCCAAGCGTCAATTGCTCGGCCTGCCGGAAGACCGCCGCCACGACCGCCTGACACCTCGCAATGCGAGAGCCCAGCTCGTTCTGGAAGATGGCGTGCTCGTCGCCTGCCGGCTGATCGACCTTTCCCTGTCGGGTGCGGCAATCGAGATCGAAAACCGGCCGCCGCTCGGAAGCCGGGTCCAGCTCGGCAAGAACATGAGCGGCAAGATCGTGCGCCACTTCATGGAAGGCGTCGCCGTGGAATTCGACCGCGTCCAGTCACCCGACGCACTGATCGAATTTCTCTAACTCATTCCACCCGGACACGGCAGGTTTTGCGCCGGTAAGAATGCGTGCAGCATTTTTGGCGCGTTTTGCGCTCGCCCCAATCGCATAATTGCGAAGATTCCCGGACGGCGCCTTGGCGGGCTATGCGCTGTCTTCGGCCCTATCGGGCTCATCAGCCGCTCCTGGCGTCAGGTGCTTTATTCTCACTTCTCGCCTACCGAACGTCCATTTTCACGCCCTGACGCCTACGGCAGACCGGCCTGGACCCATCACAGTCGGTAAAAGGGATGAGCGCGGCGGATCATGTTGCGCCCTTGGCCAGTTCATCCACGGCGCGAAAACCGCTCCGCAAAACTTTTTTCCAGAAAAAATGCAGTTTTTTTGAAGTTTTTTTGTCGCTTTTTCCGGCCTGTATCAGCCTGAAACAGCCATCCCAAAACGGGAAATCCACCTCTTCGCCAAGTGTCGCCAGCCGGCCGCACGCGAAAACGGAAACCGCAGCACGCGGAAAATGGCTGTCAATACAGCGGTCTAGATGGCTACCAAAAACCTAAAGCCACGATGCGTAAAATTGTAATAAAATTTGCTTCAAAGACGCATAAAAACTAGTTCGAATACAGTTCAAAACAACGGCTAATTTGCTGAAATTTAAGCTCAAATTGCGCTTCGCAAATTTCCGCCGGGTCAAAATATACCTGCGAATGTCTCCTCACCACGGGGAGACAAGCAATGAACAAGAACAACCGTTTCGTTTTCACTCTGATCGCATTCATCGTCAGCGCCTTCGCGCATCAGGCAAGCGCCTCGCCGGCCGCCGTCATGCGCGTCATCGGCAAGGCCAACCCGCCGATCGGCCACTATGAATTCTGCCAGACCTATCAGAGCGAATGTCAGCCGACCTCGCTGGACAACGGCCCGATGAAGCTGACCGAAGAGCGCTGGAAGACGATGCTCGACGTCAACTACACCGTCAACACCACCATCACGCCGATGACCGACATGGAAATCTATGGCGTCGAAGAACGCTGGGCCTATCCCACCACGGTCGGCGATTGCGAAGACTTCGTGCTCCTGAAGCGCAAGATGCTGATGAACAAGGGCTTCTCCGCCTCCAACCTGTTGATCACCGTGGTTCTGCAGCCGAATGGCGAAGGCCACGCCGTTCTGACCGTCCGCACCGATCGTGGCGATTTCGTTCTCGACAACATGCGCAACAAGGTCATGAACTGGTCTGAAACCGAATATACCTACCTGAAGCGCCAGGACACCGCCAATCCCGGCCGCTGGGTCAAAATTCAGGATGGCCGCGCCACCACTGCGGTTGGCGGCATCAACTGACCGCACGACCGACCCGTCTCCCCCCAAAAAGAAAAAGCCGGCTCCGCAAGGATGCCGGCTTTTTCATTGTCAAATCCGTTAAGCGTCAGAGCAGCCCAAGCTCCGCCAGTTCCCGCCTGAGATCGGAAGGCATGTCCTCGCCGCCCGTGCCGCCGCCGAGATCGCGGGGCGCCTCGTCGTCCTTCAGGTAACGCCAGCCCTGAAACGGGCGCTTCGGCGCAGGTGAGGTTTCGATGACCTCCGGGCCGAGAATGAGATCGCAGCGGGAAATACCGTCTTCGCCCTTGAAGGAGCGGATATCGAGAAGTTTCTGCCGCGCCTGCACCTGCCCCTTGATGACCCAGTAGAGCGAACCGCCCTCGAGCAATTCCTCGACACGTTTCGGGATCATCCGGGTTGTGTGGACGCTGTGCGGCTCGAGGCCTGCGGCAATTGCGGTCAGCGCACGATGCGCGACCCAGTCTCTCAAGTCCTGGATTGAATCCGCACCGACGCAAAGTTTGATGAGATGTAAAGGCATGGTTCTATCAATGCCTTTTTGCGGCGGGCGTCAAGCATGGCAACCATGCCTGACGCCCTGCCCGTTCAGCACTCCACAACGTTCACGGCAAGGCCGCCGGTGGAGGTTTCCTTGTATTTCTCGCTCATGTCGTTGCCGGTCTGGCGCATGGTCTCGATACAGGCATCGAGCGGCACGAAATGCTGGCCGTCGCCCTTCAGCGCCAGCGAGGCCGCCGTCACCGCTTTCACCGCGCCCATGGCATTACGTTCGATGCACGGCACCTGTACAAGCCCGGCAATCGGATCGCAGGTCATGCCGAGATGATGCTCGAGCGCGATCTCGGCGGCATTTTCCACCTGTTCCGGGGATCCGCCCATGACCGCGGCAAGGCCTGCCGCCGCCATGGCGGAAGCCGAGCCCACCTCGCCCTGACAGCCCACTTCCGCGCCTGAAATCGAGGCATTGTGCTTGATGATGCCGCCGATGGCGGCCGCCGTCAGCAAAAAGTCGCGCACGTCATCGACGCTCGCATCCTCATGGAAATGCCGGAAATATCTGACGGTCGCCGGAACGACGCCTGCCGCACCGTTGGTCGGCGCAGTCACCACGCGGCCACCGGCGGCGTTCTCCTCGTTCACCGCCATGGCGTAGACGCTCAGCCAGTCATTGGCCATGACCGGGTTCAGCCGGTTGCTGCGCCATTCCGCATTCAGCTTCTCGTAAATGGAGCGGGCGCGGCGGCGCACCTTCAGACCGCCAGGCATGATGCCGTCCACTTTCAGGCCGCGCTCGATGCAGCCGTTCATCGCTTCCCAGATCTGGTCGAGACGCTCGTTCAGCTCCTCGCGGGAAACCACCGTCTCCTCGTTGGCCCGCTTCATCTGGGCGATGGTGCGGCCGGAACGGGCCGCCATATCCAGCATTTCCCGCGCGGTGGCGAAGGGATAAGGCACGCGCGGACCGTTATCGATTGTCTTGCCGCGCTGCTTGATCGCCTCCAGCTCCGTATCGGTCACGACGAAACCGCCGCCGACGGAATAATAGATGCGCTTGACGAGCAGCCTGCCCTGATTGTCGAAGGCGGAAAAGATCATGCCGTTGGCATGGCCGGGCAGCGGGTTCTTCTTGTCGAAGACCAGATCTTCGGCCGGGCGGAACACATAGGACGGATGGCCGGGCGGCGTCACGGTGCCGGCCTTTTCCACCGTCTCGATAATGGCGTCCATCGCATCGGGGTCGACAATATCCGGCCGTTCGCCGGTGAGGCCGAGAATGACGGCACGCCCGGTACCGTGGCCGATGCCGGTAAAGGCGAGCGAGCCATGCAGGCTGACCTTCAGCTGCGCAACGGCCGCGCCTGCCGGCCGCGGCCACTCATCGCTAAGGATCAGCGCCAGAAAGCGGTTGGCTGCCGTCATCGGCCCCATCGTATGGGAGCTCGAAGGACCGATACCGATCTTGAAGACGTCAAAGACCGAAAGAAACATGAAGTTCGCCTTGAATGAGAATGGATTCCACCTCCATCATATCCAAAGCCGAAACGGATCGCCACAAAAGAGCGTCAGCGGTTTGCGCAGCTGCGACATAATTGCCCTCAAACGAAAACAGCACGGTTTCCAAAGGAAAACCGCGCCGTTTCAAAACCCGTCATTCAGGAGAGATGCTTATGGGCTGCCAAAAATGTACGTCAATGCGAGAAAAGCGGCAAAGCCTGCAAGTGCGCGCAATGTGACGCCCCAGCAGGATTTCTGAGCGGTTTCTTCCATGATTACTCCAGCTATTCACTCTCCGGGCGGTCTTCAAGACCCGGCCCGTTGAGGCAAGCATTTATTAAAATCTGGCGGCGAAGGCAAATGCAAAAAGCGGCTAAATGAAGGCGTTTTCGACAGGCTGCCATTCGCCCCGCGCATAGGTATGTGAAAAAACAAGGTGTTAGCGTGAGGCCCGTATAAGCGCCATTTGGGGCTTCGCCGCAATTTAGGCTAAAGTGTAACCGTTATTTAAAGCTTTCCTACAAACACCTGTTGAAAACCACGCCGGCCGAACACCTTACGGTCGAATTTCTTGCGCTGAAGCGTCGCGCCTTGAAAGGGCATGACCTGTGCTTTATCGACGATGGCAACGGCAACGATGCGAGTCACCCCATGCAGCAGGCATCCTCCTTCCCCGATCGCGAAACGGTCGCATCGAAACTCACTTCGCTTGCAAGCGAGGATAAAGCCTGGGTGCTGCTGTTGATGGAAAATGCCCTGCAGGACGAGAACCTGCTGGCTGGCCTCAATCTTTATCTCGACCAGCAGACCAATGCCCGCTTCCTCAACAGCCTGAAGCTGGAAACGACCGGCGAATGGCTTGGCGGCAACGCCCCTGCCCGCCTGCAGATCCGCATCATGGAAACCGCAAGGGCGAGCCAGCATCCCGCTTTTCTCGCCTTCCGCAAGGGACTGACGGCATCGGCCGGTCTCGAAAAAGCCTATCCCAAGGCGCCGATCTGATCGTTCAGGCTAATCCGGCACCCTGTCGACAACAGCGATGATCGGCCCCATCAGGAACAGCGAGTCCCGCCTTTTCATTGCGGGAATATCGACGCTGGATATGGTGCCGTCGAGATAGAGCGCATTCGGCGCGTCCAGCACATCCCTGAACAGCGTGGCGAAATCGTAAAAGCGCACGGTATTTTCCGATATGGCGAAATGCACCATGCCATCGCGGGAAACGCCAACGCCGTTGCGCCGCTTCAGGCTGTCGCTATCGGGCAGAAAGCGCGGATGCAGCTTGCCATCGATGACGAGCATCGGCCCGGATTGCGTGGCGAAGTCCGGCTTGGGATCCGCTGCCAGATAGGCCTGCGTTTCCAGCACGCCGGCCGCCGCCCCCTTCAGATAAAACACGCCATTGGGCAGAAGATGAAAATTGCCCCAGCCGCCGCCGGTGCTGATCGGCGAGCGTTCGATGCCATTTTCGATAAAGAGCCCGACGGGGGAATAGTCCGAATGGTACATGCCGCCATTCATGGCGAAGACGCTGAACATGTGCTGCCGCCACAGCGCCGACGAGAGAGCGGCGAACGAGCCATATCCCTGGCCGGAGACATGATCGCGGTCGTATATCCGGATGGTGCTTTTTGCCGGGTCGAAACTGCAGACGGTATAACGACCGCCCGCATGGTCCATGATCCTGCAGAAATCCGCCTGCCCGCCGGCCTGAGCCGAAAATGGCAACAGCAATGGCAACAGCAGCTTGGCCAGTCTTTTCATCAATCCGTTCATGCCCGCCCCGTGATTCTTGTCGGGGCACATTCGCAGAAAAATTCGGTCAAAGAAAAGGCGTCACCCGTGTTTCAGGATGACGCCGGACCTTTAAGGGGAGATGTCGTCAGCGACGGGCGGCGCGGTCCACATTGCGGCCGGCATCCTGCGTCGCGTCGACGGCGTTCGCCGTGTCACGACCCATGCCGCGAATGGTGTTACCACAGGAGCTCAGGGTGACAACGGTCAACAAAGCCACGAAAACGGTCGAAAGAATGCGTGTGATCATGTGAAACTACTCCCCTATGACTTGCCGTCCAAAGGCAAGTACCGATGTGATATGCGTCACAATAACGTGAGTCCCAAAAATCCGTTCCAGCGACATTTCAAAAAATCCTGTCGATGAAAATTAACATGGTTTTGAAGTTCACGCGTGAAACTCGGCGTCTGGATCATGGCTTAGGAAAATCCCGTGGGTGATATGACTGACATCAACAATCGGCTTCTGGTGATGACGGCGGGCGGGGTGAACCCCAATGTCATGATCAATGCGCTGGCGGCCCGATTTCCCGACATCCATGTTTTCATGGAGCAGCCGGAAAGCAAGTCGGTCATTCTCAGGCGGCGCGCGCGACGGCTCGGCTGGATTGTCGCTGCGGGCCAGATGGCGACGATGATCGCCTCGCGGCTCGGCAAACGCTTCACTGTTAGCAGAAGCGATGCGATCATCGCCGAATACGGCCTTTCTCCCGATCTCCATCACAGCCTCCCCGTCACCCAATTCGCCTCGCTCAACGATGAGGAATGCCGCAAGGCCGCCAATCTGCTGAAACCGGCGGCGATCTTCACCATTTCCTGCCGCCTGCTGACGCCGACCACGCTTCAGGCCCTGCAATGCCCGGTCATCAATTTCCATGCCGGCATCAATCCTGCCTATCGCGGGCAGATGGGCGGATACTGGGCGCTGGTGGAAAAAGACCGCGGCAATTTCGGCGCAACCGTGCATCTGGTCGACAAGGGCGTGGATACCGGCGCCACGCTCTACGAGAAGCGGCTGAAACCATCCCCTTCCGACACGATTGCCACCTATCCCCTGCTTTTGACCGCCGCTTCGGTGGATATCGCCATCAGCGCCATCGAGGACGCCCTTTCCGGCAGCCTTGCGCCGCAGCCGCCCTCACCCGGCAAATCGGTACTGCGCTTCCCGCCGACCATCTGGACATGGCTTTGGAACGGCCTGACGAAACGGATCTGGTGAAACCGCGCGTCATTGATTGGGGCCGAGCTTCGTCGCAGATGCAAGCCTGTCTTGCCGCAACAGGCACAGACTTCGCCGCAAAATAGGTGCATGATAATAAAAAGGATCACGCACAAATTGCCCGATATCTCCACCGCTTCCATCATTCCCGCCTCCATCGAAGCCTCGCCCGCGCAGGTGCTTGGCTCGACGGACCTTGCCGGGCTCTTTCCGCAGGGTGTGCGCGTCTATCTCACTGACACTGGCGCCGCCTCGCAGGAAAGGCTCGTCGAAGCCGCAGGACATTTGCGCGATCTCGGTTATGAGCCGGTGCCGCATCTTGCAGCGCGGCGCATGCCCTCCGGCACAGCGTTTGAGGAACAGGTAAAACGGCTTGCCGGAGAAGCGGGCGTAACCGATGTTCTGGTTGTCGGCGGCGGCGTCGACCGGCCGGCCGGTCCCTTCGCATCCAGCATGGACATGCTGTCCACCGGTATTTTCGACCGTTGCGGCATAAGGCAGATCGCCATCGCCGGCCACCCGGAAGGCAGCCCGGATTTCAACGACGAAACGGCGATGGCCGCACTCAGGCTGAAACGCGATTTTGCCGAAAGAAGCGATGCCGTTATGCGCATCGTCACCCAGTTCGGTTTCGATCCCGCGCGTTTCATCGCCTGGGCGGAAGGGTTAGCGGCGTCAGGCATCGAGCTTCCGGTGCATATCGGCGTTTCCGGCCCGGCCAAGATCACGACGCTTCTGAAATATGCAGCGCTTTGCGGCGTCGGCAATTCCATCGCCTATCTCAAGAAAAATGCGCTTTCGCTGACGACGCTTGCCAAAGGCCATTCACCGGAAAGCATCGTCGGGCCGATCGAGCGGCACTGGCAGGCCAATCCGCTGGGGCCGATCCGGCAAATTCACGTCTTCCCCTTCGGCGGATTGCAGAATTCGGCCGACTGGCTGGTCAAGCGTGGAAGCTGGCAAACCGGCGCGGTGGACCGTTCGGCATCGCCGGATTCGATGACCGGCTAAAACCGCGATTCTAACGGCGCGACGGGCCACGGCCGCCGCGCACCTCGAATATCTCAGGCCGCCTTGGCGACTTCGACAAAAGCGTTTCGAATGCTTTCAGCCACGGCAAGAACAGGGCGGGACGCCTTGTCACCCATGATCAGGCGGATATCGAAACAGCCGAGTTCCGGCAGGCCTTCCTTGTCGCCCAGAATGACCATGTCGTTCTGCACATAGGATCGCGGCAGCGGCGCGATGGCGAGATCGGCGGCAATCGCCGCGCGCTGCGCCATGGTATGGCCGCTGAGATAGGCCACGCGGAAATTACGGCCGCGCTTTTCCAGCGAATGGATCGCTTCCGAGCGCCAGATGCAACCCTCTTCCCAGATGGAGATTGGCAGCGGATCGCGCAGATAGGCCGTGCCACACTTTGCACCCGCCCAGACCAGACGCTCGCGCATCAGCACCTCGCCCGTATCCCGAAGGGGATGAGAGGCACAGTTGACGAGGGCAAGATCGAGCCTCTGCTCATCCATGCGCTTATAGAGATTGGAGCTGGAATCGATGGTGACGTCGATCATGATGCCGGGGAAAGCCTCGGCAAAACGCTTGAGAATGCCCGGCAGCAGGCCACGCTCGCCAATATCCTCCGGCGCACCGAGACGGACGACGCCGGAAAGCTCCGGCATGACGAAACGTGACACAGCCTCGTTGGACAGCGCAATCATGCGCCGCGCATAGGTCAAAAGCGTCTCCCCATGCGCCGTCAATGTCACCGAACGGGCATCGCGCAGGAAAAGCGTCGTTTTCAACTGCTCTTCAAGCTTCTTGATCTGCATGGAAACGGCAGACGGCGTTCTGAACACCACTTCTGCGGCGGTGGAGAAATTTCCCGTTTCCGCGATGGCGACGAAGGTTCTCAATATGTCGTTATCCAGCAACGGCAGCGGTTGGCGGAAAGTCACGGTCATGGCACGCACCTTCAAATATTTTGATTTATAGATGGATATCATTTCGTTTGATTGAATGTCAACAAGCGCGCACCATCCGGGACATCGATTGACGGGGCGGATTTAGCCTCGTCGGCAAGCGCATACCGAAGTCGCAAACAGGATCGTGGTTCAGGAAAGGATCAAGACATGACCATGATACATTATCTCCCCGTGGCGAACCGTTCCTCGCACCGTCCGTCATCCAGCGGCTGGCTTCATCGCCTGTCCGACCATGTTGCCGCCCGTTACGCCGCATGGCGTCGCGAAAAAATGCTTCGCGCACTGGAAGCATTGCCACCTGAAACATTGAAGGATATCGGATGGCCGACGACGGACAACAGCCGCATAAACGTCATCCGCAGATGACATTCAACCGGTGGCCCGCAACGTTTCCAGACGTGCGAGCCATCCCTGCCCGCCCTTCGGATGGAGGAACAAGGGCGCAAAATAGCGTGCCTGTTTTACATGCGACACGCCGCCTTTTTTAAAGGCTTGTCGCAAAATTTGCATATTTCAAAAGCGATTTTTTGACAGCCCCGATTCCACGGCGTATTTTTCGTTAAAGATGTCGTAGACAGGACATCCAGAAGACCAATTCCAAGGGAGGAATTGCGTATTCGCAACGGAGCACGGGCAAATGAGCAGAAACTCCCAGAAGAAGCGCTCAATCGTCTTTTTTCTCATTCCGCAATTTACCATGCTGCCATTCGCCGCAGCGGTTGAAACGCTTCGCATCGCCAACCGAATGTTGGGCTATCAGGCCTATGAGTGGCGGCTCTCCTCGCTCGATGGCCAGAAGGTCATGTCGTCAAGCGGCATCTGTCTTGAGCCCGACACCTGTCTTGCCGATGAGCGGCGCTACGTCAACGGCGAAAACCGCCCGGAAATGGCGATCATCTGTTCGGGCATCGATGTGGATCAACACATCAACAAATCCGTCAATGCCTGGCTGCGCGAAGCCTATAATCGCGGCATCGCCATTGGCAGCCTCTGTACCGCCGCCCATATTCTCGCACAGGCGGGCCTTTTGAACGGCAAGCGCTGCGCGATCCACTGGGAAAACCTGCCCGGCTTTTCCGAAGCCTTCCCGCAGGTGGAAGTCTACGCAGATCTTTTCGAAGTCGACAGCAACATCTATACCTGCGCCGGCGGCACGGCCTCGCTCGACATGATGCTGAGCCTTATCGGCCAGGATTTCGGCGAAAACCTCGTCAACCGCGTCTGCGAACAGCAATTGACCGACCGGGTGCGTAGCCCCAATGACCGCCAGCGCCTGCCGCTACGCGCCCGCCTCGGCGTGCAGAACAGCAAGGTCCTGTCGATCATCGAATTGATGGAAGGCAATCTTGCCGAACCGCTGTCGTTGCTCGATATCGCCGATGCCGCCGATCTGTCGCGCCGGCAGGTGGAGCGCCTCTTCCGCCAGGAAATGGGCCGTTCGCCCGCCCGCTATTATCTCGAAATCCGCCTCGACCGCGCCCGCCACCTGCTGGTGCAATCGGCCATGCCGGTGGTCGAAGTCGCCGTCGCCTGCGGTTTCGTCTCCGCCTCGCATTTTTCAAAGTGTTATCGCGAAATCTACAATCGCACGCCGCAGCAGGAACGCGCCGAGCGCAAGCTCCTGATCAGCGCCTCGCGAATGGCGATGGCGAGCCAGGCAGGCAAGGCTGCGCATTGAATGCGGGCTAATGCCGCAAACGCGACGGAGCTTGTTTCAGGATAAAAAACCGCTCCTCCCTCATGCCGGTCCCCGGAACAAGCCCGAGGATGATCCGGCATCCAGTCACGGCGCGTCTGCGCCGTGAGAAGGGTCTTTCGCGATCAAGGACTTGATCGCGCTGGACCCCGGATCGAGTGCGGGGTGACGGAGTGGGGATGATGGAACTTTGCTAAACCACCGAACCTGTCAGCGGCTACCAAACACAATCAGACCACTTCACCCAAACGGCCGAACCGCATGGGCAAGGTCTTCCGCCGTCAAGCCGTCGCCTGCCCTATGGCCTGCCTCGCCATGCAGCCAGACCCCGGCCGCGGCCGCTTCGAAGGCAGGCGCGCCCTGTGCCAGCAGCGCGCCGATGATACCGGCCAGCACATCGCCTGATCCAGCTGTCGCAAGGCTTGCGGGAGCGTTGGTGTTGACCAGCGCCCGGCCATCCGGCGCTGCAATCACCGTATCCGCGCCCTTATAGACCAGCGCGGCGCCGCTGCGGGCCGAGGCGACCTGCGCCTTCTCGATCTTGCTCAGCATCTTGTCGGCGGCAAGATCGGGAAACAGTCGCGCAAATTCGCCCTCATGCGGCGTCAGCACGAATTTGCCTGTGCCCGACGTGACACGCGCAAACAGGGCATCCCTGTGATCCCTGAAAGCCGTGATCGCATCGGCATCCAGCACGACCGCCTTATCTCCAAGCAGAGACACGAAGTGGCGCGCCTTTTCGAGGTCGCCGAAACCCGGGCCGAGAACGAAAGTGCCATGACGCCCATCGTCCAGCCACGACCGCAGATCGTCGGCATCGTCCACCGGTGCGTTCATCACCGCCGTCAGCGTGACGGACAGCACATCGAGCGCTTGCCTAGGCGCAGCGACGGTGACGATCCCCGCTCCCGCCTTCAGTGCCGAAAGCGCGGTCATGCGGCTTGCACCCGTCGCATGGGCCGGGCCGGAAAAGACGGTCAGATGCCCGCGACGGAATTTATGGGTTTCCATATCGGCATGAGGCAAGGCATCCCGCCAGATCAGCGGATCATTTTCCGCCACCGATCCCGCATGGGCATCAAGGATGCGGGACGGGATGCCGATATCGAACACCTCGAGCGTTCCACAAAGCTCCCGCCCTGGCATCAGCAGATGACCCGGCTTGCGCGCCATGAAGGTCACCGTCCGCTCCGCCCTGAACGATGCGCCGAGAGGCACGCCCCGCCTGCCGCAGAGGCCCGAGGGCAGGTCGACGGCGAGAACCGGCACCTTCGCCCGCGTGACCGCCTCAATCACTCGAATAAGCTCCTGCGGAACATCGCGGGACAATCCGGCCCCGAACACCGCATCGATCACCACGTCACCGGCAACTGGGGAATACCCGTCAAACGGCAGCGGCGTCACGCCGCTCCGCTCGAATGCCGTCCGCGCATCGCCGCTGAGCGCACCGACATCACCGAGATGATAAACCGCGACGACTGCCCCGCTCTGCAAAAGCGCCCGCGCCGCCACATAACCATCGCCGCCATTGTTGCCACCCCCGCAGAGCACGACGAAACGCTGCGCCTGCGGATAGTAACGCAGCACCGAGGCCACAACGGCCTGCCCCGCCCGCTCCATCAGGTCATAAAGAGGAATGCCGGATTGCCCGGCCGCCGCATCGATGCGGGCCATGGCAACAGGGTCGATAAGGAAGAGGCGCGGAAGGGATTTCATGTCCCGATCATCCCTTCAAAACGCCGGAAAGGCAATCGATACAAAAATAAGCAAATTGCCATGTCTAAATAATAGACAAATGCATAAAATATAAACAAACGACCATTCCCCTGTTCGCACCTTTCCAAATATTCAAATCAACTAAAATAATACAAATTCACAGAAATGCTGATGGATTTTTCGGGTTTCCGCGAGAAATTGGCTGGAAAAGCGCAAAAAGCGAATGCATTTTGTGTCGGAAAGCCGGGGGATCGAAGTTTTTTCTTCAAGCCCGCTTCCGATCTGGCACAATACGTGCATTCTTGTGGCAGAGCGGGAGTTACCTGCTTTAACGGGAGAAGCGGAGAGATATTTTCTCATGAAAAAGATCGAAGCGATCATTAAGCCTTTCAAGCTCGATGAAGTGAAGGAAGCCCTTCAGGAAGTCGGACTTCAGGGAATCACGGTCACGGAAGCAAAAGGCTTTGGTCGTCAGAAGGGCCACACGGAACTCTACCGCGGAGCAGAGTACGTCGTGGACTTTTTGCCGAAAGTGAAAGTCGAAGTCGTATTGGCGGATGAGAATGCGGAAGCCGTCATCGAGGCGATCCGCAATGCGGCGCAGACAGGACGTATCGGCGACGGAAAGATTTTCGTTTCCAATGTCGAGGAAGTCATCCGCATCCGTACCGGTGAAACAGGCGTGGACGCCATATAATCAAGAACGTCCCGAGCCGGGGAGGCTTGGGTTTTCACCTCGTCATCATCACACTCAAGGAAAACGTTTAAATGACGACCGCAAACGATATCTTGAAGCAGATCAAGGATAACGACATCAAGTTCGTGGACCTGCGCTTTACCGACCCCAAGGGCAAGCTGCAGCACGTCACCATGGATGTTGTCTGTGTGGACGAAGACATGTTCGCCGATGGCGTCATGTTCGACGGCTCCTCGATCGCCGGCTGGAAGGCCATCAACGAGTCCGACATGGTGCTGATGCCCGATCCGGCCACCGCCCATATCGACCCGTTCTTCGCCCAGTCCACCCTGGTCGTCCTTTGCGACATCCTCGACCCGGTCTCGGGCGAAGCCTATAACCGCGACCCGCGCGGCACCGCCAAGAAGGCCGAAGCCTACCTCAAGGCATCCGGCATCGGCGACACCGTTTTCGTTGGCCCGGAGCCGGAATTCTTCGTCTTCGACGACGTGAAGTACAAGGCTGATCCCTACAACACCGGCTTCAAGCTGGATTCGTCCGAACTGCCGTCCAACGACGACACGGATTACGAGACCGGCAACCTCGGCCACCGTCCGCGCGTCAAGGGCGGCTACTTCCCGGTTCCGCCGATCGACAGCCTGCAGGACATGCGCTCTGAAATGCTGACGGTTCTGGCCGAAATGGGCGTGGTCGTCGAAAAGCACCACCACGAAGTGGCTGCCGCACAGCACGAGCTGGGCGTGAAATTCGACACGCTCGTCTCCAGCGCCGACAAGATGCAGATCTACAAGTACGTCGTGCACCAGGTCGCCAATGCCTATGGCAAGACGGCAACCTTCATGCCGAAGCCGATCTTCGGCGACAACGGCTCGGGCATGCACGTTCACCAGTCGATCTGGAAGGGCGGCAAGCCGACCTTCGCGGGTGACGAATATGCCGGTCTTTCCGAGACCTGCCTCTATTACATCGGCGGCATCATCAAGCACGCCAAGGCCATCAACGCCTTCACCAACCCCACCACCAACTCCTACAAGCGTCTGGTGCCGGGTTATGAAGCGCCGGTTCTGCTCGCCTACTCCGCGCGCAACCGTTCCGCCTCCTGCCGTATCCCCTTCGGCTCCAACCCGAAGGCAAAGCGCGTCGAAGTCCGCTTCCCGGACCCGACCCAGAACCCGTACCTCGGTTTTGCGGCCATGCTGATGGCCGGCCTCGACGGCATCAAGAACAAGATCCACCCCGGCAAGCCGATGGACAAGGACCTTTACGATCTTCCTGCCAAGGAACTGAAGAAGATTCCGACCGTCTGCGGTTCGCTGCGCGAAGCGCTGGAAAGCCTCGACAAGGACCGCAAGTTCCTGACCGCCGGCGGCGTGTTCGACGACGACCAGATCGACTCGTTCATCGAGCTGAAGATGCAGGAAGTCATGCGTTTCGAAATGACCCCGCATCCGGTCGAATTCGACATGTACTACTCGGCCTGATCGGCCTTTGGAGCGCTCCCATCGGGGCGCTCCATCCATTCCGGCGGTTTTCCCTGGAAAGCCGCCGTTTTCTTTTGAAGCCCAGCCATCATTGCGAAGAATGTCGAACAAGCCAGCCTCTCAGCAAACGCGCCTCACGGACTGGCTCATCTTTCTGGCGGTGCCGTTCTTTTTCTCCAGCAATGTCATTTTCGGCCGTGGCGTCGTCGGCGAAGTCTCGCCTTTCATCGCCGCCTTCATCCGCTGGATCGGCTCGACCCTCATCATCGCCCCTTTCATGATCGCCGACTGGCGCAACTGCCTTGCCTTCGTGCGGCGAAAAACGCTGCTCTGGCTCGTCCTCGGCATTCTCGGCATGGGCATCTGCGGCGGCGTGGTCTATTGGGGGCTAACCATGACGACGGCCGCCAACGGCACGCTGATCTACACCACGTCCTCGCTGTTCATCATCCTGTTCCAGCGCGTCTTTCAGGGCCGCCCGATCCGGAAGCTGGAAGTGGCGGGCATGGTCATCGCCTTTGCCGGCGTGGCGGCCATCGTGCTCAAGGGCGATATGTCCGCTCTCTGGCAGCTGAATTTCAACATTGGCGATTTCGCGATCCTGACGGCGGCCATCGCCTTTGCGGTCTATTCGCTGCTGCTGCGCGATCCTGCCGCACGGCAGATGGCCTCCTTCAGCCTTTTCGGCCTGATCGCCTTTTCCGGCGCGCTCGTGCTTCTGCCGCCGGCGGCTCTGGAACTGGCGCAGGGCGGCATGTTGCCCGCAACGCCAATGGCCTGGGCCAAGATCGGCGGCATCATCCTGTTTGCCTCACTATTGGCCTTTTATTGCTTCACTCATACGGTGCGCGTCTTCGGTCCCGCCACTGCTGGCGTCACGCTTTACATGATGCCGCCGGTCTCGATCCTCATGGCCACGCTGTTTCTGGGGGAGACTTTCGAGACCTATCACGCCGTCGGCATCGTGCTCGTCACCGGCGGCGTCATCATCGCCACCGCGCCCATCGGCGGAAGGCGCTGAACGCGGAAGGCAGACCGGCGCCAAAACCGCTAGGTCTTGATATTTCGCATTCCGATACCACCTAGTATTGGGAAAGGAAGTACATGCCATGAAACAAAGAAACGCAAAATTCACGCTTGGCGAAATCGTCCGCCACAAGGTGTTTCCGTTCCGCGGTGTGGTGATCGACGTGGACCCGGAATATGCCAATACCGAGGAATGGTGGAATGCCATCCCTGCGGAAATCAGGCCGGATCGCGACCAGCCCTTCTATCATCTTCTGGCTGAAAACGAGGAGACGGAATATGTCGCCTATGTTTCCGAACAGAACCTCGTCCACGACGAAAATGAGACGCCGCTCCGAAATCCCAATATCGGCCGCATCTTCGACAAGGCGCCGAATGGCGAATGGCGCCCGAAAATGTCGACGGCGCATTGACGCCCGCCAAATTTCTCCCCTCCCTCCCAGGAGCATAAAAAAACCGGCCTGTCGCCAGACCGGTTTTCCTGTTTTTGGAGCTTACGCTGCAATCAGGGCTTTGGCGCGCCCTTGGCAGCGTCCTGAGCGGCTTCCAGCTTCTTGCGGGCCTCTTCAGCCTTCTTCTGCATGCCTTCCTGCAGGCTGCGCTGGCTTTCGGCAAGCTGCGACTGGGTGATCGCCGGGCCGTCATAAGCGCCGGTGAAGCCGGAGAGCGCGATCTTGATGGGGTTCGGCGCGCGGCGGAAGTTGATGGAGGTGAAGACCACCTCGCTACCCTTCTTCAGGGAAGCGATCATGGCGTCCGTCAGCGGAACTTCAGCCGTGCACTTGTCAGGAAGGCAAACGGCGTAATCGAGCTTCTGGCCCTTGCCGCCGTCGATCTGCATCATCACGCCCGGAGGAACGAGACGCGCGGTCGGAACGGAGACCTGCAGCAGCTTGCGGTTGACCTTGCCTTCAACGGTGATGAGGCCGACGGCGGTGATCATCTGGCCGTTCTGGGCAAGAACCACGTTCTGCACGACGCAGACATCGTTGTCTTCCTGCTTGGAGCAGGTCTTGAACCAGCCGAGCGGCGGAGCGCCAGCGCCCTGAGCGGCGGGAGCAGCATCCTGAGCCTGCGAGATGGCCGGAGCGGACATTGCGCCGAGAGAAAGGACCAGAGCGGACAGAGCCGTCCGGGTGAATGTGTTTGCCTTGTGCATCATAAGAGTTCCGTCTCCTGAATGTCTGCCAGAACAGAACCGCAAGATCCTGTTCGCCGATGGCGGTATCCTTCTGCCCGTTCAACTGTCGTTTAAATGAGGCAAATGCGTGACCCGTCTCTTCCGGTCCCCCTGTTACATGCCGATCGCGGCGATATCCAGCACTTCTTTAACTTTTTCTTGAGCTGACCCAAGATTTCCCGCCGTTGCATGGGTCATGCAATGTCCGTGTGCTACATATCTGCCAGAATCATGACGATAAACCGGTCAGGTCCACATATCGGACTGACCGTTGAGACAGGATAGTGACATGCGCAACCTTGCGGCCTTCATCCCCGCATTGTTCCTTCTGGGATCATCCCTGCTTCCCGCCGGAACCGCCCTGGCGCAGCCGCTTCACGGCATTTCCATGCATGGTACGCCTGCCATGCCGGCAGATTTCCGCCACTTCCCTTACGTCAATCCGGACGTGAAGAAAGGCGGCCGAATCTCTTACGGCGTCGTCGGCACCTTCGACAGCCTCAATCCCTTCGTTCTCAAGGGAATGCGCACCACCGCGCGCGGGGTCTGGGACCCGGAATTCGGCAATCTTCTTTACGAACCGCTGATGCTGCGCTCCAGCGACGAGCCTTTCAGCCTTTACGGCCTGCTCGCCGAAACCGCGGAGTGGGATGAGGAGCGCAGCTTCGTCCAGTTCAACCTCAACCCGAAGGCAAAATGGTCCGATGGCGAGCCGGTGACCGCGGATGACGTGATCTTCACCTTCAACCTCCTCAAGGAAAAAGGCCGCCCACCCTTCAACACCCGTCTGGACGGCGTGGCGAAGCTGGAAAAGATCGGCGATCGCAGCGTGCGTTTCACCTTCAATGACAAGGCGAACCGCGAAACGCCGCTCATTCTCGCCTCCTCCACCCCGATCCTGCCGAAACATGCGATCGATCCGGAAAAATTCGAGCAGGCGGGCCTCGGCCCGGTCGTCGGCTCGGGTCCATACCGAATCAAAACCCTTCGGCCGGGCGAACGAATCATCTGGGAGCGGAACCCGGACTATTGGGGCAAGGATATTCCCGGCAAGGTCGGCTTCGACAATTACGACGAGATCAGCGTCACCTATTTCCTTCAGGTCACCACCATGTTCGAAGCCTTCAAGAAGGGTGATATCGACATTTATCCTGAAGGCGACGCCATCAACGGCACGTCCGATACCTCCCACTGGGGACAGGCTTACAATTTTCCGGCCGTCCATCGCGGCGATATCGTCAAGGACGTCTTCCAGCCGCGTCTGCCCACCGGCATGTTCGGCCTCGTTTTCAACACCCGCCGCGCCGTCTTCGCCGACGAAAAGGTGCGCGAAGGCCTGTCCTATGCGCTCGATTTCGAATGGATGAACAAGAACATCCTCGGAGGCTCCTTCAAGCGCACGCAGAGTTACTGGCAGAACTCCCCGCTCGGCGCTTATGGTAATGCCGCCGACGAGCGCGAGCTTGCCCTGCTTGGCGACGCGGCGAAAACCATGCCGCCGGAACTGCTAGCGGGAACCTATGCCATGCCGACCACCGATAGCACCGGCGCGGACCGCAAAGTTCTGAAAATGGCCGTCGACAAGCTGAAAGAGGCTGGCTACAGCATCAAGAACGGCAGAATGTCCGACGCCAGCGGCCGTCAGCTTGCCTTCGAAATCATGACGCAGAACCCGGCGCAGGAGCGCATCGCGCTTGCCTATCAGCGTTCGCTCAACCTGATCGGCGTCGCCATGGGCATCCGCTCGGTCGATGACGGGCAATATCAGGCCCGCTCGAACAGCTTCGACTATGACATGATCATCCGCTCCCTGCCCTCCTCGCTCTCACCGGGCATGGAACAGCTCAACCGCTGGAGTTCGCTCTCGCGGGATGCGCAGGGCAGCTTCAACTATGCCGGTGCCGCAAATCCCGATATAGACCGCATGATCGAGGCCCTGCTGCAGGCAAGGTCGACGGAGGATTTTCAGGCGGCGGTGCGCGGTTACGACCGCCTTCTCGTTGCCGGCCACTATGTCATTCCGCTCTATTATATCGGCGCGCAATGGGTGGCCCGCTGGAAATATATCGACCGCCCGGATATGACGCCGATATCCGGCAATCAGAAACAGACCTGGTGGGATGCGCGGGCGCAATAAACCGCACCGCACCCATCCCCGGCAGAGAAAAGGGAAGATAAAACCATGGAACGCATCGTTGTCGACGTCGTATCGGATATGGTCTGCCCGTGGTGTTATCTCGGCAAGGCAAGGCTCGATCTCGCCATTGCCGAGGTGCAGGACGAAATCAGCGTCGACGTGAACTGGCGTCCTTACCGCCTCAACCCGGATTACCCGCCTGAAGGCGTCGATCAGAAAGCCGCTCTCGAGGAAAAGCTCGGCAAGGAACGCCTGGAACAGGCACATGCCACGCTGATGCAACTCGGCAGGGAAGTCGGTATCAATTACGATTTCGATGCGATCAAGATCGGCCCGAACACGCTCGACGCCCATCGGCTGTCGCTCTGGGCGCATTCCGAAGGCCGCGACGTTCAGGAAAAAGTCGTCACCGCCCTGTTCAAGGCCAATTTCGAGGAAGGGCGCAACATCGGCGATCACGCGGTGCTGACCGATGTGGCCGAAAAATCCGGCATGGACGCCAAGGTCGTGGCCCGGCTTCTCGCCTCCGACGCCGACAAGGACACCGTCATCGCCGAAATCGATGCGGCGCAGCAAATGGGCGTCGCCGGCGTGCCCTTCTTCATCATCGACCAGAAATACGCCATAAGCGGTGCACAAACGCCGGACGCATTGATTGCTGCACTGCGGGATATTGCAAAAATCAAGGCGGACGAGCATAGATCGATGAACTGACGGTCAAACCACCGGCGGTTTTCATCAACTCGATTTTTCGCCGGTGTTTCCGTGTCCGACCAGACCCTGAAAGGCATTCTGCTTGCCTTTGCCGCCTTCGCTGCCTACGCCTGGAGCGATGCAAGCGTTAAACTCATAGAAGGCCAGATTTCACCGATCGAATCGGCCTTCTTCGGCGCCCTTTTCGGCCTCGTCGCCCTGCCCTTCATTCGCAAGCGCAATGATCACTGGGTGGATGTGGTGAAGACGACGAACCGCCCCTTGTGGATTATTCGCTTTTTTGCAGCCGGCACCGGCGCAGTGGGCAGCGTGACCGCTTTCACCCATCTTTCCATGGCGGAAGCCTTCGCGCTGATCTTCCTGCTCCCTTCCTTCGTCACCATCATGTCGGTGGTGTTCCTGAAGGAACAGGTGGGCATCAAGCGCTGGTCGGCCGTCATCATCGGTTTCCTCGGCGTGCTGGTCATCCTGCGTCCGGGCTTCCGCGAACTCGGCATCGGCCATCTCGGCGCGATCATCGGCGGCTTCAGCGGTGCGCTCAGCATTGTCATTTTCCGCGCCATGGGGCCATCGGAAAAGAACGTCTCGCTTTATGGTGCCGGTGTGCTCGGCTGTCTCACCATAAGCGGCATCGCCATGGTGCCGACGTTTGTTATGCCAGCCGGCGAGCAATGGCTGTTGCTGGCGGGATATGGCCTGCTCGGCGCGCTTGGCAACGTGCTGGTCATGTATGCCGCCCAATATGCGCCCGCCGCCATGATCGGCCCGACGCAATATAGCCAGATGCTCTGGGCCATCCTGTTCGGTTACCTGATTTTCGGCGACCGTATCGACGGTTGGATGCTGGTCGGCATCGCCCTCATCGTCGGCTCCGGCCTGTTGACGCTGATCCGCGAGAAGCAGAGAAAGGTGCCGCTGCCCGCCTCGATCGCCGCCACCGACCAGAACGTGGCCGTCGGCATCACGCCGGAAGGCCCCTGATAAGTTTGCCCTTCAAAGGTTGAAAGAGAGACCTGGCGGCTTGCACCATAGATATGGCGTGTTCCGCCACTGCGATGGCACGATGCGCGACCTATGTTGGCCCTATCCAAGAGCAAGAGGTGCCAACATGAACATACGAACCCAACCGACCGCCCTCGTTACCGGCGCATCATCCGGCATGGGCAAAAGCATCGCCAAACGCCTGATCGCCGATGGCTATCTCGTCTATGTCGCCGCGCGCAGCATCGACAGGATGACGGACCTGGAAAAGCTCGGCGCGGTTGCGCTGCGCATGGACATCTCAAGCGACGAGGACATCGTCGCCACCGTTGCCGCGATTACCGCACGATCCGGTGGCGTCGATGTGCTCGTGAACAATGCCGGCTACGGGCTCTACGGCCCCGTCGAGGAGATTCCGCTCGACGAGGCGCGCTACCAGTTCGAGGTCAACGTTTTCGGCACCGCCCGTCTGACCCAACTCCTTATGCCGGCCATGCGCGCAAGGAGCAAAGGCACCATCGTCAACATCACCTCGATGGGTGGTAAGATCTACACCGTTCTGGGTGCCTGGTATCACGCGACCAAACACGCGCTGGAAGGCTGGTCGGACAGTCTGCGGCTGGAAGCCGAGCCATTCGGCATCCGCGTCGTGGTGGTCGAGCCGGGCCTGATCGAGACCGGTTTCGGCGCTGCCGCAGCGCAGGGTCTCCTCGAACGCTCGGCAAACGGCCCTTATGCGAAGATGGCGCAGAGCGTTGCGGCTTCCATGGACCGAAGCTACGGTAAGGGTATGGGCACCGATCCCGAGCTCATTGCCGATGTGGTGAGCAAGGCGGTCAGGTCCGCCCGCCCGAAGACACGTTATGCGGCCGGCAAATACGCCCGGCTGATGATCGGCGTGCGCAAATGGTTCGGCGACCGGGCCTTCGACAGGCTGATCAGAAGCCAGATGTAGAAAGAAGGCCGGAGGTCGGATCATGAGCAGGGATTTGAGCGACAGGTGCAGGCTGCCCCAGGCTTTCTGGCGGGCGGCGGAGCGTATGGGGCTGCCCGCTCCGGCCCTGCTGCGGCAGGCGAAGCTTCCCGCAACGCTGCACATCGCTCCGGATGCATGGTTGACCACGGCGCAATATTTCGACCTGTGGCGGGCGGTCGAGGCCCTGTCGCAGGATTCGGCCATCGGCCTCCGGATGACGGTCGAGACAGACACGGCGATGCATCCACCCGCCACCATGTCAGCCTTCTTTGCCCGCGACTATCGCGACGGGTTGCACCGCCTGGCCCGCTTCAAGCGGCTGTGCACCCCGGAAGAGCTTTCGGTAACGGAAAACGGCGGCGAAGCCCGGATCGCCGTAAGATGGTTGCACACTGACGAGGCCGAGCCGGACGCTGCGGCCGACGTCACTTTCGCCGCCCTTCTCGAACTGGGGCGGCGGGGCACCGGCAGACACGTCACCCCGGTTCGAGTGGAGATGATTCGCCGTGGACCTGTTTCCGACGTCCATCGGAGTTATTTCAATGCACCCATCCGCACCGGCTGTCCGCAGAATGCCATGGTGCTGAAACGCAACGATCTCGATCTTCCCTTTGCCGGCCATAATCCCGAACTGCTGGCTATACTGGAGCCCGCGCTTGCGACCTCCCTTGGGGAGATCGAGGCGCAATCCTCGCTGCCGGAGCAGGTCAAGATTCTGATCAAACGCCGCATCGCAAGCGGCAAGCCGGAGATTTCCGAGGTGGCGCGCGAACTCGGCATGAGCGAAAGAACCCTACAGCGTCGTATCACCGAACAGGGATCGAACTATCGAGCGCTCATTGAGCAGGCGCGGCAGGAACTCGGCCGCGACCTGCTTTCAGACAAACGCAATGGAATTGAAGAGATAGCCTTCCTGCTGGGTTTCCAGGACACCGGCTCGTTCTATCGGGCGTTTCGAACCTGGGAAGGTGTGACGCCAGCCCAGTGGCGAGGGAGACACTGACATTGAACAGAGCGTCGTCAGCTACCGGCCAAAGGCCGGAAGCTGCCTCTCGCTTTCCGCATCGGTGTTGGCTTTGGGGAGGTTGTCCATTGACAGCGGACCGATGCGCATGGGGCTTACCCCCCTCTGCCCTGCCGGGCATCTCCCCCTCAAGGGGGGAGATCGGCAAGAGGCCCTTTTGTCGCTTCATTTTCAAGCTTCCAGATGGGCGAGACCTTGCCACAGATCGATCTCCCCCCTTGAGGGGGAGATGTCCGGCAGGACAGAGGGGGGTAAGCCCCATGCGCATCGGTCCGCTTTGGGTTGACGACCTCCCGAAGTTTTAGGACCGCGCCAGTTCCGCCAGCTGTGTCATGATCATCGCCGCCCCCGCCAGCCGCTTCTCCGGCGTCGGCAGGTCGCGGGTCAGGAACAGGCTGTGATCGGGGCGGATCTTCGCCATCGTGCCCTGCTTGCCGATATAGGCGACCAACGCTGCGGGGTTGGGGAATTCCTTGTTGCGGAATTGCACGACCACGCCCTTCGGCCCGGCATCCACCTTCTCGACATTGGCGGTGCGGCAGAGCGACTTGATGTAGACGATCTTGAGGAGATGCTGCACCTCTTTCGGCAGCGGGCCGAAACGGTCGATCATTTCCGCGCCGAAACCATCGATCTCGCTTATATCCGCAAGCTCGCCGAGACGGCGGTAGAGACCCATGCGCAGATGCAGATCCGGAACATAATCCTCCGGAATCATGACGGAGGTGCCAACCGAAATCTGCGGCGACCAGCCGCTATCCTGCACCTGCTCGTCGCCCTTCACTTCGGCAACCGCCTCTTCCAGCATCTGCTGGTAAAGCTCGAAACCGACTTCCTTGATGTGGCCGGACTGTTCCTCGCCGAGCAGATTGCCCGCGCCGCGAATATCGAGGTCGTGGCTGGCAAGCTGGAAGCCGGCGCCCAGCGTATCGAGCGATTGCAGCACCTTCAGCCGCCGCTCCGCCATCGTCGTCAGCACCTTGTTGACCGGCAGGGTGAAGAGCGCGAAGGCGCGCACCTTGGAACGTCCGACACGGCCGCGCAGCTGGTAAAGCTGGGCCAGACCGAACATATCGGCGCGATGCACGATCAGCGTATTGGCGGTCGGCACGTCGAGGCCGGATTCGACAATGGTGGTCGACAGCAGCACATCATATTTGCCGTCGTAGAAGGCGTTCATGATGTCTTCGAGTTCGCCTGCCGGCATCTGCCCATGCGCCACCGCCACCTTAAGTTCCGGCACATCCGATTGCAGGAAGGCGTGAATGTCAGCAAGATCGGCAAGACGGGGGCAGACGTAAAAACTCTGGCCACCGCGATAATGTTCGCGCATCAGCGTTTCGCGGATCACCAGCGGATCAAACGGCGAAATGAAGGTGCGCACTGCCATGCGGTCCACCGGCGGGGTGGTGATGAGCGACAATTCGCGCACGCCCGTCATGGCAAGCTGCAGGGTGCGCGGAATGGGCGTCGCAGAGAGCGTCAGCACATGCACGTCGCTCTTCAGCTCCTTCAGGCGCTCCTTGTGCTTAACGCCGAAATGCTGCTCTTCGTCGATGATCAGCAGGCCGAGATTGGCGAAGCTGATGCCCGCGCCGAGCAGCGCATGGGTGCCGACGACGATATCCGTCTTGCCATCAGCCACTTCCTTTTTCGTCAGCGTCAATTCCTTGGAGCCGACGAGGCGCGAAGCCTGCTGCACCCGGATCGGCAACCCACGGAAGCGTTCCGAGAAGGTGCGGAAATGCTGGCGGGAAAGCAGCGTGGTCGGCACCACCACCGCCACCTGCACGCCGTTCATGGCGGCGAGGAACGCGGCGCGCAACGCCACCTCGGTCTTGCCAAAACCGACATCGCCGCAGATGAGCCGATCCATCGGCCGGCCAGCGCCGAGATCCTCGCGAATGGACTCAATCGCGTTCAGCTGGTCTTCCGTCTCGTCATAAGGGAAACGGGCGGCAAATTCGTCGTAAAGCCCATCCGGCGCAGTCAGCACCGGCGCATGGCGCACCAGGCGCGCGGCGGCGATGCGGATAAGCTCGTCTGCCATGTCCAGCAGGCGTTTCTTGAGCTTGGCCTTGCGCATCTGCCATGCGCCGCCGCCAAGCTTGTCCAGTTGCGCTTCCGCCGCATCCGAACCGTAACGGGACAGAAGGTCGATGTTTTCAACCGGCAGGAACAGCTTGGCGTCATCGGCATAATGCAGTTCCAGACAAGCGCGCGGCGCACCCGCCGCCTCGATTGTCCGCAGGCCAACGAAACGGCCGATACCATGTTCGGCATGGACAACCAGCGAGCCCTCATCCAGCCCCGCCACTTCCGAGATGAAATCCGCGCCGCGCTTGCGGCGCTTGGAGCGGCGCACCATGCGGTCGCCGAGAATATCCTGCTCGCCGATAACGGCCAGTGTTCCGGTCTCGAATCCCGCCTCAAGGCTCAGAACCGCCGAGGCCGCCTCGCCCTTGCCGAGCTTCTCCACCTCTTTCAGCGAGGTGACCGGCTTGATCTTCTCAAGCCCGTGCTCGTTCAGCACCTGCAACAGCCGGTCGAGCGAACCTTCCGACCAGCCTGTTATCAGCACCTTCCAGCCCTTGGCGCGGCGCTCGGCAATGTGCTTCACCGCCAGATCGAAAACATTGACCCGCTCTTCGCTCTCGCCTTCGGTCGGCGGGCGCGCCCAGCGCGGACCGACATGGGCGTCGAGCGTCGCGACCGGGCGGCCTTCGCTGTCCTGTTCGTTGAAAGGGGTCAGACGCACGGCGTTAACGGCGGCGAGCGCGGCATCGAAGCTCTTGCCATCGAGATAAAGCTGGCCGGGCGAAACCGGCTTGTAGGGCGCACCCTGCGTCGAGCCCTTGGTTTCGCCGGAACTGCGGCGCGCATCGTAATAATCGAGCACCAGCTTGGAGCGCTCTTTCGCGGCCTCCCGCGCCGTGTGTTCGGTGACGATGCGGAAATCCTTCAGATAATCGAAGGCGGTCTCCAGCTGCTCGTAAAACAGCGGCAGCCAATGCTCCATGCCGGCATAACGGCGACCTTCGGAGACGGCCTGATAAAGCGCGTCGTCGCGGGTCGCCGCACCGAACAGCGACAGGTAATTCTTGCGGAAACGGCTGATCGTATCCGGCGTCAGCGTCACTTCGCTCATCGGGTTCAGATCGAGCGAGCGCGCCTGACCGATGGTACGCTGGCTGGCCGGATCAAAGGTGCGGATGCTTTCCAGCGTATCGCCGAAGAAATCGAGCCGCACCGGCTCTTCCGTGCCCGGCACGAAGACGTCGAGAATGCCGCCGCGCACGGCGAATTCACCCACTTCACGCACCGTCGCCACCCGGTCGAAACCGTTGCGCTCCAGCCGCGCGGCAATCTCCTCCATGCGGATCTGGTTGCCGGGTTTGGCAGAAAAGCCGAGACTCTCGATAATGTCGCGCGGCGCCATCTTCTGCAGCATGGCGTTGACGGTGACGAGCACGATGGCCGGATGCGGTTTCTTCGCATGGGCAATCAGACCGGAGAGCGCCGCCAGCCGGCGCGCCGAGGTGTCGGCGCTCGGTGACACGCGGTCATAGGGAAGGCAGTCCCAGGCGGGCAGCGTCATCACCGGAATGTCAGGTGCGACGAAACCGAGGATCTGTTCGAGATCGGCGACCCGCTGGCCATCCGACATCACATAAGCCACCGACGTGCCCGCCCGCGCCATATCGGCAAGCAACAGGGCTTCCATGCCGGAAGGCACGTTTCCGATGGTCAGCGGCGTATCGGCCGACGACACCAGCTTTGCATCGAATCCGGCTATCATATTCTCACGCTTTCAGGGTGTCAGTGGTGACGAGATCGAAATCGGGACGGTAGGAGGCGATCTTCTCAAACAGCGGGGTCTGGAATTTTTCCGGTATGGCAAGGGCGCCGGTCACCATCTTGACGAGGTCGTTATCCTCTTCCGCCATAATGACTTCCAACTCGTCGAGCTGGTCATCGGAAAGCCCGGCAATATTGTCTTCCGCGAATTGCCCGAGCACCAGATCCATCTCGCGAATGCCCCGATGCCAGCAGCGGTAAAGAATCCGCCGGCGTCTCGGATCGAGGTCGGCACTCGTGCGCACCAGTCCAGTCATCGCATTCACCTTTCGGTTGATTAATCAACAAATTGTTGACTGCGACCTCCTATAGAACAGGAGGCGAACGCTTGGGAACCGGTTTTTATCGAAATAATGCCACGGCGGTGAAAATCTGCCGGTGATAACCCGCCTTTGTGACCAGCGAAGTCTTGCATAAGCCGCCCCCTTCCCCGATTTTGCTGACCCATGCGCCCGGCCATTCTTGATCCGCTGTTTGCCTCCGTCTCCACCCTTGCCGGTGTGGGGCCGAAACTTGCCGATCTTCTGGCCAAGCTGCTCAGCCGGGAAAGCGCCGACGACACCCGCGTCATCGATCTCCTCTTCCACGCGCCATCCAACGTCATCGACCGCCGCAACCGCCCCGGCATTGCGCTGGCAGCACCCGGCGCCATTGTCACCATTCAGGGACGCATCGACCGCCACCAGCCGCCACCGCCGGGAAACCGCAACGCGCCCTATCGCGTCTTCCTGCATGACGAAACCGGTGAACTGGCGCTGACCTTCTTCCGCGCCAAGGGCGACTGGCTGTCCAAGGCCCTGCCCGTCGATGAAGAGGTTCTCGTCAGCGGCAAGGTGGACTGGTTCAACGGCCGCGCCTCCATGGTGCATCCGGATTTCATGGTGAAGCTTTCCGAGGCGGAAAACCTGCCTTTGGTGGAAGCCGTTTATCCCATGACCGCCGGGCTGTCTGCCAAGGTGCTGCGCAAGGCAATCGAAGGCGGGCTTTCAAAGCTGCCGGTCTTTCCGGAATGGATCGATGAGACGCTGAAGACCCGCCATGGCTTCGGCGACGTCGCTTCAAGCTTCCGCGAATTGCACGACCCGCGCGACAGCGCCGATATCGAGCCGCAGGCGCCGGCACGCAGGCGGCTTGCCTATGACGAATTCCTCGCCGGGCAGCTGTCACTGGCGCTGGTGCGCCAGCGACTGCGCAAGGTGGCGGGCCAGCCGATCCGCGCCAGGGGCGATATCGCCGCAAAGATCCTGTCGCAACTGCCCTTCTCGCTGACGGCGAGCCAGAGCGCTGCGGTGAAAGATATCCTGACCGACATGGCCGGCGAAGACCGCATGTTGCGGCTGCTGCAGGGCGATGTCGGTGCCGGCAAGACCCTGGTGGCGCTGATGGCCATGGCGACCGCCGTGGAGGCCGGCGGACAGGCGGTACTGATGGCCCCGACCGAAATCCTCGCCCGCCAGCATTACGCCACCATATCCAAACTCGCTCAGGCAGCAGGCATCACCGTCGAAGTGCTGACCGGCCGCACCAAGGGCAAGGAGCGCCGCGAGATCGAGGAGCGCGTCGCGTCCGGCGAAGCGCAGATCGTCATCGGCACCCATGCGCTGTTTCAGGACAGCGTGAGTTACAGGAATCTCGTGCTGGCAGTGGTGGACGAGCAGCATCGCTTCGGTGTGCACCAGCGCCTGCGCCTCACCGCCAAGGGCATCACGCCGCATATGCTGGTCATGACAGCCACGCCCATTCCACGCACGCTGGTTCTGGCTGCTTTCGGGGACATGGATGTCTCCAAGCTCACCGAAAAACCGGCGGGCCGCAAACCCATCCAGACCGTGACGATCCCCACCGAACGGATCGGCGATATTGTCGAGCGACTTCGTGCGGCGCTGAAGGAAGGCAAGAAGGCCTACTGGATCTGCCCGCTGGTGGAGGAAACGGAAGAGTCCGAGCTGATGTCGGCGGAGGAGCGCCACGCGGTTCTCTCACAGATGCTCGGCGCCAATATCGGCCTGATCCATGGACGCATGAGCGGCCCGGAAAAAGACGCTGCCATGCTCGCCTTCAAGAACGGCGAAACCCGCCTGCTGGTGGCCACGACAGTGGTCGAAGTGGGCGTCGACGTGCCGGATGCGACGATCATGGTCATCGAACATGCCGAACGTTTCGGCCTCGCACAGCTGCACCAGCTGCGCGGCCGTGTGGGACGCGGCGACGAAGCCTCCACCTGCATCCTGCTCTATAAAGGCCCGCTCAGCGAAAACGGCCGCGCTCGGCTGTCCATCCTGCGCGACAGCGAAGACGGCTTCCTGATTGCCGAGGAGGATTTGAAGCTGCGTGGTGAAGGCGAGCTGCTCGGCACCCGCCAGTCCGGCACGCCGGGCTTCCGCATCGCAAGCCTCGAAGCCCATGCCGACCTTCTGGAAATCGCCCGCAAGGACGCAGCCTACGTCATTGAGCGTGACCCCGAACTGACAGGTCCACGCGGCAATGCGCTGCGTACCCTGCTCTATTTGCACCGCCGCGACGAAGCGATCCGCTTCCTGCACGCCGGCTGAAAGTGAACCGCCATGAACATGATCGACCCACGCCGCCCGCCACCCGCCTTCCGCAAGGGCTACGCGCTCTGTTCGCCGCAGAATATCCTGCAGCCCGAGACATTTGCGAAGAGTGCGAAAAAGGCGATCGGCAAGGCGTTCAAGAAGCCCGGCCGCAAGAAGGCGTGGAGCCAGGCGATGGAAGAAGGCTGGAGCGTGCGGCTGGTCTATATGCGGCTTTTCGTTCCCGTATTCCACGCGACCAATACGGGGACCGAAGTGGATGATCTGGATGATGAGGACTGACCATGAAGTCCGGAGACTGTTGGGCTAAAGCGCCGAAGGCCACCGCTGCGATGTGTGGATGATCGTCAAAATTTCGATATCCCCGCCCACGCGGTAAGCAATGATGTAGGAAATGTCGGTAAGCACGGCTTCCCGTGTTCCTCTGATGCGTCCGACCCGCCCCATGGCTGGCTGTTCCACCAACATATCAACCGCTGAAACAATGCGGGAAATCACCCGGGCCGCAGCCGCTGGGTTATCCTTTTCGATATGCGCACCAATTTCATCGAGCCGTCGCAGCGCCCGTAAGGTCCAACGAATTCGCCGGTCACTCATGACGGCCGGGCGGATTTTACATATTTCCCGACAATGTTTGCGAGATCCTCAGCTGTCCCGAACTCGCCGCGTTCGGCTTCCGCCACACCCGCCTCGATCTCGGCAAGCTGCCACTCCTCGCGGGCGATAAAGTCCTCAATCGCCCGCGCCGCCATGTAGGATCGCGACCGATCAAGTTTTTCCGCCAATTGGTCGAGTTTGTCGGCAACCTCATCAGGCAGACGCACAGTAAATGCAGTCATAATCGCAACCCTTGTTGGTTCACTGTGATTATTGGTGAACCACATTGGTTCGTCAACCGTATGGCTTTACCTCCCTCCGTGAGAATGGAGGAAGGAATCTAGCGCCTTGCGAATGCGTTCAAACCGGCGCAATCATCTTCGGCGGCTTGAAATCCGGGGCCACCAGACCGCCGGATATCAGCAGTTTCGCCGCATCTTCCGGCGTCATATCCAGCATCACGATCTTGTCTTTCGGCACGAACAGCAGAAAACCGGCTGTCGGCACCGGTGTCGGCGGCAGGAAGACGGCGACCATCTGCTGGCCCATTTCGTTGAAACGATGGGCAAGCTCGCCCTTGGCCTCGGAGGCAACGAACACCATCGCCCAGGTGCCGGATGACGGAAACTCGATCAGGCCGACCTTCTTGAAGGAGTTCGAATGCTCTTTCAGAACGGATTCGAACAGCTGCTTGATGCTCTTGTAGATCGGCCGCACCAGCGGCATGCGGTTGAGGATGGATTCGCCGACGCCGAAAATCCATTTACCGATGAGGTTATTGCCGAGAAAGCCGATGAGGGTGATGCCGATAACGGCGATCAGCAGGCCGAAACCGGGAATAGCCACATCGAAATATTGCTCGGGATCGTAACGGGCCGGAATATAGGGCTTCACCCAGCTATCCGCCCATTGCAGGAAGCTCCACACCAGCCACATGGTGATGGTGACGGGCGCGAGGATCAGAACGCCCGTGAGGAAACTATTGCGCAGCCGGGCTGCGAATGAAATTTTGACTGGAATATCGGTCATTTACCGTTCGGAATTAAGCGTTGTCGCCATCGAAACCCGGATGAAAACCGACAATGCCGGATGGAGTTCCACCATGCAAGCGAAGAACTGTGAAATATTCGTTAGGAATCCCTTGCGCATTCACCCCTTCGACATGGCGAAAACCGAAGCGGCCATAGTAATCCGGATCGCCCGCGACAACCGCGCCGGAAGCATTCAGACGCTCCAGAACGGCAAGCCCGTCCCGCACCAGCCTGGAGCCGACGCCCTGCCCCTGCCGTTCCGGCGTTACGGAAAGCGGCGCGAGACAGAACCAGCCGGTCTCGCCGCTGGTAAGCGTCACTGGCGAAAAACCGATATGGCCGATGATGCCTTCGCTATCCTCGGCAACCAGTGAAACGGTAAGCGCGCCCGCCCTGCGCAACCGCTCGACGATCAGATGTTCCGTCTTGTCGCTATAATCGACGTTACGGAAAGCATCTTCCGTAACGCGAGCAATCGCCTCTTCATCGCCCTGACGCTCCGGCCGGACGATCATTCCACCGTTACCGATTTAGCAAGGTTGCGCGGCTGGTCCACATCCGTGCCCATGAAGACGGCGGTGTGATAGGCCAGCAGCTGGATCGGCAGCGAGAAGACCATCGGCGCAATAAGCTCATCGACATTGGGCAGCGTGATCGTCGCCATGGTGTCGAGCTTGGATGCGGCGGCCCCCTTCTCATCGGTGATGAAGATGATGCGGCCGCCGCGCGCGGCGACCTCCTGCATGTTCGAAACGGTCTTCTCGAAGAAACGATCATGCGGCGCGATGACGATAACAGGCATGTTCTCGTCGATCAGCGCGATCGGGCCATGTTTCAACTCGCCGGCGGCATAACCTTCGGCGTGGATATAGGAGATTTCCTTGAGCTTCAGCGCGCCTTCCAGCGCCAGCGGGAAGCTGGTGCCGCGGCCGAGATAAAGCACGTCCTTGAAACGCGACAGATCGCGCGACAGCGCTTCAATCTGCGGCTGGATGCTGTTGAGAACCTTGCTCATGATGCGCGGCATCTCGGTGAGATGGCGAACCAGTTCGGTTTCCTGCTGGGCCGTGACCGTACCGCGCGCTTTTCCGGCGGCAACGGCGAGCGAAGCGAGCACGGCAAGCTGGCAGGTGAAGGCCTTGGTGGAGGCGACGCCGATTTCCGGACCGGCAAGGATCGGGAAGATCGCATCGGATTCGCGTGCCATGGTGGATTCACGCGTGTTGACCACCGCGCCGATCTTCAGCCCTTCCTGCTGGCAATAACGCAGGGCCGCCAGCGTATCGGCGGTTTCGCCCGATTGCGAAATGAACAGCGCAGCCTGCGTGGGAACGAGCGGGATTTCGCGGTAACGGAATTCCGAGGCGACATCGATTTCCACCGGCAGACGGGCATAACGCTCGAACCAGTATTTGCCGATCAGGCCGGACAGATAGGCCGTGCCGCAGGCGGAAATGGCAAGGCCGGAAAGCTTGGCGAAATCGATGGCCGTGTCGGCCTGCTTCACGGTCTTGGAGGCAAAATCCACGTAATGGCTGAGCGCATGCGAAATGACTTCCGGCTGCTCATAGATTTCCTTTTCCATGAAGTGGCGATGGTTGCCCTTGTCGACCACATAGGCCGTCGCCTGCGAGATCTGACGGTCGCGCTTCACCGGCTTGCCGGAGAAATCGATGATCTCAGCACCCTGCCGGGTCACGATGGCGCAGTCGCCATCCACCAGATAGGTGATCTCGTTGGTGAAGGGCGACAGCGCGATGGCGTCGGAACCAAGGAACATTTCGCCCCGACCGTAACCAACGGCAAGCGGCGGGCCGGAGCGCGCCGAAAGCAGCGTGCCGGGATCGTCCTTGAACATCACCACCAGAGCATAGGCGCCCGTCACGCGGTTCAGCATCTTCAGCATCGCCTCGCGATGGCCGAGACCCTCGCCGGTATACTTTGCCAGAAGCTGCGCCACCACCTCGGTGTCGGTCTGGGTGGTGAAGGTCGCGCCCCCGGCGGTCAGCTCTTCACGCAGTTCCGCGAAGTTTTCGATGATGCCGTTATGGACGACGGCAACGCCATCGACGAAATGCGGATGGGCATTGGTTTCGTTGGGAACACCATGCGTTGCCCAGCGCGTATGGGCGATGCCGACCACACCCGGTAGCGGCTTTTCCGAAACCAGTTTCTCGAGATTGAACAGCTTGCCTTCCGCCCGGCGACGGTCCATCGCGCCATTGTCGATGGTGGCGACACCAGCCGAATCGTAACCGCGATATTCGAGACGCTTCAGCGCATCGACAAGCCGTTCAGCAACGGGCTGGGTTCCGACAATTCCGACAATTCCGCACATATATTTCTCCACCGGCGATCTCTTCGCCGAAACTACTAACCGTTCCCGAACAATCCGCAATTATGGCGCCGGTCACTTTCGGTATCGTTTGGTAACGTCCGTCAGGACGACTTTTTCTTCGCTTCCTTCAACGCCTTCGCCCGCTCGCGCACCACCGTCGCGCGACCGGGTTTCACCTCCTGGCGTGCGCGCCCGAAAGCCAGCGCATCTTCAGGCACGTCATCGGTAATGACGCTGCCGGAAGCGATATAGGCACCCTTGCCAATGGTGACAGGTGCAACCAGCGACGAGTTCGAGCCAATGAAGCTGTTGGCGCCAATGCGCGTCTCAGCCTTGTTGTAGCCGTCGTAATTGCAGGTGATGGTGCCCGCACCGATATTGCTGCCCGCGCCGATGAATGCATCGCCGATATAGGTCAGATGGTTGACCTTGGCGCCCTCACCGATCTCCGCCTTCTTGACCTCGCAGAAATTGCCCACCTTGGCATTGGCATGAAGGTTCGCGCCCGGACGCAGCCGCGCATAGGGGCCGACGGCCGCACCTTCGGCGACATGCGCCCCTTCCAGATACGAAAACGCATGGATGATGGCGCCCGGCTCGATGGTGACGCCGGGACCGATGACGACATTCGGTTCGATCAAAACGTCCTGACCGATCTTCGTGTCATAGGAGAGGAAGACGGTTTCGGGCGCAATCATCGAAACGCCGTCCACCATCAATTCGTGGCGGCGACGTTCCTGCCAGAGCTTCTCGATAAAGGCCAGTTCGGCGCGGTTGTTACAGCCGACCAGCTCGGCTTCGGGCGCATCGATGGCGACGGCGCGGCGGCCGAGGGAACGGGCGATCTCGACCACATCGGTCAGATAATATTCGCCCTTCACATTGCTGTTGCCGATCCGGTCGAGCAGGTCCAGCGCGTTGCGGCCGTTGATGGCCATCAATCCGCTATTGCACCAGGTAACCTTACGCTCCGCATCGGTCGCATCCTTCTCCTCGCGGATAGCGACAAGTTCGCCATCCTTGACCAGAAGCCGGCCGTAGCCGGTCGGGCGATCGGTATGGAAACCGATGACGGCGACATCGGCGCCGGCGGCAATCGCCTCACGCGCCCGGTCGAGCGTTGCAGACGTGATGAGCGGGACATCGCCATAGGCAACGATGAGATCGTCGAAACCGCGCTCGATGGCTGCGCGTGCGGCAAGAACCGCATGGCCGGTGCCCTTGCGTTCCGTCTGCAGGAAAGCTTCGACCTGAAGACCCTTCATGCTTGCGGCGGCAGCGACATTGTCGGCATCGCGCCCGACCACCAGCGCCACCGTGCCGACGCCAGATCCAGCCACCGCCTCAACCACATGGCTGATCATCGGACGCCCGGCGACCGGATGCAGCACCTTGGATTTCGACGATTTCATGCGCGTGCTGTCGCCCGCTGCGAGAATAACGGCTAGAGAGCTGCGCTCCATAAGACCTCCAACACCCAGTCACCGACCGCAGGGCGGCCAGGACGGCGGCATATGTTTGACTTCACGCCGTCCGGCAAAACGAACGGGCGCATCGGTAATTTCATTCCGGAATTGCTATAACGGCGGCCCACTTAAGAAACCATGCAAATCTGCACCAAATTTCCGCACCGATTTTCATCAAACGTGATTGGAACGGGATCGCATCCCGCTCCCGCGGTGTGATTTATCGCCGGGGGTTGCGGGCAGTGAATTCCAGCACCTGCTGGCGGCCGTTTTCGATCAACCTTTCCATCTCGCGGCGCGCTGCGGCCTCATCGCGCAGGCGAAACGCCTCCACGAGCCGCAGGTGGGAGGCGGACACGTCGGAAATCTCATTGGGATCGGTTTCCGGGTTGCTCATCCGGAAAATGCCCACCAGAGCCGCCTTTATCAGCGAACCGACGGTGCGCATGAACGGATTGCCGGACATTTCGGTAATGAGGACATGGAAATTCATATCCGCAAGCGCGCGCTTTTCCTTGGAATAGGCCGTATTGCCCATCTCGTTGGCGTAAGCGGCGAGCTTGGCGATATCGGCGTCCTTTGCCCTGATGGCGGCAAGCCCTGCGCCATAGGGCTCGAAGGCGTGACGGATATCGTAAAGATGCAGCAGAAACTCGTCGCTGACGCCCGCCTCGAAATGCCAGAGCAGCACTTCGCTGTCGAACATGTTCCAGCTTTCGCGCTCCGTCACCCGGGTGCCGATACGCGCTTTGGGGGAAATCATGCCCTTGGCGGTCAGCGTCTTCATCGCTTCGCGCAGCACTGTGCGCGATACTTTCAGCCGCTCCATCAGCTCGGCATCGCCCGGCAGGATATCACCCGTCTTGAAGGTGCCGGATACGATATCGAGACCGAGCTTGTGAACGACCTGTGCATGATTTGTCTGCAGCTTTCGAAAACCGATAGCCGCATCGAGCATTCCGCGCTGCAAGTGCCATGTCCTTCCGTTCGGTTGGCGATCTTAAAAAATCGCGCCAGACGTGTATATCTCAAGTCAGAATATAGTGAAAAACATCAAGTCGCCTGAAAAGCAAAGGCAAACTTCGTCCACGGCGTAAAACATATGAAAATAACAAAGGCCGCACATGAATTTCATGCGCGGCCTGTTATCAGCGGGAATGGAAAGTCCCGTTATTGCGGCAGCTTGTCGTCCACGCCCGCGACGTAGAAGTTGAGGCCGAGCAGAACGCCGTCCTCGGCCTTTTCACCCGCCTTCAGCCATTCCGAACCGTCCTGCTTCTTCACCGGGCCGGTGAAAGGGTGCAGCTCGCCCGACTTGATCTTGGCTTCGGTATCCTCAGCCATCTTCTTCACGTCGTCAGGCATGTTGGTATAGGGCGCCATGGTCAGGATGCCGTCCTTCAGGCCGTCCCAGACGGATTCGGACTTCCAGGTGCCATCGAGAAGAGCCTGTGTGCGCTTGATGTAATAGGCGCCCCAGGTGTCCTTGATGGCGGTAAGCTGCGTCTTCGGACCGGCCGCGATCATGTCGGAAGCCTGACCGAAGGCCTTGATGCCGCGTTCTGCCGCAACCTGCATCGGCGCGGTGGTGTCGGTGTGCTGGGTCAGAATGTCGACGCCCTGGTCAATCAGCGCCTTGGCGGCATCGGCTTCCTTGCCGGGGTCGAACCAGGTGTTGGCCCAGACGACCTTCACCTTGAAGTCGGGATTGACGGACTGCGCACCGAGCACGAAGGCGTCGATGCCCATCACCACTTCCGGGATCGGGAAGGAGGCGATGTAGCCGGCGAGACCCTTCTGCGACATCTTCGCGGCGATCTGGCCCTGAATGTAGCGGCCTTCATAGAAGCGCGAATTGTAGGTCGCGACGTTTTCGGCGGTCTTGAAGCCGGTGGCGTGTTCGAACTTTACCTTGGGGAACTTCTGGGCGACCTTCACGGTCGCATCCATGAAGCCGAAGGAGGTGGTGAACACCAGTTCGCAGCCCGAACGGGCCATGCGCTCGATGGCGCGTTCGGCATCCGGACCTTCCGGAACGCTTTCGAGGAACGGCGTTTCGATCTTGTCGCCGAAATGCGCCTGCAGTTCCTGACGGCCGATATCATGCGCCTGCGTCCAGCCGCCATCGGTCTTTGAACCGACATAGATGAAGCAGACCTTCTTGGCGTCGGCGGCTTCCGCCGAAGAAACGACGCCGCCGAGAGCCGCAACCGAAGCGGCGAGTGCGATGACCAGTTTTTTCATTTTTACCCCTGTTGGTTTGGAGACGTGAGAATGCTTCACCTGTCCGGCACGAAGGATTTGCCAAGCGAGGCCGGCGTGTTGATCAAGGTCGTGCGGCGATTATGCGAGATGATGACCAGCACGACAATAGTTGCAAGGTAAGGTAGTGCCGAAAGCAGTTGCGATGGCACCCCGATGCCGAAGGCCTGCGCGTGCAATTGGCCGATGGTGACGGCGCCGAACAGGTAACCGCCCGCCAGCACCCGCCATGGGCGCCACGAAGCGAAGACGACGAGCGCCAGCGCAATCCACCCGCGCCCGGCCGACATGTTCTCTACCCATTGCGGCGTATAGACCAGCGACAGCTGCGCACCGGCAAGCCCCGCGCAGGCGCCGCCGAACATGACGGCGAGATAACGGGTGCGGATGACATTGATGCCGAGCGCATGGGCCGAGGCATGACTGTCGCCGATGGCGCGGATTTTGAGGCCCGTGCGGCTCTTGAACAGAAACCAGCCGATGCCGGCGACAAGCGCGATGGAGAGGTAGAAGATCAAATCCTGCCGGAACAGCAGCGGACCGAAGAAGGGAATGTCCGATAGCAGCGGAAAGACGATGGGCTGCAGTTTCACACCCGGCAGGCCGACGAAACTTTCACCCAGCATGCCCGAGACGCCGAGGCCGAGAATGGTGAGCGCAAGGCCCGTCGCCACCTGATTGGCAACGAGCGTCAGCGTCAGGAAACCGAAGAGCAGCGAGAAAACCGCACCCGAAGCAATGCCAGCCAGAATGCCGAGATAGGGAGACCCGGTCATATGCGCGGCCGCGAAAGCGCAGACCGCACCCATGATCATCATGCCCTCGACACCGAGATTGAGGACGCCGGAGCGCTCCGTCACCAGCTCGCCGGAAGCCGCGATGACGAGCGGCGTGGCGGCGGTGATGACGGTGAGGAGAATGGCCTGAAGCATATCCATCATGCCGCTCCTTCTTTACGATGCGCCTTGCCGGAAAAGACGACCCTGATGCGATAGAAGATCAGCGTATCGCAGGACAGCACGAAGAACAGCATCAGCCCCTGAAACACGCGCGTCACCTTGTCGGAGACACCAATCGAAAGCTGCGCCGCCTCGCCGCCGAGATAGGTCAGCGCCAGCACCAGCCCGGAAAGGATGATGCCGAGCGGATTGAGACGGCCGAGAAAGGCGACGATGATGGCGGTAAAGCCGTAACCCGGCGAAATGCTGGGCTGGAGATGGCCAATGGAACCGGAAGCCTCCGATATGCCCGCAAGCCCCGCCAGCGCACCGGAGAGCAGCAGCGAAAACCACACCATGCGGCTGGAGGAAAAACCGGCGAAGCGCCCTGCCCGCGCCGACTGGCCGAGCACGGTGACCTCGAAGCCCTTCAGCATGTAGCGCATCATGAACCACAGCGCGATGGCCGCGACGATGGCGAAAACGAAACCCCAATGCGCACGGCCCGATGCCAGCATTTCCGGCAGAACGGCGCTGTCGTTGAACGGCTTGGTCTGCGGGAAGTTGTAACCGCCCGGATCGCGCCAGATGCCGCGCGTCAGCCAGTCGAGGAAAAGCTGCGCGACATAGACCAGCATCAGGCTGACGAGGATTTCGTTGGTGTTGAACTTCGTCTTCAAAAGTGCGGGAATACCGGCATAAAGCGCGCCGCCCACGGCGCCCATCACCAGCATCAAAGGCAAAAGCAGCGGCGAATGCCAGTCCGGATAAAGCACCGGCAGGATGGAGCCGGTGATCGCGCCGATGGTGAACTGCCCCTCCGCGCCAATATTCCAGTTATTGGAGCGATAACAGATCGACAGGCCGACTCCGATCAGGATCAGCGGCGCGGCCTTGATCGCCAGCTCGTGCAGCGACCAGACTTCCAGCAGCGGCTCGACGAAAAAGGCGTAAAGCGCGTGAGCCGGATTTTTGCCGAGCATGGCGAACATGACGGCGCCGACAAGCAGCGTCAGCGTGAGCGCCAGAAGCGGGGAAAGCAGGGTGAAGAGCTTCGAGACCCCCGCGCGTTTTTCAAGCTCAATGCGCATGCTGGGCGGCTCCCGAATGTGACGTGTGAATGCCGCCCATCAAAAGGCCGATCTTTTCAAGCGTCATCTCTTCCACCGGATGGGCATCGGAGAGCTTGCCGTCGGAAATGACCGCGATATTGGTGGCGACTTCGAATATTTCATCGAGATCCTGGCTGATGACGATGACGGCCGAACCCGCTTTGGCAAGATCGACAAGCGCCTGGCGAATGCGGCTTGCCGCACCCGCATCCACGCCCCAGGTCGGCTGATTGACCACCAGCACGGCAGGCTGGCGGTCAAGCTCGCGCCCGACGATGAATTTCTGCAGGTTGCCGCCGGATAGCGACCCGGCCAGCGGGTCTGCCCCACTCTTGCGCACATCCATGGTTTCCGAAATACGCCGCGCCGCCGCCTTAATGACTGAGCCACGCACGATGCGCAGGAAACCGCCGGTCAGAAACGCCTTGCGGTCGGAACGCGCCCGCGCCAGCAGCAGATTGTCGGAAAGGCTCATGCCGGGAACGGCGGCGTGGCCATGGCGCTCTTCCGGCACAAAACCCGCACCCATCAGCCGGCGACCATTGATGCCGATACGGCCGACCGGCTTGCCCCGCAGATGGATCGCATCGTTATTATAGACCGGATATTCGCCCGAAAGCGCATCGAACAACTCGCCCTGCCCGTTTCCGGCAACGCCGGCAATCGCCAGCACCTCGCCGGCGCGTACGGTCATGGAAATCGATTTCAACGCCACGGCAAAAGGCGTGCGCGGCGCGACCGAAAGCCCCATGACCTCGATCTGCGGCGCACCCAGCGCCTCGCCCGTGGCCCGCGAAACGCTTGCGACATCGCTGCCCACCATCATGCGCGCCAACGATGCCGGCGTTTCCCTGCGCGGATCGCAGGCCCCCGTCACCTTGCCGTGACGCAGAACGGTCGCACGGTCGCAGATGCGCTGCACCTCTTCGAGACGATGGCTGATATAAAGTACGGAACGGCCTTCGGCTTTCAGCTTCTCCAGCGTCTCGAACAGCTTGTCGGCCTCCTGCGGCGTCAGCACCGAGGTCGGCTCGTCAAGAATGATCAGGCGCGGATTCTGTAGAAGCGCTCGGACGATTTCGATGCGCTGGCGCTCGCCGACCGAAAGATCGGCCACATGCGCATTGGGATCGAGCGGCAGACCATAGGCGCGCGACAGCTTTTCCGCTTGCCCGGCGATTTCCTTCAATGAAATTTTCGGATCGAGCGACAGGGCGATGTTTTCAGCGACCGTCAGCGCCTCGAACAGCGAAAAATGCTGGAACACCATGCCGATACCGAGCCTGCGGGCCTCGCTGGGTGAGCCTACGGAAACCGGCTGGCCCTGCCAGATAATATTGCCCTCGGTCGGGGCGAGAACGCCGAACAGCATCTTGACGAGCGTGGATTTGCCCGCGCCGTTTTCACCCAGAAGCGCGTGGATTTCGCCCGGCGCAATATCGAGATCGATGCCGTTGCAGGCGGCGAAATTGCCGAACAGCTTGGTCAGCTTGCGAACGGACAGGAGAGGCACGGCCTCCGGCGCCAAAGTTCCAGTCACGAGTTCCCTCTCTCACCAACCGTCATGCCTTCTTCGAGGCGTTTCAAACGGTTGCGGTCATTGTTCCCAATCCCGCGCCAAAAAGTATGCAATGATACGCGATCAGAACTTATTGATAACGGTTTTGCTGCTGCGCACAACTGAAAAAGAAGCCGCTTAAATGCAATTTGCACAAGCGATAAACGGCTTTACCCTTTTTTCATTTCGCGCCGAGCGAGGGGAAAAACTGCAATATTCCACCGATGCAATAAAGATAGATGCCGCTCGCCACGAAGCCGATCACGGCCCAGGTCGGGGTTTCGAAATGCATCAGCAGCGAATAACCGCCAAGCGCGCACCAGATGAAGACCACGGCGAGATTGAGCGGCCGCAATCGCTTCACCCGCACTGGATGCAGGAAGTTGATCGGCAGGAATGTCAAAAACACCGAAACGGTAACGACAATCATCGCCGTGGTGGCGCTGGCGTCCATGACAAACAGGGTGAACACCACCATGTTCCACACTACCGGAAAGCCGGAGAAGAAATATTCGTCCGTCTTCATGCCCATGTCGGCATAATAAATGGCGCTCGACACGACGATCATGCCGGCGGCCACGAAGGACAGCGGCTCGCCGATCATGCCCTTCTGATAAAGCGCAAAGGCGGGCAGCAGCACATAGGTAACATAGTCGATGATATTATCGAGCGTATCGCCAGACCAGTTGGGCAGCACTTCCTTAACCCTGACCTTGCGGGCGATGGGACCGTCGATGCCATCCACCAGAAGCGCAAGCCCCAGCCACCAGAACATGTCAACGAAACGGTGTTCGGCTGCGGCGACCACGCCGAGAAAAGCCAGGAACGAGCCGGAGGCCGTGAGCATATGGACGGAAAAGGCGCGGATTTCCGCGTAGGGAACACGCTTATAGTTGAAAATTTTCATAGTCAGCGTCTGTGCCCCGTTTTTTCATCCGCCTGTTCATTCCGGTATGCGGCCATTCACCACGCTTTGCAACCGGCTCAATCCACTTATCCTAAGACTAATATCGCGGCACAACCAACGAATCTTCACAACCGGATGTTCCGGGACCGAAGTGGATTTACCCGACCAAAGCCTTTATGATGCTTTGGAAATAACAACGGATCAGGACCATGAGACACTTCGATATCGCCATCACCGGTGCGGGACTTGCGGGCCAGATCGCGGCCATCGCGCTGGCGCGGGCGGGCCGCCACGTGGCGCTCGTTGCGCCTTCCAGCGACAGGAAGGACCAGCGCACCACGGCGCTGATGGACCAGTCCATCCGCTTCATGGACCGTCTCGGCCTGTGGTCGCGCATCGCGCCGTCAGCCGCACGCCTTTCCACCATGCAGATCATCGATGGTACCGACCGCCTGCTGCGTGCACCCACCGTGCAGTTCCGTTCGTCCGAAATCGGGCTGGATGCCTTTGGCTGGAACATCCCCAACGAGGCTTTGCTCGGCGTTCTGAGCGAAGCGGTCGAGCAGGAACACAATATTACCCGCCTCGATGCCACAGCCGAGACGATCGACATTGGCAACGACCGTGTATCGGTGACGCTTGGCGACGGCGAAACGCTCTCCGCCGCTTTCCTCATCGGTGCGGATGGCCGCAAATCCATGGTGCGGGATGCTGCCGGCATCGGCGTCAAATCTTGGTCCTATCCGCAGACGGCCATTGTTTTGAACTTCGGCCATAGCCGGTCGCATGGCAATGTCTCGACGGAATTCCACACCCCCACCGGCCCTTTCACCCAGGTTCCCCTGCCCGGCAACCGCTCCAGCCTGGTCTGGGTCGTCACCCCGCAACAGGCGGAGGAATTGACGGCGCTGCCGCTGGAAGCGCTCAGCCTCCGGGTCGAGGAGCGCATGCAATCCATGCTGGGAGCCGTCACCGTCGAGGACAGCGTGCAGGCATGGCCGCTCTCGTCCATGACCGCCCATCGCTTCGGCAAGGGCCGCGTCGCCCTGATCGGCGAGGCCGCACATGGTTTTCCGCCCATCGGCGCGCAGGGGCTGAACCTCAGCCTGCGCGACATCATCGCACTGACGGAATTGCTGAGCGCCGTCTCCGACCGGCCGATTGCAGCCGATGCCGGCAGCAGCTTCGACCGCAGGCGGCGAGCGGATGTCTATAGCCGCACGCTGAGCGTCGATCTTCTGAACCGCTCGCTGCTTTCCGATCTCCTGCCGGTGCAGATGGCGCGCGCGGCGGGCCTGCACGTGCTTTCCGGCATCGGCACCCTTAGAAGCATGGTCATGCGCGAGGGCATCGAACCGGGCCGTGGGCTGAAGGCCCTGCCCTCGCTGCTGTTCGGCAGCTTCAAAAAGGCTGGATGAAATACACCACGCCGGTCAGCGTGAGGACCGAAAGCACCGTCGAAATCAGGATCGTTGCCGACGCCCGCTCCTGCCAGACATGATATTGCTGGCCGATGACGAAAACATTCGTCGCGGTCGGCAGCGCGGCCAAAAGCACGGCCGAATAGATCCACACCGGCTCGAACCGCCCGAGCGACGAGAGCACAAGATAAGCGGCCAGCGGATGCAGGATCAGCTTTGCCGGCACGATATAGCTGATTTCGACCGGCACCCGTTTCATCGGCCGAAGCGCCAGCGTCACGCCCATGGCAAACAATGCGCAGGGCGCCGCCGATTGCGCCAGATAGTCCACCAGCCGCTGCACCGCTTCCGGCGGCTGCCATGACAGCGAAGCGGCAAGAAAGCCGGCGATGACGGAGACGATGAAGGGATGGGTGATGACCTTGCGCGCCACATCCAGCGCAAGCCTTGCCGGAGAGCGCTTGTCACCGCCGGCAACCGCCATCATCGCCGGGGCGACGATGAAATGGGCGGCGTTTTCCAGACAGACGATCAACGCCACCGGCACCGCCGCCTTTTCGCCAAGCGCCAGAAGCGCAAGGCCCGGCCCCATATATCCGATATTGCCGTAGCTTGCCGCGAAACTCTGGATCGTGGTTTCGGCAAGGCTGTTTTTCCGCACGAACCGGCCGATCAGGAACACAGCCAAGAAAATACCATAGGTGCAGGCGAGACTGGCCGCGACGAAATCCATCCGCGCCAGTTCTTCCACCGGCGTTTTCGACACCAGCTTGAAAAACAACGCCGGAAGCGCCGCATAGATGATGAAGGTGTTCAGCCAGCCCATCGCCTCGACCGGCTGCTTCGTGATGCGCGCCGCCCCGTAGCCGATGAAGATCAGGCCGAAAAACGGTAACAGCAATCCGACGATATCCGTCACTATGTTTCCCCCGCAAGCAACTCCAGCGGGAGGCTTAGCCGATTTGCATCAGGATCGGAAAGGTCTCCTGGAACCAGATCGCCACATTGGTGATAAAACCGGACATGAAAGCGAGACCGGTCAGCACCAGCAATACGCCGAGCAGCTTTTCCACGAGGCCGAGATGGCGGCGGAAGCGGACGAGGAAACGCATGAAGGAGCCGGAAAACGCCGCCGCGATCCAGAACGGCACCGCAAGGCCAAGAGAATAGACCGCAAGCAGCGCCGCACCGTCGCCAACCGTATCGCGCGCAGCGGCGACGCCGAGAATAGCCCCCAGAACCGGGCCAATGCAGGGCGTCCAGCCGAATGCGAAAGCAAGACCCATGACATAGGCCCCGGACAGCGTGGCAGGCTTGCCCGCCCCCTGAAACCGCGCCTCGCGCGAAAACAGGCCAATGCGAAACACGCCGAGGAAATTCAGACCCATCAGAATGATGATGAAACCGCCGATCTTGGCGAGAATATCGAGATTCTGGCGCAGAAGCGTACCGATCGTCGAGGCGCCGGCCCCCAGCGCCACGAAGACCGTGGCGAAACCGAGCGTGAAGAAGAAGGCCGAAAAGAGCACGGCCCTGCGAATCTCCGGCCGCGGCGCTGTATCTTCCGTCCTGAACTGCTCGACCGAAACACCCGCCATATAACAGAGATAAGGCGGCACCAGCGGCAGAACGCAGGGCGACAGAAACGAAAGAGCGCCGGCCAGAAGCGCGCTGAACAGGGAAATATCGGCAATCGACAAGAAAGAACTCCGCATTCCGCAAAGCCGCCGCGATTCTTAAGCTTCGCCGGCACTTCACGCTTCATTTTCGTGCATGTCATTGCTGCAAAAGGATTTCACCCGTCCGGCCGACATGTCTGAAGCCGGTTTTATCCCCAGCCGCCCCCTCTCTCCAATCACCTTTTCGGGGGTGCGACAAAAAAAACCGGATTGATTGTCGAAACCGCTTTTTTTGGGTTGACCGAACGGATCGCTCTACATATGTTCCGCGCACTTCCGAAGGGCAGCCAAGCCCCGACACGGGAGAGCGTAGCTCAGCCGGTAGAGCAACTGACTTTTAATCAGTAGGTCCAGGGTTCGAATCCCTGCGCTCTCACCACCTTCAAATACAATTTTCAGATATTTCACAAAGAGTTAGCGCCGAAGGTGGCCGAACTCAGGCGGTAATGGAAAAGATTCGGCCGCAGTCTCCGAGCGCAAAATAACGATATCCACCGCAAGCCCGGGTTTCAGAACAACCACTGCAATAAGGGGCACGGCTCGGCGCTAACGCCCCGGCATGACCGGGCAATCGTTTCAATCGCTCGAGATATTTCCTCAGGCCGAAATCTCAGTCAGTATTCACGCAAATCCAATCAGGATATCACTTGCGCGCGGCAGTACGGCGGCAGCGCCAGTTCCAGTCTCTTGGCTCGCCCGTGTCCATGTGGACCGATTCGGTGTGGCAATAGGTGCCGACGCCACCGCGTTCCGGCAGGGAACGTAGATAGGTGGCAAGCTCCCATTTGGAGACGCCCTTGATCTGGATGTCGGCGGCATCGCAGGTGTAGTGCTTGGAACCCTGCCTTATGCCCTTTGGCGGACGATAGCCCGAGGTGACGATCGCCGGGCTGTTATAGTGGCGCTCCACATCCTTGATCATCCGCACCAGTTCCGGCTTGAAACAGCCGACTTCGACCCGGTCCGTCTGCAGGAAAAGCCCGTTCGGGGCGACGCGGGTGAGGCCGGAGAGCGAGGCTAGCTTCATCAGGCCGGTCGGCTGGTCATCCTCTTCATCGAGATGGGCGTCGTCGAATTCGTCTGACATCATCGAGCGGCCGGAAAGGGCAATGCCCATCGTCCCGTCCGAAACGCCGGGCAATGCGGCGACCTGCGTATTGCCGGCCGTGCCGCTTTCAATCATTTTCGGCAGGCGCTTTTTGGCCGCACCGGCGAAAAATGCCGCAAGCGTCACGCCCTTACCCTCGCTTTCCTGCCCCTCGCCCGCCGCCCTGGCGTCCACGGCTGGTTGCGCGGTAACGGCCGCGAGCTGTTCCGATGCCGACTGCGGCACGGGTACGGATGCCGGCTGACGATTTTCGCTGTGCTGCTCCGCCGGCACCTGTGCGGCTGGCGGGACCTGAGCCGGCGCTGCCACCGGTTGCGGCTGCGCCGCCGGCACCGGCGCCGAATAAACGCTGCTGACGGCAGGAACGATTCTCTGGGTAGGAGCGCCCGCAGCGGCGGCCGTGCCCGACGCCCCTGCGGTAACGGCGGGCGCTGCTGCTGCGGATGCGGTGGAATAAATGCTTGTCGTTCCTGCGGAAATCGCCGTTGGCTGCGTCGTCAATCCGCCGATATCCGGGGCAGCGCCATAGGCCTGCGCCGGGCCGCCCGATGCCTGCGGCTGGGCTGGTGCGGCCGCTCCGGCCGCCGATGCCACGGCCGGATCCACGTAGTGTCCCTGTTGCGCACCGGCCGCAGCAGTTGAAGCGGCGGTCTGCGGCTTCTGTTGTGCGGAAATTTCCGGCTTTTTGGTCGCGGCGGCCATCTCTTCGTCGGTCACTGCCGAAACGCATCCGGAAAGCCCGAGCAGCGAAACCGCGATGACGAGACGCTGACGGACCAGACGTCCTTTCGCGCTCTCGACAGTTGTCATGGGTGGCCTCCGTATCTTGCATTTCCAACAGCAGCACGGGAACGGGCGCGTGTGCTTCCCCAAAACGGGACTGGCCGTTTTGATTCGCGGACTATGCCTCATCCCCTCGGGACAAGGCAAGAGCACCCGAAAACGCCGCTGCTCACCGGAAAATCCCTACCAGGAACCGGTATTCTGCATAGATATCCACGGTTCGGCTGGTGCGAGGCTTTCGCCCTTCTGCAAAATTTCGAAGGAAATGCCATCCGGCGAGCGCACGAAGGCCATGTGCCCATCACGCGGCGGCCGGTTGATGACGATGCCGTTCTGCTGAAGCCGGGCGCAGAAATCGTAGATATTGTCGACCTCGTAAGCCAGATGGCCGAAGTTGCGGCCGCCGGTGTAATCCTCGGTATCCCAGTTATAGGTGAGTTCGAGGCACGGCGCCTTGTTTTCCTTCGCCGCAGCAATGTCGTCGCGCGCCGCAAGAAACACCAGAGTGAATCGGCCTTTTTCGTTCTCGATTCGGCGTATTTCCTCAAGACCCAGCAGGTCGCTGTAGAATTTCAGTGATTCGCCAAGGTCTTTGACGCGAACCATTGTGTGCAGATACCGCATTTTCTTCCTCTCCATTACACGGGTCCGGAGCCGTTAAACGCATGATGGCAAGCCCCGGACAAGGACGGCGACATAAAAGCAGCTGCGTAAATCAAAAACTAGGGCTTGCGTGAAACCGTTACCAAGATGTTAATCTGGCGCACAGGAATCAGTTGACCGGTGTATGGCGCGTAATCGAGGGGTTGGCAGGATATGGCTGATAGGATGTCATCGAAAACGATAGTCGATGTCGAGGACCTTTCGGGCGATGCCGTGGACCTGACCGAAATTACCGGCGTCGTGAAGTGGTTCGATGTCGCCAAGGGTTTCGGCTTCATCGTGCCCGACAACGGCACGCAGGATGTGCTGCTGCACGTCTCCTGCCTGCGCCGCGACGGTTACCAGACAATTCTTGAAGGCACGCGCATCGTCGCCCTCATCCAGCGGCGCGACCGCGGTTTCCAGGCCTTCCGCATCCTGTCCATGGACCAGTCGACCGCCGTTCACCCCTCGCAGCTGCCGCCGGTGCGAACCCATGTGCAGGTAACGCCTTCGAGCGGGCTTGAGCGCGCCATCGTCAAGTGGTTCAACCGCACAAAGGGTTTCGGCTTCCTGACGCGCGGCGAAGGAACGGAAGATATTTTCGTGCATATGGAAACCCTGCGCCGTTTCGGCCTGACGGAGCTTCGCCCAGGCCAGGTGGTGCTGGTGCGTTACGGCGATGGCGACAAGGGCCTGATGGCGGCGGAAATTCACCCCGACAACCCGGTTTCCATCGGGATGTCGCATTGATGCCCGCCCTGCCCCATATGGTGAAAAGCGCCGTTATGGCGCTTCTTTTTTTCACGCTGGCCGCCGCCGCCCAGGCTCAGCAACAGCAGACATTCACCTCCGAACCGCTGCAGATTGAAACCGCCGGGGGAAAGAGCCACGCTTTCACTGCCGAACTGGCGCTGAACAACGCCCAGCGCGAACAAGGCCTGATGTTTCGCAAGAGCATGCCGCTTGAAAACGGCATGCTGTTCGACTTTGGTGAGCCACGTGACGTCGCTATGTGGATGCGGAACACGCTTATTCCGCTCGACATGCTTTTCATTGGCCGTGACGGCCGCATTACCCATATTCACGAAAACGCGGTTCCGCATTCGGAAGCGATCATCAGCTCCCGCGGGCCAGTAAAATTTGTGCTTGAACTGAATGGCGGCACTGCGAAGCGCTATGGCATCAAGCCGGGCGATATGGTTCGCAGCGCGCAAATCGGCAACCGGAAATGACGTTGCCGCGTTATTGCGTCTGAAGGAGCCGGACGAGGTTTCGTCCGGCTGGCGCAATATTCAGTAGACCGGCTCGATATGGCTCAGAATCCTGCAATTGGAAATGGAAGCGGCAAGGTTGATGGCGATGTCGATCGCCTCGACCGAATCGGCAGTGCCTTCCAGATAGATCACATCATTTTCGACGGTTGCGGAAATGCGCGACTTCTCGAGACCAGATTCGAAAGCCAGAGCCGATGTGATTGCCTGGCATACGCCGGCCATGCGGTCTCCGAAGAAGCTTTCCTGAATGCCTGACAAATTGAACATATGCGTTCTCCTTCTTATGGACATAACAACGCCCTGAGGGCGGTTTTGTTCATCTCCGGTTCATCTATTTGTTCATCTTCCATTCATCTTGGAAAATTGGAACCCCCTGATCGATCACATTTTAGGTGATCGGGAACCATTTCGTGAGGCGGGCATTTCGCGCATGGGAGTGTGAAAGGCCTTCAAGGCAGGTAAAACAGGGAGGAGAATGACATGCTGATTAACAGAACGGAGCCGTGTCACCACGCCTCGTGGATGAAGCCGGTGGCAATCCACCTGCCGCTGTGCGTAGCCGTGGAAATCTACAGCCCGCTGGTGGCGCTGGACATGCTGATGTATCGTTGGCCCGAGGAACACGGGCCGGAATATGAAGAGGCGCGCAGGAACTGCCTCGATGCCATCGCCGGCAGATGCGACATCGAGAAAGCACGGGAATCGTTTCTCATAGCAAGCAGTCATGCCCATATCCTGAACGTCCACTAAAATTCATCGACCGTCATGACGATTGGGCCCTTCCATGCGGAGGGCTTTTTCTCTTGCGCGCGGCCTCTGCGACGCCTCCATGCACGGCGCAGCCTGCACACCGGCCGATGATGACATGTAACTGTCACGCAAACGTTATAATCGGCAGAGACGAATTCCATGGAATCGATTGGCGCGCAGACCGCCAAAAGCTTGGGAGTGGAACTGGCCAGCATGGAAACTGTCTTTGCCCTTTGCGCAATTCTGCTCCTCGGCTTCAATCTTCTCGGCATCGTTCTGGCCGGCTGGCGACTGACGAGACGGGACGCGGAAAACGATCTTGTCCGGCAAAAGCCGCCTGTCTCGCTTGTGGTGCCGCTGCGCGGCGTGGAGAACTTCACGCCCCTGACGCTGTCGCGCGCCTTCGAGCTCAACTGGCCCGATTATGAGCTGCTGTTCTGCGTCGCCGATGAATTCGATCCGGTGATCGAGGAGGTTCGCAAAGCGCAAGCCGCCTTCCCCTCGGTTTCCATGCAATTGCTCATTGGCGATGACCGCATCAGCGCCAATCCGAAACTGAACAATTGCGTCAAGGGCTGGCGGGCCGCCCGGCATGAGTGGGTAATTCTGGCCGATTCGAACGTGCTGATGCCAAAATCCTATATTGCCACGATGATGTCGGCCTGGCGGCAGGATAGCGGGCTCGTCTGCTCGCCGCCGCTCGGCTCAAGGCCTGCGGGTTTCTGGGCGCATGTGGAATGCGCCTTCCTCAACGGCTCGCAGGGCCGCTGGCAATATGCGGCGGAAGCCATCGGCATGGGTTTCGCACAGGGCAAGTCGATGTTGTGGAACAAGCCGTTTCTGGAAGACAATGGCGGCATTCGCGCACTGGCCGCTGAAATCGCCGAAGACGCCGCTTCGACGAAGCTGGTGCGAAGCACCGGGCGCAAGGTGCATCTGGTCAGCGCCCCCTTCGAACAGCCGCTCGGCCAGCGTCATGCCGGCGAGATCTGGTCGCGCCAGACCCGCTGGGCGCGGCTGCGACGCGTGACCTTCCCGCAATATTTCGCGCCGGAAATCCTCACCGGCGCGCTTCCCCCGCTTGTCTTCGCGCTCGCTGCCGCCGTCATGATGGATGTGAACCTCCCCGCAACCGCCTTTACCGTCCTCGCCCTCATGTACGTGCCGGAACTTGCGCTCGCGGCCCTCAACCGCTGGCCGATATCGCTCCATACGCTGCCGGCGATGATCGCCCGGGACATGATCATGCCCGTCGTCTGGGCGCGAAGCTGGATCGGCAGCGCGGTGGCATGGCGCGGCAATGTCATGACGATCGGCACGGCAGAGAGCACCCTGGCCGGTCCGTCCGCGGAATAAATCAGAGCTATTTGGAAGAAGTTACGCCGGAAAGCTGATGTTTTGCTTTAAAATGGTCGGAGTGGAGAGATTCGAACTCCCGACCCTCTGGTCCCAAACCAGATGCGCTACCAGACTGCGCTACACTCCGCCGAGGCGATGGCTGGGGAATACACGGTTCACCCGCAGTCCGCAACAGGGAAATTCATCTTTGTTCAGCCACGACCCCTATGAGCAAAACGTAACCTCGAAACGGCGGCGCAGGATCGGACGGCAAGGGGATAATCGTCTTGACTCTCACCTGAAGTCAGTCCATTTCAAATTCAACGTTCCTGACACGATTTGGTTATTCTATTCAGGTACGTGATGAATAATTCGGGGCGTTTCGCCCCGCTGTCCAACCGGAGCAGTTTCGACATGTCTGCGAAGATTTACCGCCCTGCAAAAACCGCCATGCAATCCGGCAAGGCGAAGACCAATGTCTGGGTTCTGGAATTCGACGCCGAGGTTCCGCGCAAGATCGATCCGATCATGGGCTACACTTCCAGTTCCGACATGAAGCAGCAGCTCAAGCTGACATTCGAAACGCAGGAACAGGCCGAAGCCTATGCCCAGCGCAAGGGCATCGAATACCGCGTCATCCAGCCGAAGGAAGCGACCCGCAAGGTGGTTTCCTACACCGACAATTTCCGTTTCAACCGCACCCAGCCCTGGACGCACTGAAACACGACGATCAAAGTTTTTGCCGGAGCATCGATTGCCCGGCATGACGGCCCCTTAGCTCAACTGGATAGAGCAACTGCCTTCTAAGCAGTAGGTCGCAGGTTCGAGTCCTGCAGGGGTCGCCATCTTTTCTGCAACGCCAGATACGTCCGGAATATCTCAAGGACCCCGAAACTCAGCGTCTGGCGCCTCTGGACTCATTCGGTTTGCAATAAGCCCCTCATCAGGAGGTCCGACACCTGTCGCAAGGGTGAGGATCAGCTACGCTTCGCTAACAGATTTGGCGCGGCTGCCACAGCCAGTCCCAATGCGGCGGAGATGAAGCCGATAAAGTCGGAGATCGTTTTCAGCTCACCTTCGAAACCCATCCCCTGCAGCAATAGGCTTGTTCCGTAAAATAGGGGCAAGACGAACCCAAAGACAGTTATCAGGAATAACGCAACTCTCTGGACAGCCAGCGTCGTCGGACGCGTTGGTTCCCACCGAAGCAGCAGGATGATGACGGCCAGAGCAGAAATGCTCAAGAAAGCGTCGATCACCAACTGAGCGTTCACGTTTATCAGGCTGTCATTCGTCCAGAAGTTTATTCCGGAGACAGATACGAGAAGAAAAAACACGATCGAAACCACGATCGCCTCTGTCTTGCTGGACATGCCTGGGTCAAAGACGAGAGCTCCGCAGACGATGCCTACGGTCATGGACAACGGCAAGAGAAGCATTCGCCCCCATTCTCCCGTGTTCGTGTTTTTGGTCACACCGGATACGGTTGGGGCAATTGCGTCTAAGAACCACCAGCCAACCCCAACGCCTAACAGGCTAAGCACCATAAACGCGCCGAGACTTACCAAAACTCCCACTGCGATAGCCCAAACCGCCCGCCCCATTTTGTCCCCCCGACCGTGGCGCTAATGCTATGCCGAACAATACTGTGGAATCGATCAAGATTAAATGACCGTGCTGAGGCGGCTCTATTCAATAACCGACGATAACTGGCGGCATCAATTGTCGCAAAGCGCCCAGATGCAGGAGGTGACTACGCTTCCGGTCGTGCAGATTCGCGGTTCATGCGCTCTCGAAAGACGCGCCTACCCCTGCCCAATCAACGTGAAATACCCCCACACCGCCACAAAAAACGCAATGACAGCCGCAATCGTCAGAGCCTTCTTCGCTTTCGGCCCTAACGGTTCGCGTGGCTTCTTCGGCGGCACCGGTTTGCGGAACTTCACCACATTGTCGTTCATTCTATCTTCGTCCTGACTATCGCTGCTGAAAGCTCAGCCGCGTTTATGGCATCGATCTTCCCGGATTTATCTCTAGCAGACCAGAGCTATCATAAATATTACCAAGTTTTCACTTCACCCTTGGGGAAAGCTATGTCACTTCCCACAATCAGAGGAATACAACGGCGACAGATGGACGGACAAACCGGAGAGCGGCGGCAACCCTCTGTGGTATTTTGAACTTTGCGGGTGACGAGAATGAATGACGCCAATAAGAGTGGCAGCGATACCGAAAACAGCCAGCCCGATCTGCGCGAGATTCTGGGAGCAAACAGAAACGGCCGCAAGAAAAAGTCGCGTCGGTATCTCTATGCCGCAGCAGCCCTTGTGCTGATTGGCGGGGGCCTTGGTTATTATTACCAGTCACGTGCGGCAGGCGTCGCCTATAGCTATACCACGGAAGCGGCGCGTCAGGGCGATCTCTCGGTCATCGTCACCTCTACCGGCTCGGTTCAACCAACGGATCAGGTCGATATATCGAGCGAACTCTCCGGCACCGTGCGCAAGGTCAACGTCACCTATAATACCCCGGTCAAGGCCGGAGACGTATTGGCGGAGCTGGATACCAACAAGCTGGAAGCCGATGTGCAAAGCGCCCGCGCCAAACTCGCCTCTGCCAAAGCCAATGTGCTGAAGGCGCGCGCCGATCTCGGCTCGGCAAAGACGTCCATGGAGCGCCTGCGATCGCTGGTGCAGAACCGTGTGTCCAGCCAGCAGGATCTGGATGCGGCACAGTTCACCCACGATGCCGCCGCTGCGACGCTGGAGGTGAATGAAGCAACCGTGCTTTCGGCGGAAGCGGATCTGAGGCTCGCCGAAGTCAATCTCGGCAAGGCGAAGATCGTCTCCCCCATCGATGGCGTCATCCTCACCCGCAGCGTCGATCCGGGCGCCACCGTCGCCTCCTCGCTCAACGCCCCGGTGCTGTTCACCATCGCAGGCGATCTGCGCCATATGGAATTGCAGGTGTCCGTGGATGAGGCCGATGTCGGCAAGGTCGAGACAGGGCAGAAGGCCACGTTTAATGTCGATGCCTATCCCGACCGCAGTTTCCCGGCCGAGATCGAGACCGTGCGTTTCGCTTCCGAGACCGTGTCGAATGTGGTCACCTACAAGGGCATATTGACCGTCGACAATGAAGAGCTGCTATTGCGCCCCGGCATGACGGCGACCGCCAATATCGTCGTCGAAGAGATCAAGGATACGCTGCTGGTCCCGAATTCCGCGCTTCGTTATACGCCGCCGCGCGAATCCGCCTCCCGTGGCGGCGGGCTGATGAGCCTGTTCCGCCCGCCGCGCATGGGCCGCTCGCAGAACCGCGATGCCGGCCAAGCCGCGCAGGCCAAAAGGACGGTCTGGGTGCTGCGCAACAACACGCCAGTCTCCGTCGCCATCGAAACCGGTTCCACCGACGGCCAGCATACCGTGGTGAAATCGGGCGAGTTGAAAGCCGACGATCAGGTGATTACCGACGCAACGGCCCGCAACGCCGGCTGACGGAGGACAAGCCCATGCAACAGCCGCCGCTTATCGAATTTCGCGATGTCGTCAAGCAATATGGCCGCGGCGAAGCGACCATCCGCGCGCTCGATGGCGTCAGCCTCTCCATTCATGAGAAGGAATTCGTCGCCATCATGGGGCCGTCCGGCTCCGGCAAATCCACCTCGATGAATATCATCGGCTGTCTGGATGTGCCGACATCAGGCGAATACCTGTTTCAGGGCGTGCAGACCAGCGGCTTCGATAATGAGCATCTGACGCTGCTGCGCCGGCATATGCTGGGCTTCGTGTTTCAGGGCTTCAACCTTCTCTCGCGCACCTCGGCGGTGGAGAATGTCGAGCTACCGTTGATCTATCGCGGCATGAAGGCCTCGGAGCGGCGCGCGCGCGCCATGGAGGCGCTGGCGCAGGTGGGCCTGAAAGGCCGCGAGGACCACACCACGCAGGAGCTTTCCGGCGGCCAGCAGCAGCGCGTGGCCATTGCCCGCGCCATCGTCACCCGCCCCGCTTTGCTTCTGGCCGACGAACCGACCGGCAATCTCGATACGAAGACCAGCATCGAAATCATGGAACTGATTACCGCGCTCAACCGCGACAGGGGCATCACGGTGGTCATGGTCACCCATGAAGAAGATATCGCCGCCCATGCCGGACGCCTCCTGCGTTTCGTCGATGGCCACCTCGCCTCCGACAGCGCGACGGACAAAAAGGAGACCGCCGATGTTCTTTGAAACGTCGCGTCTTGCGCTGCGCGCCATCAGTCGCAACCTGCTGCGCTCCTTCCTCACCGTGCTCGGTGTCGTCATCGGCGTGGCCGCCGTCATCGCCATGGTCACCATCGGCAACGGCACGACCGAACAGGTGAAATCGGAACTCTCGCGGCTCGGCACCAACATGCTGTTCGTTCGCCCCGGCCAGTTCGGCCCCGGAAGGGCCAGCACCGAAGCCAAGCGCTTCGATGACCGCGATGTCGAGGCCATCCGCAACCAGATAAGCGGCATCCGCGCTGTCGCTCCGCAAAACCGCAGCTCTGCCGCAACCGTCATCTTCGGCGGCAAGAACCACCAGACGAGCGTCATCGGCACCACCAACGATTACCTGATCGCGCAGGACTGGACTATCGCGCTCGGCCGCGATTTCCAGCCCGCCGAAGATCGCGGCGGCCAGATCGGCTGCATCATCGGCGAAACGGTGCGGCAGGAACTGTTCGGTGCGGAAAACCCGGTGGGGCAGACGATCCGCGTCAGCAACATCTCCTGCCCCGTTATCGGTGTGCTGGGCAGGAAAGGCCAGTCCGGCCTCGGCGACGATCAGGACGACACGATCATCATGCCGCTGAAAATCCATCAGCGGCGCATCGGCGGCACCACCACCATTTCCTCGATCATGGTCTCGGCGCAGGACGGCGTATCGACTGCCAAGGTGCAGAGCGACCTGCAAAACCTGCTGCGCGAGCGCCGCCGCATCGGCATCGGCCGCGAGGACGATTTCACCGTCAACGACATGACACAGATCGCCTCGGCCATGACCGGTACGACGACGCTGCTGACCGGTCTTCTGGGTGCCGTCGCAGCCGTCAGCCTGTTGGTCGGCGGCATCGGTATCATGAATATCATGCTGGTTTCGGTGACGGAGCGCACCCGCGAGATCGGCATTCGCCTTGCCATTGGTGCGCTGGAAAAACAGGTGCTGACGCAGTTTCTGGTGGAAGCCGTCATGCTGTCGGCCTTCGGCGGCCTTGTCGGCATCCTCACCGGCCTCGGCCTTGCCTATGCCGTCGTCGGTTATCTCAACGTGCCCTTCGTCACCAGCCCGTCGATCATCTTCCTCGCCTTCGCCTTTTCGGCGGCCATCGGGGTGATTTTCGGCTATTTCCCGGCACGACGGGCGGCGAGCCTGAGCCCGATAGAAGCCTTGCGGCATGAATGAAAGCCGGCGTTCAAACCGCAACCTGCTTTGTCTCTTCCCGGAGATTGACCCGATCCGCTTTAGTCGCTCACCGGGCAGCGTGCACTATCCACCCACTCTTCGAGCGCGCGCGCGATGTCGTCCTGACAGGACGGCAGGTTTTCCTTCTCGCTGATGGCGCGGAGATACATTTCCACGGCATTCCGTTGCAGCGGGGTCAGTAAGGAAAATTTCTCCTGACATCCGCGCAAATAGGGTGCGAATTCGTGCCTGTAGTCGCCATCGAGATCGGCGATCATATAGGCGGGCAAATGAAATCGCGTCCCTTCAGCATCAAGGAAGGCGGGGCTGCCGGAATGTCTGTTGATGTCCTTCAGCGGGATCGCGGACCAATCACTCTTCTCATCGCCAGCACGACATGCGGCGCGAACCTCATTGTTCGCATAATCGTCAAGCGCCTGCGCCTCGGAGAGGCCGACGCCGCCACCCAGTGTAACACCCGCGAATGCCTCTCGCACCGCGGCTTTCGCATTCGAAATATTATCGGGTTCCGGCTGCATCAAATCGTCTGCCTGTTCAATGATGGGCTCCCCCACTCCCGTCACCATGCGCTGTCGGCCAGTCTCCACCCTCGGTCCGTTCGAGCGGGGGGCTGTTCAACGCATCACCCTTGGATACCGCAGATCCCTTTATCTCCTCCCGGTAAAACGCAAGGCAAACAATACCGGCAATCAGCGTCAGGCCAGCCACGACGCTGGCGACGATCAGCCCTATCGTCCAGATATCAATCGAGGCGCTACTGATGTCCATTCCGGTTCACTCCCCACGATCAATCCCGCCGGCGATCCGAACGCCTTCCAGCATGGGCGGCGGGCGGTTCCGCACCTACCGCCAAACCTCGCAGAATATCCGATATCCGCGCTGACCTTGCGTCAGGGCGTCAATCGGATAGGCTCGCCCTCAAGTTTACCGGATGGAGTTTGGATGTTCAAATCGGTATCGGACAGCGCCGCTGCCGCAGACGGCGGCTCGCTCGCCCTCTTCGTCGAACGGATTGACGGACAGACGGAGCTGTTTGTGATCAATCGCTCCCTCGCGTCACGCGGGACGCCCGACTACAACAAGATCACTTCGAGCCTTCGGCCGCTTGCCAAGGAGGATTGCGCAATGATCGCGGCCGCTCTTGAGCCGCTGTTGACAACGACACCATCGATTCATCCGCTGGCGGATTTTATCGATACGCTGAAACAGCAATCATCCCGCTGATCGGAAATGCAGTGCGGCTAATCAAACGTTGGCCTCTGCCTCACGCTGCTTCGCCAGCGCCGCCAGATCGGCAGGCTTCAGCTCGACCGATTCACCGCAGCCGCAGGCGGATGTCTGGTTCGGATTATTGAAGGTGAAACCGGAGCGCATCTTGGTCACTTCGAAATCCATCTGGGTGCCGAGCAGATAAAGCACGGCGGAAGGCTGAACCCAGACCTTCGCGCCTTCGAACTCCACCAGATCGTCCTTCGCATCCGGCTCGGTCACGAGGTCGATGGTATATTCCATGCCCGCGCAGCCGCCCTTTTTGATGCCGACACGCACGCCCCTGGCATCCGGTCCGGAATTTTCGACGATTGCTTTAACGCGCGAGGCAGCAGCCCCGGTAATGGTCATGATTGCAAAGCCCATGTGCCCATTCTCCTTCGACAATCGAGTTCAAGGCTCGATGCTTATGGATTTCAATCTAATAGCGCCTGGGAGTGTCATCAAGGGATGACACCCGTCAAAATCACGTCAGTACCAGCCGACGGCGACCTGTGCTTCTTCCGACATGCGGTCCGGCGTCCACGGCGGATCGAAGGTCATTTCGACCACGACACCGGAAACACCTTCGACGGCGCCGACGGCATTTTCCACCCAGCCCGGCATTTCACCGGCCACCGGGCAGCCGGGGGCCGTCAGCGTCATGACAATTTTGACCATCCGGTCATCTTCGATATCGATCTTGTAGACGAGACCGAGTTCGAAGATATCCGCCGGAATTTCCGGGTCGTAGACGGTCTTAAGCGCCGCGATTACGTCATCGCTGAGGCGTGCAAGCTCGTCCGGCGGAATGGTGGACACCTTTTCCTGAGCTTCGGTCGCATCCTGGGTCTTTGCAGTGGCATCGGCAGTCATGGTCTTAAACCTCAATCCTGATTTCAAGCTGCGATATCAGGCGAAAAATTTGCGCGCATATTCCAGCGCCTCGACAAGAGAGTCTACTTCGGCGCGGGTATTGTAAAGGCCGAACGATGCCCGGCATGTGGAGGTGACGCCGAAGCGTTTCAAGAGCGGCATGGCGCAATGGGTGCCCGCACGTACCGCAACGCCGCGCCGGTCGATCACCATCGAGACATCATGGGCATGGATGCCCTCAAGTTCGAAGGAGAAGATGCCACCCTTGTCAGGCGCATTGCCGATGATGCGCAACGAATTGATCTCGCGCAGCCGCTCGGCGGCGTAAGCGGCAAGATCAGCCTCGTGTGCTGCAATCGCGGCGCGGCCGAGATTGTTCATGTAATCCAGCGCGTAACCAAGACCGATGGCCTGCACGATGGGTGGTGTGCCGGCTTCGAAACGGTGCGGCGGCTCGTTATAGGTGACATTGTCTTCGGTAACGTCGAGGATCATCTCCCCGCCGCCCTGGAACGGCCGCATCTCGCGCAGCCGGTCGGCCTTGCCATAGAGCACGCCGATGCCCGAGGGACCGTAAAGCTTGTGGCCGGTCATCACATACCAGTCGCAATCGATATCGCGCACATCGACCGGCATGTGAACCGCACCCTGCGATCCATCAATCAGCACCGGAATGCCGCGCTCATGCGCAATGCGGCAGATTTCCTTGACCGGAACGATAGTGCCGAGCGCATTCGACATATGGGTGATGGCAACGAGCTTGGTGCGCTCCGTCAGGCTCTTTTCGAAAGCCTCGATATGAAACGCGCCGTCATCATCCACAGGCACCCAGACGAGCTTCGCACCCTGCCGCTCGCGGATGAAATGCCACGGCACGATGTTGGAATGATGCTCCATGATCGAAATGACGATCTCGTCGCCCTCGCCGATCTTCGGCATGCCATAACCGTAAGCAACCGTATTGATCGCCTCGGTCGAGGATTTGGTGAAGATGATCTCGTCCACCGAACCGGCATTCAGGAAACGGCGCACCTTTTCGCGCGCCGCCTCATAGGCGTCGGTTGCGGCATTGGAGAGGAAATGCAGGCCGCGATGCACATTCGCATACTCATTGGCATAGGCATGCGAAACGGCGTCGATCACCACCTGCGGTTTTTGAGCGGACGCGCCGTTGTCGAGATAGACCAGCGGCTTGCCGTAGACCTCGCGCGACAGGATCGGAAAATCCTTGCGCACGGCTTCGATGTCATAAGGGGCCGCCAATGCGGCGCGTTCGCTCTCAGGCATGATGTTCCAGCCAGCCGGAGATGATCGTCTCCAGCGCCTCTACCAGATTTTCTTCTTCCAGTTCCTCGACGATCTCGGCGACGAAGGCGTTGACGAGCATCGCCCGTGCCTTCGCCCGCGGAACGCCGCGTGCCATCAGGTAGTAGAGATGGTTGTCGCTGATATCGGCAACCGTCGCACCATGGCCGCACTGAACGTCATCTGCGAAGATTTCCAGTTCCGGCTTTGCCGAGAACTCGCCATCGTCAGACATCAGCAGCGTATTGCAGGCCATCTTTGCGTCGGTCTTCTGCGCATCGGGTGCCACCCGGATCATGCCCTGGAAAATGCCCTTTGCACGGTCGAACACCACGTTGCGGAACACTTCCGTCGAGGTCGTGTTCGGCACGTTGTGGCCGAGAACCATCGTCACATCGGTATGGGTTTCACCACCCAGAAGGTTGACGCCGCGAACGATGAGGTCAGTGCCCTCGCCTTCCACATTGATGCGCAGTTCCTGCCGCACCAGCTTGCCGCCGGCATTGACAATGAACAGGCGAATCTTGGCGTCCGCGCCGATTTTCATGCGCAGCTGGCCAAGATGGATATCGGCTGCACCCTGTTGCTGCAGGATGATCCAGGTCACTTCCGCGCCATCCTCAACGACGATGTCGCTGACGGAGGAAACAAAGGCCGCGTCCGCAGTCACCGAAAGGTGACGCTCGATGACGGTTGCCTTGGAACCCTTGCCGAAACGGACCGGGAAGCGGCTGTGAACTTGGCCTGCGCCATGGATCGCCTGCAATTCGATCGGCTTCTCGATCTCGGCATCGGCCGGGATCTCGAGCACCAGGCCATCGCGCACGAAGCTGCCATTGATGCGGCCAATCGCGTCATCCTTGCTGGCTTCAGCGAGGCCGGCGGCAGCGGAACCGTCGAGCAGGCTTTCTGCAAAGCGCGAAACACGGACGTCCTCGATCTTGCCGATATCGGCCGCGCCATGCTGCACATAGGCAACCAGAGAACCGGCAACCGTCGGCGCCTGCTTCTCGATAACCGGCGCGGGCCGGTCTTCCGGGACGGCGCGCAGCAGGCTCTTCAGATCGGTATAGTGCCACGCCTCGATGCGGCGGGTCGGAAGACCGCCGGTCTTCAGATCGTCGAACAGCACGTCACGGGCGGCAACAACAGCGCCGTCGCCCGGCAATTCGCTGAACTTGGCGGTGTAAGCGTCGACCAGCGCGGTTTCCGCTGGCGTCAGCCGGTTGGTAGCTTGAATGTTCATGGACATCACCTCCTGGCCTTTGACTTAGGCCGCTTCACCGATGATGTCGGCGTAACCGTTGTTTTCCAGTTCCAGCGCAAGAGCCTTGTCACCCGAGCGGATGATCTTGCCCTTGTAGAGAACGTGAACGCTGTCAGGCACGATATAATCGAGCAGGCGCTGATAGTGGGTGATGACCACGGTGGCGCGATCCGGCGACTTCAGCGCGTTGACGCCGTCAGCCACGATCTTCAGGGCGTCGATGTCGAGGCCGCTATCGGTTTCGTCGAGAACGCAGAGCTTCGGCTCCAAGAGCGCCATCTGCAGGATTTCGGCGCGCTTCTTCTCACCGCCGGAGAAGCCGACGTTCAGCGGACGCTTCAGCATCTCCATGTCGATCTTCAGATCGCCGGCCGCTTCCTTGACGCGGCGGATGAAGTCCGGCGTCGTCAGCTCGGACTCGCCGCGCGCCTTGCGCTGCTCATTCATCGCAACCTTCAGAAACTGCATGGTGGCGACACCAGGAATTTCGACCGGATACTGGAAAGCAAGGAAAATGCCCTTGGCGGCGCGCTCGGCGGCATCCAGTTCCAGAATGCTTTCGCCGTTATAGAGAATGTCACCGGAGGTGACTTCATAATCTTCGCGGCCCGACAGGATGTAGGACAGCGTCGACTTGCCGGAACCGTTCGGCCCCATGATGGCAGCAACCTCACCGGCGGCAACCTTCAGGTTGAGACCCTTGATGATCTCGGTTTCGGTATCGGCGATCTTTGCGTGCAGGTCGATGATTTCAAGCATGGTATTGTTCCTGTTCATGGTGCGGTTTCAAGGACCGCCTCGTAGACCCTGTTTGCGGGTCGCTCTCAATTCTCACATCCGTCATCCTCGGGCTTGTCCCGAGGATCTAATCCGTTAATTGTAGTCGCCCCACTTCCGCGTATTTTCGTGCGGCCGATAGGCGTTGTCGATTTCGTTGATGCGCTCGTAAAGGTCCATCCAGGTTGGATTTAGCTCTTCTATCAACCGAATTTTCCATTCGCGCACGTAACGCTTCAACGATTTCTCCCGCTGGATAGCCAGCACGATATTTGGATGGGTTTCGAACCAGACGAGGTTCTTTGCCCTGTATTTCTCGGTATAACCCTTCTGCGACGCGGTGCGATGTTCATATATCCTTCCCGGCAGGTCGCTGGTGACACCGGTGTAGATCACACCTCGCGGCTTTTCGGACATCATATAGACGAAACCGCTCATCGCCGCATCCCACGTAGCAGATCCTCGGGACAAGCCCGAGGATGACGTCGAGCAAGAGTTAACCCACGGACCCTTCCAGCGAAATGCCGATCAGCTTCTGCGCTTCCACGGCAAATTCCATCGGCAGTTCCTGAATGACTTCCTTGACGAAACCGTTGACGATCAGTGCGATGGCCGCTTCTTCGGGAATGCCGCGCTGCAGGCAATAGAACAGCTGGTCTTCGGAAATCTTCGACGTCGTCGCCTCGTGCTCGAAATGCGCGGAGGAGTTCTTCGCCTCGATATAGGGCACCGTATGCGCACCGCACTTGTCGCCGATCAAAAGCGAGTCGCACTGCGTGAAGTTACGCGTGTTGGTCGCCTTGCGGTGGGCCGAAACCTGGCCGCGATAGACGTTTTCCGAAAAGCCGGCGGCGATGCCCTTGGCGATGATGCGGCTCGACGTGTTCTTGCCGAGATGGATCATCTTGGTGCCGCTATCGATCTGCTGATGGCCGTTGGAAACCGCGATCGAATAGAACTCGCCGCGGCTGTCGTCACCGCGCAGGATGCAGGATGGGTATTTCCAAGTAATCGCCGAACCGGTTTCCACCTGCGTCCACGAAATCTTCGAACGGTTGCCGCGGCAATCGCCACGCTTGGTCACGAAGTTGTAGATGCCGCCCTTGCCGTCCTTGTCGCCCGGATACCAGTTCTGAACGGTGGAATATTTGATTTCGGCATCATCAAGCGCCACGAGTTCAACCACGGCCGCGTGAAGCTGGTTCTCGTCGCGCTGCGGCGCGGTGCAGCCTTCCAGATAGGAGACGTAAGCACCCTCTTCGGCGATGATCAGCGTGCGCTCGAACTGGCCGGTGTTCTTCTCGTTAATGCGGAAATAGGTGGAAAGCTCCATCGGGCACCGCACACCCTTCGGCACGAAGACGAAGGAACCGTCGGTGAAGACGGCCGAGTTCAGCGTTGCGTAGAAATTGTCCGTCGTCGGAACGACAGAGCCCAGATATTTCTTCACCAGTTCCGGATGCTCGCGCACGGCTTCCGAAATCGACATGAAAATCACGCCGGCTTTCGCCAGTTCCGCCTTGAAGGTGGTGACGACCGAGACGCTGTCGAACACGGCATCCACGGCGACCTGGCGCTTTTCGACGCCGGCGAGGATTTCCTGTTCTTTCAGCGGAATACCGAGCTTCTCATAGACCTTCAAAAGCTCCGGGTCGACTTCATCGAGCGACTTCGGGCCGGGCGCGGTCTTCGGCGCGGCATAATAATAGAGATCGTTGAAGTCGATCTTGGGGTAGCTGACGCGCGCCCAGGTCGGCTCTTCCATCGTCAGCCAGCGCTTGTAAGCCTCAAGACGCCATTCCAGCATCCATTCCGGCTCCTGCTTCTTGGCCGAGATGAAACGGATCACCTCTTCCGAAAGGCCCTTCGGGGCCTTGTCGACTTCGATATTGGTTTCGAAGCCGTATTTATACTGGTCCACATCGATCTGGCGGACCTGATCGATCGTTTCCTGAACCGCTGCCATGTCGTTCTCCAATCTCGCCGGAGCCAAGGTCCGGTGGCTTGTCAACGTATCAAGGCGGAAAGCCGCCTTATCCATCTTCGGGCAATGTCACCGCGCCGTTAAGCGGGGCGGAGCTTATACCCATGTAAGTGCGGGATGGCGCTTTTCACACATCCCGGCAAGCGGAAAATTGCTATTCCGCAATTCTTTGCCGCATTTTAAGCGGCCTGACCGGAAAGCCTGCGCCGCCCGGCAATTTTCGCAAACGCCGCAAGCGTCCGTTCGATGTCCGCCTCGTCCGTCGCATGGCCAAGGGAAATCCGGAGCGCGCCAAGCTTGGGATCACGCCCCATAGCCGTCAGCACATGGCTTTCCCCCACCTTGCCGGATGAGCAGGCCGAACCGGCCGACAGCGCAATACCTTCGATATCGAAAGCGATCTGCCCCGTTTCCGCCTTCAGGCCCGGCAGGGTAAAAAACGTGGTATTACCGACGCGGGCAACGTCTTCGCCGTGGATGATCACATCCGGCGCGCGCGCTCGCATGCCGTCTTCCAGCCGCGCCCGCAGAGCGGCAAGACGCGCCGCTTCAACCTCGAGATTCTTGGCAGCAACAGCGGCAGCGGCGCCAAAACCGATAACCGACAGGGTATTTTCCGTACCGGAACGATGCCCCTTTTCCTGCCCGCCGCCATGAATAAGCGGCTTCGGCATCATCACCTCGCCGCGCGAGATGAGAGCGCCAGCCCCCTTGGGGCCACCGAGCTTGTGGGACGAGACAACAAGGAAATCGGCATCGAGAGCGTTGATATCGAGCGGAACCCTGCCTGCCGCCTGCACGGCGTCGATGACCATCAATCCACCCGCCGCATGCACCAGCCGCGCCGCTTCCGCCACCGGCTGGAGGATGCCGGTCTCATTGTTTACCAGCATGCAGGCAACCATCGGCAGGCCGGCGGAAGCATCGTGCGAAGACAGCAGCGTCTGAAGTGCCGCAAGATCGATGACGCCCGCTGACGTAACGGGAATTTCCGTAACGTCAGCCTTGCCGAACCGGCCGCCTTCGCGAAAGGCAGGATGCTCGATGGCTGAAACATAAAGATGGCCATAGCGCACTGGAGCGCGCCCCATCCTGAAATCCGGTGTCAGCACCAGATTGGCGGCTTCCGTCGCGCCGCTGGTAAAGGTGACATGGGCAGCCTCAGCGCCAACAAGTGCCGCAACCTCGCGGCGGGCGCCCTCAACGGCGGCGCGGGCGGCACGCCCTTCCCGGTGGACGGAAGACGGATTGCCGGCAAGATCGAGCGCGGAGACGAGAACATCGCGCACGGCGGGCAAAAGCGGCGCCGTCGCGTTCCAGTCCATATATGTCCGCGTCAAAACCGTCATGACGATGAGGCTTCATCCAATCTTCAATGCGCCAAAACGCATTTTTCTTGAAATTACAGTTGCGCTTGCCTTATGACACCACCCGAGTGCTTTAGCACACGCAAAGTTTCGAATTATTCTAAACTGCGTTCTAGAAAAGATGACACAGTTCGTCAAGTCTTCTCATCGGAAGAATGCGGTTGGAGAATGAAAAAACACGACCGGAGTACCAATGCCCGAAGTCATCTTTAACGGCCCTGCGGGTCGCCTCGAAGGCCGTTATCAACCCTCCAAGGAAAAGAGCGCGCCGATCGCGATCATCCTTCATCCGCACCCGCAGTTTGGCGGCACGATGAACAACCAGATCGTCTATCAGCTCTTTTATCTTTTCCAGAAGCGCGGCTTCACGACGCTCCGGTTCAATTTCCGCTCCATTGGCCGCAGCCAGGGCGAATTCGACCATGGCGCCGGCGAGCTTTCCGACGCCGCTTCCGCGCTCGACTGGGTGCAGAGCCTGCATCCCGATTCGAAAAGCTGCTGGGTCGCGGGTTACTCCTTTGGCGCCTGGATTGGCATGCAGCTTCTGATGCGCCGCCCGGAAATCGAAGGTTTCATGTCGATTGCGCCGCAGCCCAACACCTACGACTTCTCCTTCCTCGCCCCCTGCCCGTCGTCGGGCCTCATCATCAACGGCGATTCCGACAAGGTCGCGCCTGAGAAGGATGTGAACGGTCTGGTGGAGAAGCTGAAGACCCAGAAGGGCATCCTCATCACCCACCGCACCGTTCCCGGCGCCAACCACTTCTTCAACGGCAAGGTGGACGACCTGATGGGCGAATGCGAGGACTATCTCGACCGCCGCCTCAATGGCGAACTGGTGCCGGAACCGGCGGCCAAGCGCATTCGGTGATTGGCCGAGCATTGGCAGGGTAGGTTTTGATCTAAAGACAATGATCGATGGTGGGTGTGGCTTACCCCCCTCTGCCCTGCCGGGCATCTCCCCCTCAAGGGGGGAGATCAGCTAGACGCCTGCTCCTCGCCCAAGTTTCTACGTCGAAAATGACCGGAAGGTCGCCACGATTCGATCTCCCCCCTTGAGGGGGAGATGCCCGGCAGGGCAGAGGGGGGTGAGCCAAGCCCTCCGTTCTATACTATGATCGTCATTCCGATCGCACCAACACCCCCCCAGTCACCGGCTCCTTCACCCCCGTCGTACCGGGATAGGTCAGCGGCAAACCATTGACCGACCGAACCGCCAGATAGGCCCAGGCCTCCGCCTCCATCGCGCCGCCATCGAACCCCGCCTCTTCCGCCGCAATCACACGTGCGCCGACCTTGGCGGCAAGGTTACCAAACTCCTCCATGATCACCGGGTTCAACCGCCCACCACCACAGACCACGTAGGTCCTCGCCGCCTCCGGCAGATAACTTGCCGACTTCAGAATGGCAGCCCCTGTCAGATGAGCCAGCGTCCGCGCCCCATCCACCAGCGAGACCTCCCCCTTTTTCGGCGGCACGAAATCGCTGCGGTCCAGCGACCGACGGATATTGGCTGAAAAAAACGGGCTTTCCATATAACGCGCCACCAGCGACGCGACGACGCTGCCGCCCGCCGCCGTCTTGCCGCCCTTGTCGAAAGCCTTGCCCGTATGCGCCTCGATCCACTGGTCGATCAGCATATTGCCCGGCCCGCTGTCGAAAGCGGCAAGCCGCCCCGCCTCACCGATATAGGTGAGATTGGAAATGCCGCCGATATTGACGAAGACGGCCGGCGTTTCGAACCCATCGGGCAGATTGGCGGAAAGCGCCATGTGATAGGCCGGGATCAGCGGCGCGCCCTGCCCGCCATGGACCATGTCGTTTGCCCGCATGTCGTAGACCACATCGATGCCGGTCTCGGAGGCCAGAAGCGCGCCGTCGCCGATTTGCACGGTCAGCGCCTCGTCCGGGCGGTGCAGCACCGTCTGACCGTGAAAGCCGATCACATCGATATCGCCGGGCTGGAGGCGGTGACGATGGAGGAAGGATTTGACCGCCGCCGCATGGGCAAGCGTCAGCTTGCGCTCGGCTTCCGTCAGATCACCGGGACGTTCGCGCCGTTCACGAATGGCTTTGGCTGTGACCAATGCCTTCTGCCAGATGGCGCGCAGGCCCGGATCATAGGGGAAATACCCACTCGGCCCATGCCGAACCACGCTTTCGCCATCCGTGCGCAACAGGGCGATATCGATGCCGTCCATCGATGTGCCGCTCATCAGCCCGATTGCCGTTTTGACCTCGCCCACCTGCCGCTCCCCTGCAATCACGAATCATCATGGAGTGAATCCCGACATTCATGGCCGAAACGGGTGCACATTTCAAAAAACAATGATAAAGCCGCGACGGTCATTGGTTTTCGATGGCCGCAAAGATCAAACCAGAAAGTAAAAGGTTATGTCCAGGTTCAAGTCCGATTTCCTCCGCACGCTCGATGAGCGCGGCTTCATTCACCAGATCTCCGATGAGGCAGGTCTCGACGAACTGTTCGCCAAGGAAACCGTGACCGCCTATATCGGCTATGACCCGACGGCTTCGAGTTTGCATGTCGGCCACCTCACCCAGATCATGATGCTGCACTGGATGCAGAAGACCGGCCACCAGCCAATCTCGCTGATGGGTGGCGGCACCGGCATGGTCGGCGATCCCTCCTTCAAGGAAGAGGCCCGCAAGCTGATGACCATCGACATGATCGAAGACAACATCACCTCGCTCAAGCATGTCTTCGCCAACTACCTCGATTACGATCGCGCCGAGAACCCGGCGCTGATGATCAACAATGCCGACTGGCTGCGTGGTCTGAACTACCTCGAATTCCTGCGCGATGTCGGCCGCCATTTCTCGGTCAACCGCATGCTGTCCTTCGACAGCGTCAAAACGCGCCTCGACCGCGAACAGTCCCTGTCCTTCCTCGAATTCAACTACATGATCCTGCAGGCCTACGATTTCGTGGAGCTGAACCAGCGCACCGGCTGCCGCCTGCAGATGGGCGGTTCCGACCAGTGGGGCAACATCATCAACGGCATCGATCTCGGTCACCGCATGGGGACACCGCAGCTCTACGCCCTGACCTCGCCGCTTCTGACCACCTCCTCCGGTGCGAAAATGGGCAAGTCGGCTTCCGGCGCGGTGTGGCTGAACAAGGACCTGCTGCCGGTCTATGATTTCTGGCAATACTGGCGCAACACGGAAGATGCGGACGTGGTTCGCTTTGCGAAACTCTTCACCACGCTGCCGATGGATGAGATCGCCCGGCTCGCCGCCCTTGGCGGATCGGAGATCAACGAGGCGAAGAAAATCCTCGCGACCGAAGTGACGGCTATCCTGCATGGCCGCGCAGCGGCAGAAGAAGCGGCCGAGACGGCGCGCAAGACCTTCGAAGAAGGTGCGCTCGCCGAAAACCTGCCCTCCATCGAGGTTCCGGCATCCGAACTCGATGCCGGCCTCGGCGTTCTCTCGCTCATCGTCCGCGCCGGTCTCGCCGGCTCGAACGGCGAGGCCCGCCGCCATGTTCAGGGCGGTGCGGTAAAGATCAACGACATTGGCGTTTCGGATGAGCGCCAGACGGTCGGTTCCGGTGAAATCACCGGCGACGGCGTCATCAAGCTGTCGGTCGGCAAGAAGAAGCACGTTCTGGTTCGCCCGGCGTAACACCCGCGCCAGACCCGTTACCAAGGGCCGCGAAAGCGGCCCTTTTTTATTGGAACTCGAAAATCTGCCGGAAGACGCCCGGCGCGATCAGCGACAGCGGATTGATCGTCAGCTTCGGCTGGTCCGTCTGGCCGGAGAGCTTGAAGGTGATGCCGAGCAAGCCCCGGTCGCGGCCATTGCCGAGGAAGATGCCGATGAAGGGTAGCTCGCCGAACAGCCGGTTCAGGCCGTAGGCGGGCATGAAGGTGCCGGTCATGTCCATGCGGCCGCTCTGGTCCTTCAAAAGCCCCTGGAAAGTCGCACCGATCTGCTCGCCGCGCACGACGCCGTTTTCCACCGCCACCGAACCGTTGACGTAAACGACCCGGGCAAAACCGCGCTGGAATTTTTCCGAGCTGACATCGATATTGCGGCGCACCGCATTGTTGAGGCTCCTGCCGTCCTCGCCCGTCGGCGTGGCGACGATGTCCTGCAGCTTGGCTTCGTTGACGACGGCAAAATTGCGCAGGTCGAGCGATCCGCTCCAGTCGCTGCCATTGGAGGTCGTCAGCGCAAGGTTGAGAAGGCCGCCACGAATGCGGCTGTAGATATTGGCGAAACGGGCAAGCGAACCCGCATCGCTGCTGGTCAGCGTCACGGTTCCCGTCGCCCCGCGATTGACGGTCTGCGCCACCACCGCCTGGCCATTGCCGGTGACGCCACGGAAATCGATGGAGCGAACCTTGCCATCCCGCACGCTGACATCGGAACTGACATTGGCAAGGATTTCATCGTTGAACCCGTAGACCTTGTCGAATTGCGTCTTGATGGCAAGGGATGGCTGCGAACGCGACGTCCCGTCGCCGCTGCCGGAAGAGCTGCGAAGCTTCGAGAGGAAAGGCCTGACATCGGCGGATTTCCCCGATGCATTGATGATATAGCCGTTCTTCGAAGCGGCGACCGAAACGGCGTAATTATCGGAGGGCGAAAGCTGCACGCGGCTGAGATCGGCGGAAATCAGCCCGTTCTTGCTGAAGGCGATATCGCCGGCAGCGCCGAAGCCGTCGCCGTCGAGCGAGAAGTCGCTGATCGTCGTGCGCCCGTCTCCCATTTCCATGGTGAAGGCGGCGCTGGCGGGAATGCCGATGCCCTTGCTCCAGCCAAGCCCCGGCAGAATGATCGACGCCTTGGTCAGATCGAGCCGGATATCCTGGCGTTTCGGGTCGGCGCCGTCGATTTCAATCGCCGTCGTGCCGCCGAGGACCGTGGAAAGTTCCGGAGCGAGCTTGGCAACCTGCGTTTCGTTCAGGCTTGCCTTCAGCGACAGCGTCGGCGCGATATCGCTGTTCTTACTCACCGGCTCCGTCATCACGATGTCCATCGGGACGTCGTCCACGCGGCCCCTGCCCTCCAGTTTGAGCTGGCGGTCGTCCAGCGTCATGAAACCGTCGAGCGCAGTCACCTTGTGGCCCGCAAAGGGCTTGGTCAGCGACAGGTTCTTCAGATCGAGATCGGCCGTCCACACCGGCGGAGGCGGGTTATGGCTGGAAAGCAGGCCAACGGTCAGGTTAGCATGGGCTTTGACATCGCCGGTGAAATCCTCCGGCTTGAACTGCGTATTCTTGAGCGCATTGATGGGTTTGAGCGCCGCAAGCTCGGCCACGGCATCGGCCGAGCCCGAAACGTTCAGTTCGAGATTTCCGAGCAGCGGCTTGTCGTAAACAGCGGAAATGAGAAAACGGCTATTTTCCAGCGCAAGCGACCGGTTCGACGGGAAATAGGATGTTCCCCGCTTGATATCGACGGCCATTTTGCCGCCCACGAGATCGAAATGCGCGTCGACATCGCGCAACGGTGGAATGTCGCCGGTGGTATTGAGACGCGTATCGTCTATATCGAAGCGGATCTGCATTTCGCTTTCGCCGAGCACCAGCGGGCAGCCGGGGCCGCACATCCGCCCCTGCGGGATGAAGACAGCGATTGAACCATTGGTGACGGTGCCGCCGTAGAGATTGGAGACCACCCAGTCGCGCGGCTTGTGCGCCATCCAGAACGGCCAGAGCTGCTTGACCGCCGTGGCCTCCATCTTCGGAATCTGCCCGCCGAAACTGATTTCCGGCGACCCCTGGCCGAACCGGATTTTCAGCGATCCCGCCATGTCTCCGAGCGGGCCTGTCACATAAAGCGAGGGAACGTCGAGCTGCTTCGTCGCCGCCGTAAAATGTCCGTCCGCCTTCAGGCTGAAAGGAACCGGGGCCTCGCCCGAAGCTTCGGACGAAGCAACGGCGTTATCGATCCGCAGCGAAAGGCCGAAACCTTCTTCCGTATCGCTGATTTCACCGGCGACCGGAAGAATTGTCCGCCCAAGCTCCAGCCGCGAATTGTCGATGACAAGGGTGCTTTTGGCAAAGTCATAACGCGCGTGGACGTTGCCAGCCGTAAAGGTCTGGGACTCACCGCCGATCATCAGCGTTCCATTGCCGAGGCCGAGCGCAATTTCCAGCTGTGGCTCCTGCCCTTCCATGGCGCGCCGAGCGACAATATTGATACCCGTCTTGACGTTCAGGCCTTCATGGAGATTTCCGTCGGGATCGTATTTCTCAAGAAACGGGCCGATATCGAAACCGTCGATGCGGGCTTCAAAACCGTCTATCCGGCCGCCCGATCCCGAAGTCTGCAGCGACACGCTGGCAATTTCACCGTTGAATAGCGTTTCTCCATCGAGCGAATATCCGCCCTGCTGATCGGGCGTCAGCGACAGTTCACGCACTTCGACGGTGCGCGGCTTGCCCAACTCTCCGGGTGGCAGGTGAATCGAAACGCTGGAAATATCGATTTCCTCGGTTCCGCTGCTCAGAAAAGCCTGAGCGAGCTTGTCGAGCTGCCCGAAGGCCTCCTGCAATTGCTGCGGCACGGCGTCGAGCTTGACGCTGGCGAGATCGAACCCGTTACCCTTGGGCAAAAGCGCCGTATCGAGCTCCATCCCGTCGGCCTCGAGGCTTTCCACCGAGACACGGCCGGTCAGAAGCGCAAGCGGATCGAGCGCCATGCCGATTGCCCGCGCCCGGCTCATATGCTGGCCGGATTCCTTCTCGATGATATCCACGTCCTCCGCCACCAGCGCAAGGCGCAGCCCGGTGGAAAACCTGATCGCCGAAGAACCGATCCGCGCGCTGTAATGGGGGCCGAGCGCCCTTTCCAGCGCCTGCTGCGCCTGGCTGGAAAGCGTCGCGTCGATCGATCCTGTCTCGACGGAAAGAATGATGCCGCCGATGGACAGGAAGGCCAGCACGAAAAGCGCTGCGAAAATCTTGATGAAGGCGCGCACCATGGAGCGCGGCGCCGGGCAATGCACGATGATGGGATCTTCGGCCTGCGCCGAAGGAAGATCGTGCAGCGCAATGATATCGCGTCTGCCGAACTTGACCTTTTCACCCCTGACTTCAGCCATACGCCCGTGTTTGCCCTTGAATAGCTTTGTTTCGCCGCAACACCGAAGCGGGATGGCGAAAAGTGTAAGCGGTTTTCGTCCGGAATCCCGCTTTAATTCTTTAGCCCGGATAACGATTGAGATTTAAGATCGTTCGACCTGAAATCTAAATAGTGATCTGGACGACGCGCGGTTTCGCTATATATCGAATGTGGCGACTTTTCCTCAACATCCCGGCGAAAGAAAGGTAGATTATGACAGACTTGACGATTGGCGGCCCGGCTCCCGATTTTACTTTGCCCCGCAACGGTGAAGGGACGGTGACATTGTCCAAACTGCAAGGCAAGGCCGTCATCCTCTATTTCTATCCGAAGGACGATACTTCCGGCTGCACCGCAGAAGCCATCGACTTCAGCGCGCTGGGCGGCGAATTCGAGGCAGCCAACGCCGTCGTCATCGGCATTTCGCCCGACAGCGTTAAAAGCCACGACAAGTTTGCGGCAAAACATTCGCTATCCGTCATGCTCGCTTCCGACGAGGAGAGGAAGGTTCTGGAAGCCTATGGCGTCTGGAAGGAAAAAAGCATGTATGGCAAAAAATACATGGGTGTCGAACGCACGACCGTCCTCGTTGCCCCGGATGGAAAAATCGCGGAAATCTGGAACAAGGTTAAGGTCGCGGGCCATGCCCAGGCCGTTCTCGAGGCCGTGAAGAAGCTCTGAGGGACCAACCCGTCGTGACGCCCCCGTTCAAAATCATCTCGCTGCGAGGCGGCGCGACGGATGCCATCGTGAGCGCCGATCTCGACAGAAAGACCGCACTCGCGCAGGAAACGGCGACACGCTGGTTCGAGCGCCGTCTGTCGCTGCGCTCGCCTCTCGACCCGCCGCTGCCTGAGCGGCCGGGCAGGCCGCAGAAGCCGGAACTCGTGCCGCCAACCGCCGTGGAACGCCGCTCCCTACACAGCGTCAGGGGCCGCATCGCGCTGCTGCACGCCATAGCCCATATCGAACTCAACGCCGTCGATCTCGCGCTCGATATCGTCGCCCGTTATGCCAGCGAGCCGGTGCCGCATTCCTTTTTCGACGGTTGGATGCAGGTCGCCTTCGAGGAGGCGAAACATTTCCGGCTGGTGCGGGACAGGCTGAGAAGCCTCGGCGCCGACTATGGCGATCTGCCGGCCCATGACGGGCTCTGGCAGGCCGCGCATTCCACCCGCAACGATCTCACTGCACGGCTCGCCGTCGTCCCGCTCATCCTGGAAGCGCGCGGACTGGACGTCACCCCTTCCCTGCAGGCGAAGATGCGTGAGACTGGCGATCTCGAAAGCGCCGCCGTTCTCGATGTCATCTATAATGACGAAAAGGGCCATGTCGCCATCGGCGCGAAATGGTTCCGGTTCCTGTGCGCCCGTGAAAAGAAGGACCCGGCCGCAACCTTCAGGCAGCTGGTGCGCGCGAATTTCCGCGGCCCTTTGAAACCGCCCTTCAACGACATCGCCCGCGCCGAGGCCGGCCTGACGCCTTCCTTTTACCGCTCGCTCACATCCGTCAGCCAATAGCCGACACCGCCAAAAAGCCTCTCCGGCAAAACTTCGTTAACCTTAACGAATTATGATTTCCCTTAAGAAATCGGCCAGTCCGGAGAGAGATTGTGACTGATACGGCGGAAAACCGGGTATTCGGCAAAAAGCGTGAGCCTCACGTGCTCATTCTCGCGCGCGGCGACAGGGTGCGGCACATGACCATCCGTCCGTGGATGGCGGCGCTTGCCGGCTGCACGATCGGCCTTTTCTCGCTCGGTTATCTCGGAGCCACAGGCTATCTCATTTTGCGTGACGACCTGATCGGCGCGACCATGGCCCGCCAGACCCGCATGCAGAACGACTATGAAGACCGCATTGCAGCGCTGAGAGCTCAGGTGGACCGTGTCACCTCCCGGCAATTGCTCGATCAACAGGTCGTTGAAAAGAAAGTGGAAAAGCTGCTGGAACAGCAGGCGGCGCTGACCTCGCGGCACGGCCGAATGAGCGAATTGCTGGAGCGCGCCGAAAATTCCGGCATCGCCGCCTCCCCGGCCGCACCCTCTTCTCTTTCGAACGCCATGGCGCCGGAAAAACGCGCTGACCTCTCCGGCGGCCTTTCAGCCATCGAAAAGCTGATGACGCCACGCAAGCCGCAGGTGGAAAAGCCGGCCACATCGGACAGACGCGCCGCCTATGTACCCGAAGCCGGCGAAACGCCGTCCGACCGGGCCGACCGGGTGTTTTCCAAGGTGACCCTGTCGCTGAAGGATATCGAACGCCAGCAGATATCGCGCATCGCCAGACTAACCAGCGACGCCGAGGACAAAGCGAATGCGATGCAGGACATCATCCGGCAGGCGGGCCTGAAAATCGAAGAGAACGGCAATGACGACATAGGCGGCCCCTATGCCGACCCCGAGCGCGGGGACACCGATCCTTTCAACCTGTCGCTCACCAATCTCGACAATGCGCTGAACCGGCTCGACATCGTCAAGGAAACCGCGACCACCCTGCCCTTCGGCAACCCGGCCCCCGGCCGGGCGATCACCAGCCGATTCGGCAACCGGATGGATCCGTTTCTCGGCCGCCCGGCCCTGCATACCGGCATCGATTTTCGTGCTGAAACCGGTGCTGACGTCAAATCCACCGGCGCGGGCAAGGTGACGGTCGCGGAAAATTCCGGCGGCTACGGCAATATGGTAGAAATCGATCACGGCCAGGGCGTCTCGACGCGATTCGGCCATCTCTCCGCGATTCTGGTGAAAGCCGGCGACAGGGTCGAGGCCGGCGACGTCATCGGCCGCGCCGGCAGCACCGGCCGCTCCACCGGTCCGCATGTGCATTACGAGGTGCGCCGCAACGATACGCCAGTCGATCCGATGCGGTTCCTGATCGCCGGAACGGAACTCAAAACCTATTTAAAATAGCAGCCCGATTTTAATGCTTTTTTTGCGCTTTTTACTATAAATCGCTGAAATCTGCACCAAAGGCCAAGATGCCCCGCCCGAACCCCGCTGTTTCGCGCGCTTTTCCCGTTGTTTCCTTGACTTTCCGGCAATTTGGGCATATCCCCGCGCCAAGTCTTTGCAAGTGCCGTCGCGGCACGCAGGTGTTCTTACCGAACCAGAACGGAAAAAGTTCTTCCTTTGACAACATTCTCTGATCTTGGCCTGAGCCAAAAAGTTCTTTCCGCTATTGCAGATGCCGGCTACACGACGCCGACACCCATTCAGGCTGGCGCCATTCCGCCGGCACTGGAAAAGCGTGATATCTGCGGTATCGCACAGACCGGCACGGGCAAAACCGCGTCCTTCGTTCTGCCGATGCTCACCCTGCTCGAGAAGGGCCGCGCCCGCGCCAGAATGCCGCGCACGCTGATCCTTGAGCCGACCCGTGAGCTGGCAGCGCAGGTGGCGGAGAACTTCGAGAAATACGGCAAGAATCACAAGCTGAACGTCGCGCTCCTGATCGGCGGCGTTTCCTTCGAAGACCAGGACCGCAAGCTTGAGCGCGGCGCCGATGTGCTGATCTGCACCCCCGGCCGCCTTCTCGACCATTGCGAGCGCGGCAAGCTTTTGATGACCGGCGTGGAAATCCTCGTCATCGACGAAGCCGACCGTATGCTGGATATGGGCTTCATTCCCGATATCGAGCGTATCGCCAAGATGATCCCGTTTACCCGGCAGACGCTGTTCTTCTCGGCCACCATGCCGCCGGAAATCCAGAAGCTGGCCGACCGGTTCCTGCAGAACCCCGTTCGTGTCGAGGTCGCCAAGCCCTCCTCCACGGCAAAGACCGTTGCCCAGCGCATCGTTGCCGCGCACAACAAGGACTATGAAAAGCGCGCCGTGCTGCGCGATCTCGTCCGCGCCGAAGAAGCCGAACTGAAGAACGCCATCATCTTCTGCAACCGCAAGAAGGATGTGGCCGACCTCTTCCGTTCGCTCGACCGTCACGGTTTTTCCGTCGGCGCGCTGCATGGCGACATGGACCAGCGTTCGCGCACCACCATGCTGCAGAACTTCAAGGACGGCAATCTGAAGCTGCTCGTCGCCTCCGACGTTGCCGCACGCGGCCTGGACATCCCCGATGTCAGCCACGTCTTCAACTTCGATATTCCCATTCATTCGGAAGACTATGTCCACCGCATCGGCCGTACCGGTCGTGCCGGCCGCTCGGGCAAGGCCTTCACCATCGTCACCAGGAGCGACACGAAGTATCTCGACGCGATCGAAAAGCTGATCGGCGAAAAGATCGAGTGGCAGAACGGTGACCTCTCCACCCTTCCCGCGCCCATGGAAAGCTTTGAAAGCAATTCCGGCCGCCGGGGCAAGGAACGGGGCGGCAGGGGCCGCGACCGCAACCGTCGCGACGCAGCGCCGGTCGAAAACATCAATCAGGGTGCACAATCCGCTGCGGACACGGACATCGCGGCTCATGGAGACGACAAGGTGAAAGCAGAACGCAAGCAGGAAAAGACCCCGCGCAATTCCGACCGCAACAGCCGCAATCCGCTGCACGCCAATGACGACAACCGCGACCGCCGCCGCCATTATCGCGACCATGACGATGGCCCGACACCGGTTGGCTTCGGCGACGACATCCCCGCTTTCATGCTGATCGTGGCCAACGCCAAGGCCTGACCGCGGGAATGGACAGCATGACGCCGACCTCCAGGCCAGGTCTCGATTTTCCGGGTGTCGGCGTCGGCCTCGCCATCATGCGTGACGGCCGCGTGCTTTTATGCCGGCGTCTGAAGGCGCCGGAAGCCGGATACTGGAGCATTCCGGGCGGCAAGGTCGATCACCTTGAAACTTCCCTCGCCGCGGCACGCCGCGAGGCCGAAGAAGAAACCGGGCTCAAGATCGGCAACGTCGAATTCCTCTGCCATAGCGAATTCATCGATCCGGAAGATCGCCACCACTGGGTTTCGCTGATCTTCGTCACCCACGATGCGCAGGGTGAGCCGGCACTGACCGAACCCGACAAGCTTTCCTCCATCGGCTGGTTCGATCCGGATAAGCTTCCCGAACCCATCTCCGCCTTTGCCAGGGACGCCCTGGCCGCCCTGAAATAAAGCCGCACAGACGGCCGACCGAACTCGCTCGCGGGCGAAAATGTCCGTCAACCGGCATATCAAGCAGTTATGTTGATGTGGACTTCGGAGCCGGCTTCGCTCCCTCCGCGCGATATCTTTTCCATAAATTCGAAAATGAAAGAACGTCTTTGCGCAGGAGTTTCCTAATTCAATTTTAAATTGCTTAAATTAGCTCCACGTAAAAAACCGCCCCAGTTTCCCGAAGCGGTTTATACGTAATGAAAAAAATAGAATATGAAACCCAATATAGTCTGGCAGTGCTTATATTCGGAACACTTTCCGAGGCCTATTACAGCCAATTTCAGTCGTCCCCTGAAACAGTTACATCTAAGCTAATCATTTACTTTCCGTCAAGCAAATCTTCTCGCAAATGCGAAAAAACCGCGAGGAAAAACTTGCCCACGCCATGAAGCTTTACATATTTTGAATATATATCAGCAAGTTAGGAAAATGGGAATAAAATGTGCATTTTTGTGGGCTGCACTCTAGAAGGCAGACTTAATAGCTCACGTTTCCCAAATTGCATCTCTACTCCACAAATATAATAGTTTTATAAAGCAATACCGTCGTTCATCCTCGCTGACGTCTTCCCGCCTTGGAAACAGGTAGATGATTAAGATTCTGTGGGAAATCAACGACAACGATCATCTTCAGCCTCCGGCGGTAAAAACAACTTAAAATTGACGCATGTGGCGTTTTTTCCGACGCAGACTCGAGGCTGCACGGAGGCAACATCCCATTGCGATGTTAAATCCCTGAATTCATGCAGTTACAGCTTCGATATAATCAGTCGGATGCCAAGAATGATAAGCCCCCACATTAAAATGGAGACGATTAAAACCAATAATAAAAACCTGCACCTAAAATAAAGTATGATATTTTTGGCAATATTCTCCATTTTCTTTCCATGATGGTACGCCGTTGGCTGCCAAATACATTTGGCGTGGAAGAAATTCCGATCAGTGATGTCTTTCTTCTCTTGGCTTTATCGCGGGGGAAATCACGACCATCGCCATCACGACAATCGCGAACAACAAAATAAATGGGCACAAAACGAGCATTGCAAGGCCCTTAGTCGCCGAACCGAATACTTTGCGTAGCAACCCTGACCTTTCAACGCGCATCGCGGCCGCCTTTTTAGAGATCTGTGTCTCCAGAAATTGTCGTCAACGCTTCACAATCGAATCGTCTTGAAGACCGCGAACGATCATCAAGCATTCAACGGCGAGATATTTGATTCTATGCAATGGAACGAAGCGTGCTCTCTATCTTGCTGATGCCTTTAACACAGTGCTAAATAACCTATTAAAACAAGTGCGTCCTGGCAGACGCGCTCCCAATGGATGACATGCGAACACAGAGAGGATTAAATTACATTTGGATTTTTGTAAACTCCATTTGTGATTTAATTTAAAGGAATTTGGCCAGGAAAGAAGTCGAGCCCAAGACAGCCCTAGGAAAACGCCTCCGCGCTGTGAGGGCGGCGTTCGATATCGATGACCGGGATGTCTTCGCCAACCGACTGGCAATCAGCAAAAGCGGGCTGGCGCATTATGAGCGGGGCGAACGCGTGCCCGATGCCGAACTGCTTTCCGCGTACCACCGGGAATTTGGCGTGAACATATCATGGCTGGTGACGGGACATGGAGATATGTTCGAAGGTGGGCAATCGGCGAGCGCAGACTATAGCTCACATCAGCTTTTAGTGGATCTGATCAATCCTCTCGGAAGATTGATCAACAAAGTTTACCGCGACCATGAGGTGAGGATAACCGACGATCAGCGCTTCGCGGAGTTGACCAGATGGCATAATAATTTGACCCGCCGCGCCGGCTCATCCTTCGATTGGAACGATCTTATGTCCCAGTTGCCGTGGGTAGAGCAAAGCCTTGGAGAGGAGTTGCTCTCCAGGCGCACAAGCCCGGAAACCAGCAAAAGATCGGCGAGCTGATCCTCACAAACAATGCAGACACACGGGGCAATATGATGGTTTTGCGGGAATGTCCGTGAAGCGCGCGTATTTTTCCTTTGGAAAACCGGTTGTTGCCGATAAACATCAAGCCGGGACAACAGGATTTCTATCACGTCATGCTTTCACTTCGCCTGCTAACGATCATCGCCGGTTTTGCCCTTGCGGGCTCAGCAAGCGCGGCATCGATTGGCATTGTTGCGCCCCAGAGCGGTCCTTACGAACTTCTGGGGCAGCAGGTACGGCAGGGCGCGAAGGCGGCGGCGGCAAAGCTCGGGCTGGATGTCGTCGAAATCCATGAAAGCTGCGAAGATGGCAGCGGCGGCGCGATAGCCGATGGCCTCGTGGCCGCCAAGGTCAGCACCGCAATCGGTTTCTTGTGCACCGAAACGCTTCAGGATGTTCTGCCACCGCTGAAAGCGGCCGCCATTCCCGCCATCACGCTTTCCAGCCGCGCGCCGATCCTGATGGAAGACGCCCTGAAGTATGGCTGGCCGCTCTTTCGCCTCGCCCCGTCTGACAGGGCCGAATCGGACAGGATCGCGGAGATCATCCTGCGCGACTGGAAGGGACATTCCATCGGACTTGTGGATGACGGCACGATCTACAGCCGCGAGCTGGTCGACCGCATCCGCTCGTCGCTCGAGGAAAACGGCCTGAAGCCCACCCTTGCCGATACGATGCGTCCCAACCAGGAACAGCAGGTGGCGCTGGTGCGCCGGCTGGCGCGCACCGGCATTTCCCATGTCTTCGTCGGCGCGGAACGCAACGACGTCGCCATCATTGCCAGAGACGCGGGGTCGGAGAACATTCCCCTCACCCTCATGGGCGGCGATGCCATGAATGCGGCCAACAATCCGGTCCCCTTGGCCGCGAATGTGCTGGCGGTCACCCGCCCGGCCTATGATACCCTGCCATCGGCCCAGGCGGTTGCCGGCGAACTGCGCGGCGCCGGCATCGAGCCGGAAGGTTACGTCCTGCCGGCCTATGCGGCAGCGGAACTCACCGCCGCCCTTGCGGAAGCCACACAGGCGCAGTCGAAACCCGCGCCGGAGATACTGGCGGGCGGCACCCTTTTCAAAACCGTTCTCGGCGATCTCGGCTTCAACCCGTCGCATGATCTTTCGGACAATCCCTATCGCCTGCAGCGATGGAACGGCCAGCGCTTCGAACCGGCGGACAAGGCTGAAAGACAATAGGCGAAACCCGCGCCGCCGAAAATTCGAGGAAACGCAGCTGAAAACCGCCGGCAACCGCGCGACCGGCCGTTTCAAACCCCGATACTTGGTGTTAAAGGCAGCTTACGCAACGCGTCGAGAGGAGTTTGCCCCATGTCCCTGCCCATCCGCATAGCCCCGTCCATTCTGGCTGCCGATTTCGCCAAGCTCGGACAGGAAGTCGCCGATGTCACGGAAGCGGGCGCGGACTGGATTCATCTCGATGTGATGGATGGCCATTTCGTCCCCAATATCTCCTTCGGGCCGGATGTCATCAAGGCGCTGCGGCCGCACAGCATGGCGTTCTTCGACTGCCATCTGATGATCGCGCCCGTCGATCCCTATCTCGAAGCCTTCGCCAAGGCGGGCTGCGACAGCATCACCGTGCATGCCGAAGCCGGGCCTCACCTGCACCGCTCGCTGCAGACGATCCGCGGGCTCGGCAGAAAGGCCGGCGTGACGCTCAACCCCGCAACACCGCTTTCAGTTATCGAAAACGTTCTTGATGACGTCGATCTCGTCCTGATCATGAGCGTCAACCCCGGTTTTGGCGGGCAGAAGTTCATTCCGGCCATGCTGGACAAGATCCGCGCGGCAAAGGCCATGATCGGCGACCGGCCCATCGAACTCGAAGTGGATGGCGGCGTGACGGCGGAAACCGCAGGCGCGATCGTTGCCGCCGGTGCGAATGCGCTGGTGGCCGGCTCGGCCATCTTCAAGGGCGACGGCGTTGCCGACTACCGCAAGACGGTCGCGCAACTGCGCCACGCAGCGGAAGCCGCGCGGACATAACCGCCGCCGCCGAAGGGCGCACGGCAAGCCGTTGGGGGATCGGCATGGAAAGCGACAGGCGGGGTTTCCGTGACACGGCTTCGGCAGCGCTGTTTCCGCTGCTCGGCGCGCTTGTCTGGGCCGTCTGTTCCAGCGCCGCCGCCGCTATCGGCCTCTATGTCAGGAACCGGCTGGAAACCGACCATGCCGCCGACATAATCATGCTTTTCTTCGCGGGCGGCCTCTTCGGCTGGCTGCTGGCCATGGCGGCGCTGCACCTTCTCCCTGCTTCAGCCGCCCTGCCGCTGCGTTTCGTGGCGGCCTGTCTTGCCATCGCTTTTTTCACGCTGGCAGTTGCGGCGGCGTTTTTCGCTTTCGAATACCGTATTTTTTATGCGCAATGGCACGCGCCGGCATTCTCCCGCATCTGGTTTTTCCAGCAGCTCTTCACATCGCTCGGCGCGATTTACCAGTTCTGCATTCTCGGCCCTGGCTTATATTTTCCCTTTGCCATCGTTCCGCTCCTGCCTGCGGGCGCGATCCTCTGCCGACGTGCGCAACGAGCAACAGAGGCATGTAGCTTGATAGATTGAGATTACCGGAACACTTTGCTAAACGGGCAGCAAATTTCCTCCACAAAGAAAGTCATTGCCATGATCCCTCGTTATTCCCGGCCGGAAATGGTCGCCATCTGGTCGCCGGAAACAAAGTTCCGCATCTGGTTCGAGATCGAGGCATATGCCTGTGACGCACTTGCCGAACTCGGCGTTATCCCGAAGTCCGCTGCCCAGACCATCTGGGAAAAGGGCGGCAGCGCCACCTTCGACGTCGCCCGCATCGATGAGATCGAAGCCGTCACCAAGCATGACGTCATCGCCTTCCTCACCCATCTTGCCGAATTTGTCGGTCCCGACAGCCGTTTCGTGCATCAGGGCATGACCTCGTCGGACGTGCTCGATACCACGCTCAACATCCAGCTCGTACGCGCCGCCGATCTGCTGCTCGCCGATATGGACCGGGTGCTGGCGGCGCTGAAGACCCGCGCCTTCGAACACAAGAACACGGTGCGCATCGGCCGCAGCCACGGCATCCATGCCGAGCCGACCACCATGGGCCTGACCTTTGCCCGCTTCTATGCCGAGATGTACCGCAACCGTGAGCGCCTCGTTAATGCCCGTGCGGAAATCGCCACGGGTGCGATCTCCGGCGCCGTCGGCACCTTCGCCAATATCGACCCGCGCGTCGAAGAACATGTCTGTGCCAAGCTCGGCCTAATTCCCGAGCCGGTCTCCACGCAGGTCATCCCGCGTGACCGCCACGCCATGTTCTTCGCAACCCTCGGCGTCATCGCTTCGTCGATTGAAAACGTCGCCATCGAAATCCGCCACATGCAGCGCACCGAGGTTCTGGAAGCGGAAGAGTTCTTCTCTCCCGGCCAGAAGGGCTCGTCCGCCATGCCGCACAAGCGCAACCCGGTTCTGACCGAAAACCTGACCGGCCTTGCCCGTCTGGTGCGCATGTCGGTCGTTCCGGCCATGGAAAACGTGGCTCTGTGGCACGAGCGCGATATCAGCCACTCCTCCGTCGAACGCGCCATCGGCCCCGACACCACTGTCACGCTGGATTTCGCGCTGAACCGCCTGGCCGGCGTCATCGAAAAGCTGGTGATCTATCCGGACAACATGCTGAAGAACATGAACAAGTTCCGCGGCCTCGTGCATTCGCAGCGCGTTCTCCTGGCGCTGACGCAGGCCGGCGTATCGCGCGAAGACGCTTACCGTCTGGTACAGCGCAACGCCATGAAGGTCTGGGAACAGGGCGCCGATTTCCTTGAGGAACTGCTGGGTGACGAAGAAGTGCGCGCCGCACTTCCCGAAGAGGTGATCCGCGAAAAGTTCGACCTCGGCTACCACACCAAGCATGTCGACACGATCTTCACCCGCGTCTTCGGCAACGCCTGAGACTTGAGCTGAGTTTGAGACCTTGAAGTTAATGCCGCCGCGACCTTGATCGCGGCGGCATCGCAACACAGATATGGGCGCATGAAAGTTTCAGAAGCAGATATCCTGATCGTCCCCGGTTATACCAATTCCGGCCCCGACCACTGGCAGAGCCGCTGGGAGCGCAAGCTTTCCACCGCCCGCCGCGTCGAGCAGGCCGAATGGTCCAAACCCGTGAAGGAAGACTGGGTCGCCCGGCTGGTGGAAGAGGTCAATGCCTCCACCAAACCCATCGTCCTCGTCGCGCATTCGCTCGGTGTGCCGACCGTCATCCATGCCTTGCCGGAAATCGGCAAGAAGGTGTCCGGCGCGCTGCTCGTCGCGCCGCCCGATGTCGCCAATCCCGATATCCGGCCGAAGCACCTGATGACCTTCGGGCCTTACCCGCGCGATCCGCTGCCTTTCCCGGCGATCACCATCGCCAGCCGCAACGATCCTTTCGGCTCTTATGAACATGCCGATGACATTGCCGCCGCCTGGGGCTCGCTTTTGATCGACGCCGGCATGTCCGGCCATATCAACACCGAGTCGGGCCATGGTCCGTGGCCGGAAGGCGGTATGGTCTTCGCGCAGTTTTTGAGCCGGCTGAAGGCTGTCGAGCCCTGACGGCACCGGCCCTGCGGACCGCCTCCCCTTCGATCAGCCACGGAAGCCTCATTTCAGGGCGCAGCGGTTTCCCCGGCCTGTCACAAGAATTGAAGGGAAATATGCGAGCCGCATTGTAGAATGCACTCTTTTCCTTTATGGGACCGCTTCAAAGACCAAACGCAACGCCACCAGAATCGGCGTCAACCAAGAGACCTGCAATTATGAACCGTCGCCGCCGTATTTACGAAGGCAAGGCCAAGATCCTCTACGAGGGTCCGGAGCCAGGCACGCTTATCCAGTTCTTCAAGGACGATGCGACCGCCTTCAACAAGAAGAAGCATGAAGTCATTGACGGCAAGGGCGTGCTGAACAACCGTATCTGCGAATACGTCTTCACGCATCTGAACAAGATCGGCATTCCCACGCACTTCATCCGCCGCCTCAACATGCGCGAGCAGTTGATCAAGGAAGTGGAGATGATCCCGCTCGAAGTCGTCGTGCGCAATGTCGCTGCCGGCTCGCTGTCGAAGCGCCTCGGTATCGAGGAAGGTGTGGTTCTGCCGCGCTCCATCATCGAATTCTATTACAAGTCGGATGAGCTCGAAGACCCGATGGTCTCCGAAGAGCACATCACGGCTTTCGGCTGGGCCAACCCCGCCGAGCTTGACGACATCATGGCGCTCGCCATCCGCGTCAACGACTTCCTGTCCGGCCTGTTCCTCGGTGTCGGCATCCAGCTCGTCGATTTCAAGATCGAATGCGGCCGCCTTTTCGAAGGCGACATGATGCGCATCATCCTCGCCGACGAGATTTCGCCCGATAGCTGCCGCCTGTGGGACATCGAAACTCAGAAAAAGATGGACAAGGACCTGTTCCGCCGCGACATGGGTGGGCTTCTCGAAGCCTATTCCGAAGTCGCGCGCCGTCTCGGCATCATCAATGAAAACGAACCGATCCGCGGCACCGGCCCTGTCCTCGTGAAGTAATATCGGCCTCGTGAAATAATATCGACACCGCAAGGGTAAAATCAGGAGAAGATCAGGTGATCAAGGCACGGGTGACTGTTACGCTGAAGAACGGCGTTCTCGATCCGCAGGGCAAGGCAATCGAAGGCGCGCTCGGCAGCCTCGGTTTCGGTGGCGTCGGCCATGTCCGTCAGGGCAAGGTCTTCGACCTGGAGCTGGAAGGCGCCGACAAGGCCAAGGCCGAGACCGACCTGAAGGCAATGTGCGAAAAGCTGCTGGCCAACACGGTCATCGAAAACTACGCAATCGCCATCCTCTGAAGCCCAGGAGCCGCCGTCCATGAAATCCGCTGTCGTCCAACTTCCCGGCCTCAACCGCGACCGCGACATGATCGCGGCTCTGACGAAAATCTCCGGTCAGGCGCCCGTCACCATCTGGCAGACGGAAACGGACATTCCCGATGTCGATCTGATCGTCATTCCCGGCGGCTTCTCCTATGGCGACTATCTGCGCTGCGGCGCCATTGCCGCCCGCATGCCGGTCATGCAGGCCATCCGCGAAAAGGCGGAAAAGGGCGTCAAGGTTCTCGGCGTCTGCAATGGCTTCCAGATTCTGGTCGAGGCGGGCATGCTGCCGGGCGCGCTGATGCGCAACGCCTCGCTGAAATTCGTCTGCCGCGAAGTGAAGCTCGAAGTCGCCAATAACGACACGGACTTCACCCGCGCTTACGACAAGGGCCAGATCCTGCGCTGCCCCGTCGCCCATCACGACGGCAACTACTTCCTTGATGCGGATGAGCTGAAGTCGGTTGAAGGCAACGGCCAGGTGGTGTTCCGTTATGCCGAGGGCACCAATCCCAACGGCTCGCTGAACGACATTGCAGGCGTCATCAACACCAAGGGCAACGTTCTCGGCATGATGCCACACCCGGAAAACCTGATCGAAGCCGCCCATGGCGGCAATGACGGCCGCGGCCTCTTCGCTTCGGCGCTTGGCGTCATCGCAGCCTGATAGACCAAGGCGGGTTTCAAGCCCGCCTTTTTTGATGCCGGCTTCCGGCTATGTTTCGGCTCTTCTTCTGGATGACCTGATGCCCCGCATTCTTCGATACGATGCCTATAAAGCCACCGGACTGATCCTCGCTGCCGCCGCACTCGCTGCCTGCCAGCCGAAACCGCAGCCTTCCTCCTCCGTCTCCCGCGCGGCCCTGCCGACCATGGAACGGATCGCGCTTGGCGCGAATGCCTGCTGGTTCAAATCGGGCGACGCGGCGTTCAAGGCCTATCGCCTGGCGCCGGAACTCAACTCCTTCTCCGGCCGTCCGCGCATCCTGCTCGTGCCGCGCAACAGCCCGGAATCGCGCCCCATGCTGGTGGTTCAGGCAGAAGGCAACCCGGCAAAGCTCGATGCTTTCGGCCCCGTGATGAACGAAGCCCTTTCCGGCCGCATCGCAACCGACGTCAAGCGCTGGGCGAACGGCGGCAAGGGCTGCTGATCGACAGGCACCGGCACCCCGTGAGAACGCGGTCGGCATAAAAAAACCCGCCAGCGCCGGTTGGGATTGGCGTGGCGGGTTGCCGAATGGCTGCTTGGCGCCGGGGAAAGAAGGCGCCGCTCTCCGACAAAAAATCAAAGGGGCCGCGGCGGCCAGGAGAAGAGCCGGGATTTTGCCGCCTCCCTCAAGGCTTCATCCCGCGTAACGCCGATATCGTCTAGCAGATCGTCCGAAAGCTCCCGCAGGGCGAAGCGCCCCTGACGTTTCCGCTGCCATGAGGATATGCCCGCAATCAGGCGACCAATAAGCGTGCGGGCGATCTTGGCCGGAAAGGGCGCCGGTGCGACCATGTCGCCGGCATCGCGGAACACGCGTTCCCGTTCGTAGCTATCAGGATAGAGTGTATCCGCTGTCGAAAGGTATTGATCCATCTTGCGCATATTGCACCTATTGTCTCCGTGCGTTTAGCCTCACTCAATGCAGACAATAAATACAATTGACTTGAGGATAGATACAATGCATAAATTGTCACCATGACAAATTGGCTTCCCGACATTACCGAGGGCGATGGCCCGATTTACCTGCGCCTCGCCGACAGTATCGAAGGCGCGATTTCCGACGGCACCCTGCAGGCCGGCTCGAAACTGCCGCCGCAGCGCAATCTTGCTTACGATCTCGGTGTGACAATCGGCACAATCAGCCGGGCCTATGCGCTCATCCACGAGCGCGGGCTCGTCAGCGGTGAGGTCGGACGCGGCACCTATGTCAATGAGCGCAAGACCCCTGCCCCGTCATTGCCCATGGAGTCGGCAACGGCCGCCTTCGGCAGCACGCGCCATGCCGTCGACACCAGCGCCGAATTCCGGTTGAACACCACCGCTGCGCCGGATGTCGGCCAGAGCGTGCTGATCGCCAGACACATCGAGGCGGTAACCAGAGAGCATCTTCAGGACATTACCAATTATGCCCGCTCTTTTCCCGACAACTGGTGCATGGCGGGCGTTCGCTGGCTTTCCCAGAATGGCTGGTCGCCGAAGCCGGAAAACATCGTTTCGACGCTTGGCGCCCATGCGGCGGTGATGAGCGTGATGTCGGCGATGACGGCGCCGGGCGACCGCATCGTCTTCGAACCCGTCACCTATTCCCACATCAGCCGCAGCGCCGCCCTTGCCGGCCGGCGGGTGACGCTGGTGGAGGCGGATGAGAACGGCATTGTCCCTGACGATTTCGAACGCGTCTGCGCCCAGCAGCACCCCAAGATGATCTTCCTGATGTCGGCCGGCCAGAACCCGACCTGCGCCACCCTGCCGGAAGAGCGCCGCCGCGCGATTGCCGATATCGCCCGCCGTTACGGCGTGTGGATCGTCGAGGACAATCTTTATGGCGCGATGACGCGCGATGCGATCCCGCTGATCGCAGAATTTGCGCCCGACATTACCTTCGTCGTCGGCGGCCTGTCGAAATCCGTCGCCGCCGGCGTGCGCGGCGGCTGGGTCGCCTGCCCCGCGCAATATTCCTCGCGCATCCGTATTTCCCACTCGATGATGACGGGCGGCCTGCCCTTCATGCTGGCCGAACTGAATGCGCGCCTCGTCAATAGTGGCGACGCCGACGCCATTCGCAAGGATTGTATCGCCGAGATCAATGAGCGGGAGGCGATTGCCCGGCGGGCCTTCGCCGGACTGGATTTCAATTCGCTGCCCGATATCGCCTTCCTGTGGCTGAGACTGCCCGAACCCTGGCTTTCCGGCACGTTCCGAAACGCGGCGATGAAAGAAGGCGTGCTGATAGATGACGAGGACGAGTTCAAGGCCGGCCGGACGGACAAGGTTTTCCATCGGGTGCGCGTCAGCCTTTCTGGTCCATCGAACCAGCAAGAGTTGACCCATGCCCTCGGCATCCTGCGCCACCTGCTCGACAACGGCTCCGCCGGTTACGAAAGCGTTGCCTAGAGGACGGAGAGTCTTTCCTGCAACACCCGGCCTAATTCAGTAACTTATCATTTACCACGCCGACAAACCTGCCATCCTTTCCGCATTCGAGGTGGGGAATGATTCGATGGCAGCATTCGGTTCCACATGTATGAGGGCGTGTTTCGCGCTGGCGATCCTTCTCGCGACATGTGTCTTCATCGGCATCATGCCCGCCACTGCTGCGGAAGGCACCGTCTTCGACGAATTGCGCTTCGGCGCAACCACCTCGATTTCCAATCGCGACAATGGCGGCGAGGATGGCATCTTCCCGGCCTTCACCGCCTATTTTGATCCCTTCGCCAGTGCATCTGCGGTAACGCTCGGCCAAAAGCTCTCCCGCCCGCGGCTGCATATCGGTGGCGAGATCGGCACTGAGGGCTCGGCGAATACCATTTACGGCGGTGTCAACTGGACCTTCGATCTCAACCCGAAGATCTTTCTCGATTTCGGTTTTGGCGGCCTCTGGCACGATGGCAAGCTGAGAAACAGCGCCGGCGAAACCGGTGCGGAATTCGGCTGCCGGGTGCTTTTCCACGAATATGCGGCGATCGGCTATCGTTTCGATAATAACTGGAATATTTCGACCCAGATCGAGCATGCATCACACGCCAATCTGTGCGACGGCCCGAATGACGGACTGACCCGCGTCGGCCTCATGGTCGGCTATAGGTTCTGAAGAAGCCAAGAAAGCAGCGTTTTGCGGGTAAAACCGCGCATTTTCCTGTCGCACCATCGAGCCTCTTGCGCTAAAGAACCGGAAACTTTCCTCGGCTCGAACCGCGTGAGACCTATGTCTATCTCAAACTCCATCAAGATCACCCCGGAACTCGTTGCATCCCACGGGCTGAAGCCCGACGAATACCAGCGTATCCTCGACCTGATCGGACGGGAGCCGAGCTTTACCGAGCTTGGCATCTTCTCGGCCATGTGGAACGAGCACTGCTCCTACAAGTCCTCCAAGAAGTGGCTGAAGACGCTGCCGACCAAGGGTCCGCGCGTCATTCAGGGCCCCGGCGAGAACGCCGGCGTGGTCGATATCGACGATGGCGACTGCGTCGTCTTCAAGATGGAGAGCCACAACCACCCGTCCTATATCGAGCCCTATCAGGGCGCGGCAACGGGCGTTGGCGGCATTCTTCGTGACGTCTTCACCATGGGCGCTCGCCCCATCGCAGCCATGAACGCCCTGCGTTTCGGCGCGCCTGACCATCCGAAGACCCGCCACCTCGTGGCCGGCGTCGTCGCCGGTGTCGGCGGTTACGGCAATTCCTTCGGCGTGCCGACCGTCGGCGGCGAAGTGGAATTCGACCCGCGTTATAACGGCAACATCCTCGTCAACGCCTTTGCCGCCGGTCTTGCCAAGTCCAACGCGATCTTCCTTTCGGAAGCCAAGGGCGTCGGCCTGCCGGTCGTTTATCTCGGTGCAAAGACCGGCCGCGACGGCGTCGGCGGCGCGACCATGGCGTCCGCCGAATTCGACGAATCCATTGAGGAAAAGCGCCCGACGGTTCAGGTCGGCGACCCCTTCACCGAAAAGTGCCTGTTGGAAGCCTGCCTTGAACTGATGAAGACCGGTGCGGTCATCGCCATTCAGGACATGGGTGCGGCCGGCCTCACCTGCTCGGCTGTTGAAATGGGCGCCAAGGGCGATCTCGGCATCGAGCTTGACTTGAACGCCGTACCGGTGCGCGAAGAGCGCATGACGGCTTATGAAATGATGCTGTCGGAAAGCCAGGAGCGCATGCTCATGGTTCTCGAGCCTTCCAAGGAAGAAGTCGCCAAGGCGATCTTCGTCAAGTGGGGTCTGGACTTCGCCATCGTCGGCAAGACCACCGACGACCTGCGTTTCCGCGTGCTGCACAATGGCGAGGAAGTCGCCAACCTGCCGATCAAGGAACTGGGCGATCAGGCCCCGGAATATGACCGCCCGTGGACGCCCGCCAAGGTGCCTGCGCCGCTTTCGGAAAACGACGTGCCCGCCGCCGATATCGCCGATGCGCTGGTATCGCTGGTCGGTTCGGCCAACAATTCCTCGCGCCGCTGGGTTTACGAGCAGTATGACACGCTGATCCAGGGCAATTCGCTGCAGCTGCCGGGCGGCGATGCCGGCGTTGTTCGTGTCGAAGGTCATGACAAGAAGGCACTCGCCTTCTCCTCCGACGTCACACCGCGTTATGTCGAGGCCGATCCCTTCGAAGGCGGCAAGCAGGCCGTGGCCGAATGCTGGCGCAACATCACCGCCACCGGCGCTCTGCCGCTTGCGGCCACCGACAACCTCAATTTCGGCAATCCGGAAAAGCCCGAGATCATGAGCCAGCTGGTCCATGCCATCAAGGGCATCGGCGAAGCCTGCCGTGTGCTGGAGTTCCCGATCGTTTCCGGCAACGTCTCGCTCTATAACGAGACCAACGGTCAGGCGATCCTGCCCACCCCCACCATCGGCGGTGTCGGCCTGCTGAAGGACTGGGGCCGCATGGCGCGCATCCGTTTCGCCGCCGCTGACGAAGTGGTGCTGCTCGTCGGCGCCCCTGCCGGTCTCGGCACGCATATCGCCCAGTCGGTTTACATGCGTGACATTCATGGCCGAACCGATGGCCCGGCGCCGCATGTCGATCTGGCCGCTGAAAAGAACAACGGCGATTTCGTCCGCAGCCTCATCACCGACGGTCTTGCCACCGCCGTTCACGATTGCTCCTCGGGCGGTCTGGCACTTGCAGTCGCCGAAATGGCGATTTCGTCGGGCATCGGCGCGACCATCGACGCGGTCGAAGGCCACAACCCGGTCCTTACCTTCTATGGCGAAGATCAGGGCCGTTACGTTCTGACGGTCAAAAAGGCCGATCTCGACGAGGTGCAGACTGCAGCGAAGGCGGCGGGCGTTTCCTGCCCGGTCATCGGCGTTACCGGCGGTTCCACCGTAAAGCTGGGCACGGCGCGGGCTGTCGAGATTAAAGAATTGCACTTGGCCTATGAATCGTGGTTCCCTCAATTCATGGACGGCGAAACTTTGCTCGCCGCAGAATGAATTAAGGAGAAACACCATGCCCATGAAACCCGGCGACATTGAAGACATGATTAAGGCGGGAATTCCCGGGGCAAAGGTCACGATCCGCGATCTGGCCGGTGATGGCGATCATTACGCGGCGGAAGTCGTTGCGGAAGCATTCAAGGGCAAGACCCGCGTGCAGCAGCACCAGATGGTCTATGACGCGCTGAAGGGCAATATGGGCGGCGTTCTGCATGCTCTTGCCCTGCAGACCTCGGCTCCCGAATGATAACGCCCGTGAAAGCGGTTCCGGCAACAGACCGTCTCTGTCCCGCCTGCGGCAGAGCGTGAAACCTGCGGAATAAATCAAGGCCCGCGTGATACTCTCACGCGGGCCTTTTTCATGTTCGGCCGAATGGGTCGTCGCCGCTTACAAAACGGGCGGCGTCTGCGAATCCAGAGCGGCGAAGGAGGCCGCAGGCAAAGGTCCTGCCGTCAGCAGGGTAAAATCGTAACCGGATCTGCGGTCCGGCCCCAGAACATATTGCCGATGCATGCGCAGGAAGTTGCGCTTGTTCTTCTTATAACGGTCCGGCGAGAGCGAATGCTTGAAACGGATCGGCACGATCTTCGGCTGCGGCGCATCCCTGTGACCGGTCAGGGCCACGGTATTGCACCGGTAGAGATGAATAGGATCGGTCAGGCACTGGATATCGAACCATGTCACCTCTGGGTGACGAGCAATCGTGCCGACGCTTTGGCGAAGCCGGTCGGCGCTCGACAGGAACGCACATTGCAGCGCCGCCCCGCCCAAGGTCGCAAAGGACAGTTTCCGGCCATCCAGCGCATTCGGCTTCGGCTCCAGCACGCGGCCGATCACGGCGAGCGCAAGGCTGGCACCCATGCTGTGGGAAACCACCAGAACCTCGTCCGAGGGCTGCTCCAGCGCCGTCAGAACAAGTGCCGCCCTCTCCTCGATCCAGTCACGGGCAATCGGCTCATCGCGGCCGACCGCGAGCGCGAACCGCCAGTCCGCATAAAGATGCAGGGTGTGAAACCGCTCCGCAAACGGCAGGAAAGCCTTCACGAAAAACAGGGCGGCGACGGGAAGGCTGATCGCCAAGAGCCAGAGAGGTAGAGCGAAAAGCCACGGCGACAGGGCAATAGCCGCCGCAAGGGCGCCGCCGACAAGCATCAGCAGGAACGGGAAGATGAAGAACAGCCCAAAACGCCAGGCGTGGCGGAAGTAACGCGCCGCACCGCCCTCGGCGATGATGCCGGCTCCGGCCTTGAAACCGAGCCAGATCTGCCGCCAGACGGGCGCATCCCGCAATTGCGATATCACCGCATTATGGTCGTAAACGAAAATGTCGGAGCGGGTCCGCCAGTCGCCCGCCGAGGCCTCAACCGTGAATGTTTCGCCCCCGGCCACATTCTCCAACGGCCCCACGGCATAATCGACATCCCATGTCTTGCCGGAGAGCGCCGCCGCCCGCTGGTAACGCAGATGATGGGCGGCCGCATCGAGCGGATCGAAACCGGGGAAATAAAGAACAAGTCGTGACTTGACGGCTGGCATGCATGAACCTTCGGCCGGAGCATTTCCAGTAAAAGCGCAATCGCTTTTACCTCAGGACAATGCGTAAAAACAAAGAGATAGCGCGCTTTTGCATTTCGGAAGAAAGCAAATGCGCGCTAGAGACACCCGAAAGGATCGCTTGATACAGCGGGCGATGCACGTATAGTAAAAATCGCGACGGAAATGTGATTTATTTATCGGTGAGGGAAATTTGTCTGGCATCGTCGATCAAGTGCTCAACGGCGTCGTCAAGGGCGCGCTCTCTGAAATCCTCACCAAGACCGGCATCCGCAAGACGCGCCGTGCGCGTCGGACGAAAAGCACCGGCTCGCTTGCCGGCGGCATCGTCGGCTCGGTTCTGGAAGCCGCGATCAACGCCGCCATAAAACCCAAGCCGGCCAAGAAGCAGGTGAGCAAAAGACGCACAGTCGCCGCCCGCAGCCGGCAGAGATATCGCTGAACCGTCACAGGCCGATATTTGGCATGTCGTGCACCCCATCAGGGACGGATTTTTTACGCTTTCCGGGTGGAAATCGCGCCACGACATGTTATCTAGGAACAAACAGAAAGCAGCGGCCTTGAACCGCATGTGAAAGGAATAGGCCTATGAGCGGCATTCACGACATGATCGACAGCGAAGTGAAGAGCAACGATATCGTTCTTTTCATGAAGGGCACCCCGCAATTTCCGCAGTGCGGTTTTTCCGGCCAGGTGGTACAGATCCTCGATTATCTCGGCGTCGACTACAAGGGTATCAACGTGCTTGCCGATGCAGATATCCGCCAGGGCATCAAGGACTACTCCAACTGGCCGACCATCCCGCAGCTCTACGTCAAGGGCGAATTCGTCGGCGGCTGTGACATCGTAAGAGAGATGTTCCAGTCTGGCGAACTTCAAAACCACTTCCAAGAACAGGGTATCAGCGTCCGCGGCGCGGCCTGATTTCGGCCGGTTCATCCGGCCCACCCTGATTGTCAGAAATTTATGCCAGGCGTTGCTTCATGCAACGCCTTTGCCGTTCTTTTTGGGGCAATCCTGTGACAAATCTTTCACAATCCACCGCTTCGCGCGCAGGCTCGATGGGGCGCACGGAATTCATCGCGCTTGCCGCGATGCTCATGGCGCTGAACGCGCTTGCCATCGACATCATGCTGCCCGGTCTTCAGGAAATCGGCGCTTCGCTCGGCGTCGAGAACGAAAACCACCGCCAATATGTGATTTCTGCCTATCTTCTCGGCTTCGGCATCGCCCAGCTTCTGTACGGACCGATTTCGGACCGTTTCGGACGCCGCAAGCCGATGTTCGTCGGGCTCGCCATCTACATCGTTTCAGCCATTGCCGTGGTCTTCGTACCGTCCTTCTCCGGGCTGCTGATGCTGCGCTTCATTCAGGGCATCGGTTCGGCGGCCACGCGTGTCATCACGGTCTCAATCGTGCGTGATATCTATGGCGGACGGCAGATGGCGGAAGTCATGTCGCTGATCATGATGGTCTTCATGGTCGTGCCGGTCATTGCGCCCGGCACCGGCCAGATCGTGCTGTTTTTCGGTGACTGGCACCTGATCTTCGCTTTCATGGCGGCCATTGCCGCCGTGGTGACGGCCTGGATGTATTTCCGCCTGCCGGAAACCCTGCATCCGGACGATATCCGCCCCCTGACCGCAAGCTCCATCCTCGGCGGTTTCAAGATCGTGCTCACCAACCGTATCGCGCTCTGTTATACGCTCTCCAGCACCTTCATCTTCGGGGCGCTGTTCGGCTTCATCAACTCGGTCGAACAGGTCTATAAGGGCATTTACGGGCTCGGCGCATGGTTTGCGGCGGCCTTTGCGGGCGTGGCGCTGTTCATGGCCTTCTCGTCCTTCGTCAATGCAAGGCTGGTCGGCCGGTTCGGCATGCGCAAGCTGTCGCACGGCTCGCTGCTCGGCTTCATCGCCATCACCTTCGTCTGGCTGCTGGTGCAGGTGCTGGGGCCGGAACCGATGCCCTTTGCCATCTTCATCGTGTTCTTTGCGCTCGCCATGTTCCAGTTCGGCTGGATCGGCTCGAACTTCAACTCGCTGGCGATGGAACCGCTCGGCCACGTCGCCGGCACCGCATCGTCCGTCATGGGCTTCATGGGGACCGTCGGCGGCTCGCTGATCGGCGCGGCCATCGGCCAGTCTTTCGACGGCACGGCGCTGCCCATGGTGGCGGGCTTCTTCGCCGTCTCCATCGTCGGCCTCATCTTCGTGCTGATCGGTGAAAAGGGCGTGCTGTTTCAGGCGCATAACAAGCCGACCCGCTGAGGGGCGATAGACAAATGAAAGGGCGCGGAATTCTGTTCCGCGCCCTTAATGTTATGACAAGTCTGCTTTCACACTCAACGTCATCCTTGGGCTTGTCCCACTACTGTCCGGTTTAAATTTGCGGCCATTGGAAGGCCATCTGGTTTTGGTTTCTGGGTTTGTCCGGTGGCGGGTCGAGAAGCCGATCGGTGCGTCG
>NZ_JBNWBW010000022.1:0-103085 GCF_053522725.1 Agrobacterium sp. 16-172Ci
ATAATCTGCTCTTCCGTAAATCTCTGCTTCTTCATAAGTCCGTCCTCGATGGGCCGGACTCTAATCCAATCTGGAGGAAATTCTCAGTGGCAGGTCATTTGGTCCAAGGGCCTCACGAAGCGCGATATTGCGAATGATCTTAATCTACCATGGGAAGAGATCGAATCGCTTGTTTTTGGGCTGACCGGGTCTTCTCTGGTGCGGCCCACAGAGGGTAACCTATCCGTTGTAAGTCAAAAGCGCTAATGCACACCGGCGGGCGCTCATCTCGAATGCCTAGCCGGGCCTGCAATGTTCAGTCCAACCTACAGCATCATTGGCGCTGTGCCGACAATGTGGCCCTACCGCTCGAAATGAGGCGTGTCACAAATTAAATGAATACAACTATTCTAACATTGAGAGAGAAACCTTGTCACCCAAGGCAATTTATGGCGGAGAGGGTGGGATTCGAACCCACGATACCCTTGCAGGTATGCCGCATTTCGAGTGCGGTGCATTCGACCACTCTGCCACCTCTCCGCATGCGCGAACGCTTGCGTTGCGCGCTCCTCTTAAACATCAATGGCCGGGCTGACAAGGGGAATTTCGTGTTTGTGTCACAAATTATTCGTCATGGGTGAGGCTGGGGAAATGCATCGGCTTCTGGCCGTTTTCGCAGATATTTTTAAAGGGACGCGCACGACCCGCAGGGGTGCGCGTCACATTCGATAGCAGCGTCAGATCCGTTGATAACGCCGCAAGATTTCCAGGATTTTTTCATCCTGCTCTTTATCCGGCAGAAGAGCCGGTTGGCGGCTGGCGCCGACGGATGGGTCCTGGAGATAAAGCGAGCGTTTAACCATGGCCGGTGCGAAACCGAGGGCGTAGAGATCGGTGCGGAAGTCGGCGTAGATTGCCTGCTGGCGTTCGGCCTCGGTGATATCACCGGCGTTGAAAGCATTGAGAATACCGGCCAGCACATCCGGCAGCGCGTTGCCGAGGCCGGAAATGCAGCCTGCCGCACCGTTCTGCAACGACCAGAGAACGAGGTGATCCGGGCCGGAATAGACCTCGAAGCCGGGCATCTCCTTTGCCACCTGAAGATAGGCTTCGAGCGTCTGCTGAGCGCCGCCGGAATCCTTGATGCCGGCGATATTGCCATGGGTGGCGAGTTTGCGGGCGGTTTCCGGCTCTATGTGGTTCTGGGTGCGGGCGGGAATGTCATAGAGATAGACCGGCGTTTCAACGGCGTCAGCCACCGTCGAGAAATGGCGGATCAAGCCATCCTGCGTGCAGGCGATGAAGAAGGGCGTGATGACGGCGATACCGTCGACGCCGATGCGGTCGAAGGCTTTGGCAAGTTGCAGGGTTTCGAATGTGGCGGGCATACCCGCATTCACGATCACCTTGGCACGGCCGGCAACTTCGTCCACCACCTCTTCCGTCAGCCGGATTTTTTCCGCATGCGTCAGCGCGGTAAAATCGCCATTTGTGCCGGCACACATGATGTTGTTGCCGGCCGCCACCTGGCGGCGCACCTGCGCACGGGTTGCCTCATAGTTGATGGTTTCGTCCTCGTTGAAACAGGTGACGAGCGCGACGAAAGCTTGCTTGCTCATGAAAGAACTCCGCTTGAATTTCCGATGGCGTCACCGGCACCGGCCGGATGACGCTGAGATTGCATGTCGGGGTCGGGATCGAGGCTCGCGGATAAAAGGGCACGGGTATAGGCCTCGCGCGGCGCTTCGAAAACCTGGCGGACCGTGCCGAACTCCACCACCTCTCCCCGCTGCATGACCATGACGTGATCGGCAAAATCCCGAACCACCGGCAAATCATGCGCGATGAAGATGAAGGAGAGGCCCATTTCGCGGCGCAGCTTGTCCAGCAGTGCAATAACCTGCGCCTGAACCGAAACATCGAGCGCCGAGACCGCCTCGTCGCAGATGATGAGCTTCGGTTCCAGCGCCAATGCGCGGGCAATCGCGATCCTCTGCCGTTGACCGCCGGAGAACTGATGCGGATAACGGCGCATATGTTCCGGCGAGAGACCCACCTGATGCAGCAATTCGGCAACCCGCTCACGCCATCTTGCTCTGGGCAAGATCTCAGGATGGATGACCCAGGCCTCGGAAATCAGCTGAAACACCGTCATGCGCGGATTGAGCGACTGGGTGGGATCCTGAAACACCATCTGCAAATCGCGCCGGAGCGCGAAGAGTTCGGCAGGCGGAAGCTTGAAGAGGTCGCGACCCTTCCACAAGGCGGTGCCCGCATCCGGCTCGTCTAGCCGCAAAAGAATACGCGCCAGCGTCGATTTGCCGGAACCGCTTTCGCCGACGACCGCGATGGTTTCGCCTTCCATGAGGTCGAAGGAAATGCCCTTCAGCGCCTCGAAGGCGCCGTAACGCTTGCGCACATCACGCACGCTGAGCAGCGCTTCGCCCGTCGCCTGCGACTCGTGCATGTCGCCCCTGCCGGGTGCTGCACTGATGAGCTTGCGGGTATAGGGATGCTGCGGATTGCGATAAACCTCGCGCACCGTGCCGGCCTCGACCAGAACACCCTTTTCCATCACCACCACCCGGTCGGCGATTTCGGCAACGACGCCGAGATCATGGGTGATGATGAGCACGGCCATGCCGGTTTCCCGCTGCAATTCCTTGAGCAGCGAAAGCACCTCGGCCTGCACCGTCACGTCAAGCGCGGTGGTCGGTTCATCCGCGATCAGGAGATCGGGCCGAAGAGCCAGCGCCATGGCGATCATGACGCGCTGGCGCTGGCCACCCGAAAATTCATGCGGATATTTCTTCAAGGCCCCGTCCGGGTCGGGAATGCCGACGCGGGCGACAAGCCGCCTCGCCTCCGCTTCGGCCTTTGCCTTGTCCATGCCGTGGGTGGTCATCGCCTCACGGATCTGCCAGCCGACGGTATAGACCGGATTGAGATGGCTGAGCGGGTCCTGAAAGATCATGGCGATACGCCGGCCGTTGATCTCGCGGCGCGCTTCGGCCGGCATGGTCAGTAGGTCCTGACCATCAAGCAATATCTGGCCGCTGCTGATATGTCCGGGCGGCATGTCGATGAGGTTCATGATAGCCGAGGACGATACCGACTTGCCCGAGCCGCTTTCGCCGAGGATGGCCAGCGTTTCGCCACGGTCGAGATGGTAGGAGACATCCTTTACCGCATGGACGACACCGCTTGCGGTGTGGAACTCCACGGAAAGGTTGCGCACGTCGAGAAGATGGTCAGCCATGCTTGCTGCCTTTCATTTCCAGCCGCCAGCGCTGCACGGGATCAAGCGCGATGCGCAGCCAGTTGGAAAGCAGGTTGAGCGACAGGGTGGTGAGGATGATGGCAAGTCCCGGCCAGAAGGACAGCCACCAGGCATTGGTGAGATATTGCCGCCCCTGCGAAATCATCAGGCCCCAGGTGATTCCCGGCGGCTGAATGCCGATGCCAAGGAAGGACAGCGCGCTTTCCGCCAGCATCACATAGGCGAAATCGAGCGTGGCGAGCGTCGTCAGCGTCGGCAACACGACGGGCAGGATGTGGCGGAACAGGATGCGTTTGCCCGATGCGCCCATGACCCTTGCCGCCTGCACGAACATGCGTTCGCGCACCTCCAGCACCTCTGCCCGCGTGGTGCGGATGTAAACGGGAATGCGGGTGATGGCGAGAACCAGCATCAGGTTGAGAATGGAGGAACCGAGCAGATAAAGCACGATGACCGCGATCAAGAGCGACGGGAACGACATGATCACATCCGCAAGCCGCATGATGATCTGGCCGACACGGTTGGAGGAAAAACCGGCGATCAACCCGAGCACGGTGCCGGTGATGGCGGAAAGAAGCACCGCGCCGGCGGCGATCATCATCGTGTTTTGCGTGGCGGCGACAATGCGCGCGAGAAGCGAGCGGCCGAGCGCATCCGCCCCCAGCCAGAAATACCACTCGCGCTGCCAGTCGAACGGGGCGAGGTTGCGCCCGCGCAGGTTCTGTTTCGTCGCCAGATCGCCAAGCCAGGCAGGGCCGACAAAAGCGAGGATAACGACGATGATGAGGAAGATCGCGGCGCAGAGCGCGAATTTATCCGCCCACAACATGCGCAGCATGCGTCTTGCGAAGGACGGCTCGGCGATGATTTCGGTGTCGGCGCTGGAAAGGCTCATGGCTGAACGGCCTCCTCAGTGCCGGATACGCGGATCGAGGAGCGCATAGGCGATATCGATCAGAAGATTCATCAGGAAGATCGCCAGCGCGGTCACGAGAATGGCAGCGAGCACGACGTTGAAATCGCGCTGCAGAATGGAATCGATCATCAGCTTGCCGACACCGGGAAAACCGAAAATGGTTTCGACGATGACAGCACCATTGAGAAGGCTTGCTGCCTGGTCGCCAATGACGGTGATGACCGGCAGCATGGCGTTTCGCAAAGCGTGAATGAAGATGATCGGACCCGACTTCACGCCCTTGGCGCGCGCTGTCTTCACATAGGCAGAGGACAAAGCGCCGATCATCGAGCCGCGCACTACCTGCACGATAATGCCGAAGGGGCGCACAAACAGGACCGCAATCGGCAATATCCAGTGCAGCACGGAGCCCGTTCCCGACGTGGGCAGCCAGGCGAGATTGACCGAGAATACGACGATAGCGACAATCGCCAGCCAGAAATCCGGCACGGATGCACCGATGAGCGAGATGCTCGAGGCCATGCGGTCGAAGAAGCCGCCGGATCGGAAAGCCGCAAGCGAACCGATGACGATGGCGGCGGTGGTAACGAGCGACATGGTGATGACCGCGAGCCACAGCGTCCAGACGAAAGCCTCCAGCACCACATCCAGCGCTGGGCGGGCTTTTCTGAGCGATTCTCCGAGATCCCCAGTCATTACATCGCCCGCATAACGCAAAAACTGCACCATCAGCGGATCATTCAGCCCGTGCAACGCCCGGAACTGCTGCTTCAACTCTTCCGAAGCCTCCACCGGCAGAAACAGTGCGGCCGGGTCCCCCGTCAGGCGCGACAGGAAAAAAACCATGACGATGAGGCCGATCAGGGAGATCAGGCTTGCAACGGAACGTTTTCGGATGAAGCTCAGCATGGTTGCCTCCGGTTTTTCAATGCGGCGGCGGAGCTTTCGCCGCGCCGCCGCTTCTCAATTGACAAGACACGGGGTCTTATTTGATGCCGATTTCCGAAAGCTGTAGCATCGAGTTGGTGGCGATGGTGGGCTTGAAGTCCAGCCGTTCCGAGACGCGGGAGAAGCCGACCATGTGGAACAGCAGCACATCTGCCACCACATCGTCGTGCAGATAAGCGATCAGTTCCGACCAGAGCTTGGCGCGTTCGTCACCCACGGCTGCGGACGCACGTTCGATCAGATCGTCCACCTTCTTGTCCGAGAAGCCGGACTGAGTGCCCTTGGTGGCATATTTGAAGAACATGGTGAAGGACGGGTCGCCCTTTGAGTTGTCGTGCATGGCGGCGACGATCTGCGGTCCGCGGCCTTCCTTGAAGGGCTTGGAGTAATAGCTCTCGTGCTCGGCCACCTCCACGAATTTCAGGTCGATCTTGAAGCCGACATCCTGCAATTGCTGCTGGATCGCTTCCATGATCTCGGTGACGTTGGGGAAGTTAGCGGTGCGCGCGATGATGGTGATCGGCGTGTCCACCTTCACACCAGCAGCCTTGGCTTCCTCGAGCAGCTTTTTTGCGCCCTCGGGGTCATAGGGGAAGACCTTGACGTCGGGGTTCCAGCCAAGCGTGGTCGGCGGAACGAGAGCGGTGGCCAGCACGGCACCTTCCGGAACCAGCGTGCCGAGGAAGGCCTGCCGGTCGATGGCAAGGTTAAGTGCGCGGCGCACCCGCACGTCGTTCAGCGGCGCAATATTGTGATCGAGACGCATATAGACCGTCTCGCTGTCGAGATAGGAAAAGTCGGTCTTCGTATTGGTAGCGTCGAGCTGCGAAATGGAAGGCGAAAGATCGGCTTCGCCGGTCTGCACCATGGCGGCGCGAACCGAAGGATCGGCGCGGAAAAGATAGGTCGCTTCCGTCACCTGCGGCTTGGCGCCCCAATAGTCGTCGCGTGCGGTGAGGACAATCTGCTGGCCCGGGGTCCAGTTGGTCAGCTTGTAAGGCCCGGTGCCGACAGGCTCGCGGATGAATTCCATCTTGGTTTCTTCGGGCACGATGGTGACGAGCGACATGAGGAGCGGCAGAATGGGCTGCGCCGGGTCGGTCTTGAAGTCTATCGTGTGGTCATCGACGACAGACGGGGTCACCGTCATGCCGCCGAAATAACGGCGGGACTCGCAGGCGTTCTTGTCGCTCATGATGCGTTCGAAGCTGTGCTTGACGTCCTTGGCGTCAAATGTCGTGCCGTCGGAAAACTTCACGCCTTCACGCAGGTGGAAACGCCAGCTTCCATCGGCATTCTGCTCCCACTTCTCGGCGAGGCGCGGCTGAACGCCCTTATTGCCGCGAACATCGAGCTCGGTCAGCGTCTCGCTGACATTTTCCATGATGATGCGGCCGATATTGGAGCGGGTGGCCATGCAGGGCTCCAGCAGGTCCGCCTCTTCCGCCAGCACGATCTTGATCGGCCCCGATGCCGCGAGCGCCGGCGAAACCGCGGCGCTGAGGGAACCCAAGACCAGGGCGCCCGCAATCAATGACTTCTTCATTCCGTTCTCCTCCCAGATTCAGAAATTCAGCAACATGGCGGCGCGCCGCAAGGGGCATCTGAAAATCCCCATCTCCTGCAATGAGGAGCATGGCATGCGGATGATTGTCTCCTCCACCCGTAAATAGAGCATCGGCGTTATCGCATTTTTTGTCAATTTATTTTTCGAAGGCAATTTTTATTCAAACCAAATCCATTATTTTTCTTGTTTAAAAACAAAGATTTATTTCAGAAAACCAAAAACGATTGATCCTCTTTTTTTATCAAATAAACTTGACAACTTTTTGAATATGTCATTTTCATCGGAACAAGAGGAGACCACGATGACCCCTGATGACATCGCTCAAGCCATGACCGGAGCCATACATGCCGTGTCGAAAGACCGGCAGGAAGCGTTCCTGCCGTCACCTATGATCCAGAACCATGCGAGCTTCCTGCACCTTCTGGATGACGGCACCCTGCTCTGCGCATGGTTCGGCGGCACGCTGGAAGGAAAATCGGATATTTCGATTTTCGCATCCGTGCTGACAGCGGGTGCAACCCGCTGGGGACCGCCGCAGCGCCTGAGCCACGACCCCGCTCATTCCGAACAGAACCCGGTCCTCTTCACTGCGCCAGATGGCGTTCTCTGGCTGTTTCACACAGCCCAGCCCTCCGGCAATCAGGATGAATGCCGCATTCGCATGGCGCGCATCCACCGCGACGCGACTGCACCGGAGAAGCTTATTTCCGAGGAAGGCCGTTTTCTCGATCTCCCGCAGGGCTGTTTCATCCGCGCACCGCTGCGCATCCGCGATGGCGGCGTCTGGCTGCTGCCGATCTTCCGCTGCGTCCAGCGCCCCGGCCAGAAATGGAACGGCAGCCATGATACGGCAGCGCTCGGCATATCCACGGACAATGGCGCGACTTGGCAATTGCAGGAGTTGGAGGAATCGACCGGCTGCGTGCATATGAGCCCGGTTGCGGTGACGGATGGGCGCTACGCCGCCTTCTTCCGCCGCCGTCAGGCCGATTTCGTTTATCGCACCGAAAGCACCGATGGCGGCCGCTCGTGGTCAAAGCCGCAGCCGACCGATGTGCCCAACAATAATTCCTCCATTGCCGTGATCAGTCTCAACGATGGCAGGCTGGCTATGATCTGCAACCCCGTCAACGCCGCGCAGTCGAGCGATCGCCGCGCCTCGCTTTATGACGAGCTGGGAGAGGAAGACGACAGGCCGGATGCCGATCCGAGCGGTGGCTGTGTGCCGGTCTGGGGCGTGCCGCGTGCGCCGGTTTCTATCTGCCTGTCCGACGATGACGGGCGCAGTTTTACCACCCGGATACTGATCGAAGACGGGCCGGGCACCTGCCTTTCGAACGATTCGACCGATGGGCGCAATCTGGAAATGTCCTATCCGTGGCTTCTGGAAGCGCGGGACGGTACGCTGCATGCGAGCTACACCTATCATCGCCGCGCAATCAAATATGTCCGGCTGGCGCCCGGCTGGGCTAACGAGAACGACGGGAGACAAAGATGAGCAACATCATTGGCATCACCATGGGCGACCCCTGCGGCGTCGGCCCCGAGATCACGGTGCGGGCGCTCGCCGAAATGTCTGCCCCGGATCGTGCGGCGACGCGGATTTACGGCAACCTCGCCACGCTGGAAGCGGCGCGGGATGCGCTCGGCGTTGATATCGATCTCACTCAACATGTGGTCGACCTGCCTGTGGAGGGCGCGCCGCTGCCCTGGGGTACATTGTCGCCAGTGGCCGGAGACGCCGCGTTCCGCTTTATCGAAAAGGCCGTTCGCGATGCCGAAGCGGGCGCAATCGGCTGCATCGTCACCGCGCCGATCAACAAGGAAGCCCTGAATCTCGCCGGTCATCATTATGACGGGCACACCGGCATGTTGCGCAGCCTCACCGGCTCCTCGGCCGCCTATATGCTGCTCGCCTCCGAACGGTTGAAGGTCATTCACGTTTCCACCCACGTCTCCCTGCAGGAAGCCATTCGCCGGGCGACGACGGAGCGGGTGCTGGCAACCATCCGCGCCGGCAACGCGCATCTGAAGCGCATCGGTTACGAGCGGCCGCGCATCGCGGTTGCCGGCATCAACCCGCATTGCGGTGAAAACGGCCTGTTCGGCACCGAAGATGACGACCAGATTGCGCCAGCGGTCGCTGCCGCCCGCGCCGAAGGCATCGAGGTGCAGGGGCCGATTTCCGCCGATACCGTGTTCCACCGGGCCTATTCCGGCGCTTTCGATCTCGTCGTCGCGCAATATCACGATCAAGGCCATATCCCGATCAAGCTTGTCGCCTTCGACACCGCCGTCAATGTCTCTGTCGATCTGCCGATAGACCGCACCTCCGTCGATCACGGCACGGCTTTCGATATCGCCGGCAAGGGCATCGCCAATCACGGCAACATGAATGCGGCCATCGCCTATGCGCGCAAGCTGGTGGCGGGCAAGGAACGGAAGGAATGAGCACCATGTCGACAGCTCCCATTCTCATCCACCAGCCACGACGGCTCGCCGTCGGCGCCGGCACCATTTCACAGGTCGGCACCTGGGCGGGAAAAACCGCATCGACCCTGATTATAGCCACACCGCTGACGGCGAAATTTGCCGGACGGCTGCAATTGCAGGGCCCTTTCACGATCTTCGACGCCATTCCCGGCGAGCCGGACACAACAACGCTGGAAGCCGCCCTTGCCGCAGCACGCGCCGCCAAGCCAGATCTCGTCATCGGCCTCGGCGGCGGTTCGGTAATGGATGTGGCGAAGCTGGTCGCTGCCCTCTGGAATTCCAACCAGTCGCTTGAAGACGTGGCCGGGCCGAACAGGGTTGCCGGACGCAACACACGGCTGGTGCAGATCGCCACCACTGCCGGCACCGGCTCGGAAGCCGGCATCCGTTCGCTCATCACAGACCCGGTGAAAGGCAACAAGATCGCGGTCGAAAGCCCTTATCTGATCGCGGATTTCGCCGTGCTCGATCCGGAACTCACCTATTCCGTCCCATCAGCCGTTACGGCGGCAACCGGGGTGGATGCCATGGCCCATTGCGTCGAAGCCTTCACCAACCGCAAGGCCCATCCGATGATCGACGGTTTCGCGCGCATGGGTTTTGCGCTGGTCGGCAAATATCTGGCGCGCGCCGTTCGCGACGGTGCGGATACTGAAGCACGAGAAGGCATGATGCTCGCCTCCTATTATGGCGGCATCTGCCTCGGCCCCGTCAATACGGCGGCCGGCCACGCCATCGCCTATCCGCTCGGCACGCTTCTCAACCTGCCGCACGGGCTGGCAAACGCCATCGTCTTTCCGCACGTTCTGGCCTTCAACCAGCCTGCGGTTTCGGCGAAGACGGCGGAAGTGGCAGGAGCGCTCGGGCTTCGCGAGCACCTTTCGCCGGACGATCTGCGCAAGGCGGCAACGGATTTCTGTGCCGGGCTCGGCATCGAAATGTCACTCGCACGGCATGGCGCGACTGAGGCCGATCTTCCCCGATATGCCGAGGATGCGCATGCCATCCGTCGGCTAATGGACAATAATCCCGTCGATATGAGCGTCGAGGACGTGCTCGGCATTTACCGCCACGCCTTCTAAGCAAAAATCCGGTGCGCGGACGCGCATCGGTCTTCGGCCGCCCGCTTAATCCGCGTGCGAAGACTCGAACAGGCGGTCGCGCGATCCGGTCAGGTGCTGGAGCATCAACTGGCGCGCCGCCTCTGCGTCCCCATCGGCAATCGCCTTTGCGATTGCCTCATGCTCGGCGAAAACACGCGTCAGGCCGGATGCCTCCCGCTTCACCGACATGCCGTGGAACTTCATTCCCATTGCAATATGGTCCTTGAGCGCTTCCATCGCGGTGGAGAAATAGCTGTTTCGCGCCGCCCGCGCGATGGCGAGGTGGAACTGATAATCGGCATCCTCGCGGTGGGACTGACGATTGGTCGCATCCCGCATCAGTTCGAGCGCCTTCCGGATCGCAGCAAGCCTCTCGCCATCGTGCCGCAAGGCTGCCGCGGCCGCCGCAGCCGGCTCCAGCGTCAGCCTGAATTCGTAACAGTTGAGAAGATCAGCAACGTTTTCAAGCTGCCCGAAGCCAAGCGGCTCGCGCAGGCCAAAAGCCCTGACATAGCTGCCGGAGCCCCTGCGGGAATAAATGAACCCCTGCTCGCGCAGCCGCCGCAACGCCTCGCGCACGACAGGTCGCGACACTTCGAATTCCATGGCGAGTTCATGCTCTGTCGGCAGCCGCTCATCCGGCTTGTAGGCCCCGGATTTGATCGCCCGGTGCATTCTCTCGAAAATAATGTCCGGAAGTGCCTTGCGCGCCGTTTCTTTCATCAGCCCCATCTGGTCAGCTCTCTCCAGCGTCATTGTCGCCAAGCATCATTTTCGCTATCCGTTTCAACGTGTCAGCTTGCCCAAAACCGCCGGATTTCGCAATGATGCATTGATCTCCGGACCAGCCGACCCCGAGACCCGGCAGGCATTCGCCGGCAAGACGCAGGCGCGAAACGCCCATGGCCCGCAGCACGGCCTCTGCCGTGGCTCCGCCCGATAACAGCAGCCTGGCGGCGCTCGCGGTAAGATGCGGCACGACGCCCTCCGCCAACCGGTCTGAAACCGCAAGTGGCGACAGATTTTCCATACCCTGCGTCGCTTGAACCAGCGTCAGAGCGGCACCGTCATCGGTGTGGCGGGGCATGACGCCATTCGGCGCCTCTATGATCGAGACAGGTCCAACGCTTTTGAGAACGTCGATCTGCTCCACCGTGATCGGATCGCGGGACCCGATGACAAAAAGCCCCCTGCCGGGTGGAATGATCGCCGCTTCAGGAACAGCCTGCGCCGTCATCGCTTCAGCCAGCGCCTCGGCAAGCCCACGCGCGCCAACCAGAAGATCGGCCCCTTCCGCCTGCGCAGCGGCGAGAGCTTCCCTGATATCGCCCTGTGATCGCGTGTCGGGTATCGTGCAGCGGCCGGCATGTCCGCCCAGCCTTTCATGAACCGGAATGGCAGCTTCGACGCCAAAGCCGGAAACGGCTCCGCCAGTAACGACTCGTCCGAAATCCGGAATGGCGGGCGCGACAAGCGCGTGCCGATAGGAAATCGCATCCATTTCCGCCGCAATATGCCCTTTCAGGCGGGAATCGATCTTCTTGAAAAGGACAGCATCGGCGGGAGCCAGCCCCAACAGTTCCTGCGTGCGACGCCGGGCTTCATCCGCTTCGCCATCGCGGCAGCCGAGATTAACGCTAAGGACGGCGGGCGCATCCGCCAGCGCCGCACGCACACCGTCAAGCCCGATCGCAACCTCGGTCGCCAGCCCACGCCCGGCAAAGGGGGCGGCGGCGTCGAGCGCTCCGGTCAGATCATCGGCAAAAATCAGCAGCACGGGCGAGGCCTTCATAAAAGTTGTAATGTTTTACGTCGATAAACTTATTTATAATCAATAGATAAATAGATGTGAATAACAAAAATTATGGCGCAGCTTTTCGGATTGACCAATTCAGCCGCAAAGAGGTTCAAAGAAAGAAAGAGGAAATCGAAAACGGCAAAGAGAACGCCAAACGCGGGCCGCGGCCATATATGGCGAGACGGCCGAGAGATGGCGAACGAACAATGTCGCTAGATGAACCGGAAGGGCAGGCCCGAGATGAGCGCCTTGACGAAGCGCTTTTTCTGAAAGCGTCCATTCAGCGATACACGCGGTAACTGCGTCGGCTTTTCAAGGCTGTGGGAACCGATAACGCCCGCCTGCGTGGTCACTGCCGCGGAAAATCCTGCATCCTGAACCGCTTTTGCTTCCCGTTCCCCCACGGCTTTTACCCAGCCATAGGGATAGGAAAAGGACCGTGGCATTTGGTCGGCATAGGCTTCCACCCGGCGCGTCGATTCCGCGATCTCATAAGCCAGACGCGCCGCATCCACCTTACGCATATTCACATGCGTCATGGTATGCGCGCCGAAATGCACCAGAGGGTCCTGCGCCAGCGCCATGAGCTCATCTTCATCCATGACAAGTTCGTCCACGATCGCGATGGGATCGACGCCATGCTGCCTCGCGACATGATCGATCCTTTCCACCGCCTCGTCTTCCGAAAAGTTCTGGACAAAATCTTCAAGCCGCGTGAATGCCTCCGCTTTCTGCGAAGGGCTGGCGCATGCCACATGCTCCGGCCCCGCCCCGAAATCGAATTCGAACGACGCGACTTTGTGCGTCAGGGCAGCAGCGGTTTCCCACCAGAGGCTGCGTGTTCGCTCCACAAAACCCGGCGTGATGAAAATCGTGTAGGGAACGGCATATTTACGGAAGATCGGCGCAGCATAGTCGGCATTGTTTCGATAGCCGTCATCAAGCGTGAAGGCGCAGAACGACCGGCCCTCGTGATTATCGGCAAGCAGAGCCGGCAGATCGTGCAGATGGACTGGAACGAGACCGCATTCGAGTGCGGCCTGTATCGCCTCTTCCAGAAATTGCGGCGTGACGGACAATTGCACATTGGGTGCGAAAGCCGAAAGAGCCCCTCCGGGGCGCACATGATGAAGCGTGAAGATCACACCACGCCCGGCGAAAGACGGAAATGCCGAACGGACGGCCGGGAGAGAACTCACCTCCAGCCCCACCCTTATGGCCCCATATTTCACAAGTCGTTTTACCGGTTGAAAAAACACCCTCCCCGATTGTCCTGATGTCAGGCCGGGAAGAAGGCGTTTTCTCACGACTCTCGAGACCGTCAACGGCAGATCGATCAGACCCGGCAAGGGATCGTTCGGCGCAAAGGCGGCCCAGCTGCGGATATTGCGAAGAGAAGCGAAATAGTCGCCGATTTTCGCCTGCCCTCTCCGGGCCAATGTGAAGGCGGCAACGGTATCACGGACAAGATAGGACCAGGAAACGCCCTGCCGCGCATTGCCGGGCTGGCCGACCGGCTCGCCATTGGCGACCCGCCATAGCAGGGCGCCAAGGTCGATGCCCGCCGCAGAGCAAAGGCCAAACCATGACCATGGGCGCGGATTGACATCGAGAAGCTTCAGTTTTCCGTCCCGGCCGTCGAGCTTGAATTCCGCCTCGACCAGCCCGCTATGGCCGGCCGATTTCAGTATTTTTCGGGCCGCATCCACCGCCTGCCCATTGTCGACGACCTCGACACTGGTGCTGGTATAGCCGAAATCGACAGGATATTGCCGGGCGCGCCGGGCAGTGAATTCTGCGACCGGCTGTCCGTTCAGCCAGAGCGCGGCGTAGGAGAACTGGCTTTCTCCCCCACCCGGAATGAGTTCCTGTACGACGACATTGCCAGCGCCGATCTCTCCACTCGCATCGGCAAAAGCCGTTTTCAGAGCATGTCGGTCATCGGCGCGAATGACTTTCGCTCTGGCGATGGTGGTATTGCCACCGCCCATATTCGGCTTGAGAATGACGGGAAACAATATGTCCAGCGTATCGATGTCAGCGGCCGATGCCAGCGCATAGGTTCGCGGAATACTGACGCCAAGTTCTGCGGCGCGCTGATAAAGCAGCGGCTTTTCGCAGAGCCATTGCAGCGCGGTCCAATCCGGCAGGATGATTTTGTAGAGCGAGGACAGTTCCTCACGATGCTGTGCAATGAGCTGGACCTCTCCGTCGCCGGACGGCACCAGCAGACAGCCCTTCAAACCATGCTTGTCGGCCATTTGACGCAGGAACGGCAGTGCCCCGGCATCATGCGGGCCGGCCCAGCGGATTGTTTTCCGCACGAAACGCGACCAACCCGGCAAAGGGGAATCGTGGGTGAGGTAATAAACGGGCACATTCAGGGCGCCGAGGCTTCGGGCAAGGGCGAGCGTACCGTGAGCGCCGCCGACAATAACAACACCTGGAATGGTCAAAGCCTGATCCCCGTCCTATTCCATATCTTGATCGCAAAAATTGATAAATAAATTGGATATTTCTAAAGTATTGAGCGGACGGACATCGAATTGCGAAAAATCCGAAACGCCGATGCTTTTAATCTTTTGCAGGCGCTTCGGAATTGCGTTGAAAAGAAAATGAGGATGCCGCCTCACGCCTCCTTGCGGACAGGACGCGGATCGCCGTTGTCGTCCACCGCGACCATGATGAAAACGGCCTCCGTCACCTTCTCGCGTGAATCCTGATAGTGCCTGCGGGTCCAGGCCTCGATCTTCAACGTGACGGAGGTGCGGCCGATCTTTTCGATTTTGGTGTAGACACACAATGTGTCGCCGATCTTGACCGGCTTCTTGAAGACGATCTCATTGACTGCGACGGTGACGGTGCGGCCGCCGGCTACATCATTGGCGCGGACGAAAGCGGCAAGGTCCATCTGCGACATGACCCAGCCGCCGAAAATATCGCCGGCCGGATTGGCATCGGCGGGCATCGCAAGCGTTCTGAGCGTGAGTTCCATATCGGCGGGCGGTTGCTGGTCCATGTCTCAAAGTCCTTTCACAAGCCTCCCGCTGCCGGACTTAAACAACCGCGCCCCATCCGCCAATAGCCGATTTGTCGCGGCAGCCCTTCCAAAACAGCAAGGAATCACAGAGCCATCGTAAGCTTCGGTTAACCATGATGAGGCACGATTCCAAAAAACGCGAGGGCATCCGAATGGCCTACGACTGGAGTGGAAACAACACAATACAGCAGCGCTACGACCGTATCGTCCTGGCGGTCGCCAGCGTCGTCGCCATCAGCCTGGCGACCGGCACCCTTGCCCTGCGTTCTCAGGTAGAGCCGGACACCACCATAAGCCTTGCCAAACAGCAGCGGCTCGATTCGGACAAATGGCATTTGCGGCTCTAGTCCGCTCGGACCAGCCCGATATCCAATGCCCTATTGCGGAGCACTCCCGGGCCTGGAGATATTTTCCTTCTGCGCGGTGTGGTCGAGATGCGCCACAGCCGGGGCGAGCACCGACAGGAATGTTTCCGACCGGCCGATATAGACGATCGCCGCACCCTCGATCCCGTTCAGAACTTCCGCCAGCGTATCCTGCGTCTGTTTTTCCAGCCCTTCGAGCAAATCGTCGATAACGACGAATTTCGGCTTCAGCAGCAGGGCATTGGCCACCCGGATACTGGCCTGCTCGTCGGAATCCAGTTTTTTGTCCCAGCGAATATTTTCCTCGAGACGGGATGCCATCTCGCCGAGCCCGCAGGCAGTGAGCGCCGAGACATAATCCGCATCGGCAAAACGCTGGGGTGCGCGCGGATAGGCGAGGATTTCGCGCAGCGACCCCGCCGGCAGATAGCCGTGCTGGGCAATGAAAAGTGTATCGGACTGCTCGGGCATCTCGATCCTGCCCTGTCCCCAGGGCCACAGGCCCGCCATGGCCGCAAACAGCAGCCTTCGGTTCACGCCCTGCTCGCCATTGATCATCAGCCGTTCGCCCGGCCCGATCTCGACTTCGCTCTCGCGCAGCTGGAAGCCGCGATCCAGATCCTGCCCACCCGCATCGCGGCAGATCACCACCGACTGGAGGCGGATTTTTTCATTCTCTGCGCTGCGTTGCAGATCGATCGCCAGGCCGTGCTGTTCGACGCTGTCCATCTGGATAAGCGCGTTACGGAACACCGAAACGCGCTGCAGCGTCGCCTTCCAGCTGGCGATCGGCCCGAAATTGTCGATATACCAGCGCAGCGCCGTGTTGACCTGGTTGAACGCACCGACGGCCATCATCAGCCCGCCGAAGGTGAGGTTGCCGGAGAAATAAACCGGAGCCGCGATCAGGATCGGCGCCACCACCGCCAGCCAGCCATATCCTGCCGAAACCCATGTCAGATGCGTTAGCGCCATGGCGAGCCCGCGAATGACGCCGAGCACCGCATCAATATCGATGCCTATCCGCCGCCTTTCGTTCTTTTCGCCACGTGCAAGAGCAATGGCGGCAAGATTTTCGCTCGCCCGCATCAGTGAGAAGCGAAGCTCCGCCTCTTTGGAATAACGCTCGGCATTCAGCCCGACAAGCCGATAACCGACGAGATTGCTGAGGAGGGAAGCCGAACCGGCGTAAAGGATCGCCGCCCAGACCATATAGCCGGGGATCGCATAGGTATCGCCGCTGATGGTGATGGCAAAGCCGGCCGAGAGAGACCAGAGGACGCCGATAAAGCTGACCAGCAGGATCGTCGCATTGACGAGACCGATGGAAAGCGCCGTGCTGCTTTCAGCCAGATTGCGGACATCGTCATGCAGGCGCTGGTCGGGGTTGATCGCAATCGTGCCGAAACCGGCAAGACGGGCGGCCCGTCCCGGTTTCAGCCATTGATCCACCATATCCTTGGCAAGACCCTCGCGCATGTTCAGCGCCGTCATCTGGTTCAGCCAGGTCTGGATGACGTTGAGGAGAAGCAACAGCCCCGCGATGATGGCGAAGACCTCCAGCTGGTGAATGAAGGCGGCAAGATCGCGCCGCTCCAGCGCGTTGTAAAACGGCGCGTTCCATTCATTGAGCCTGATCTGCCCATAGGCGGTGAGCAATATCACCGTGAGCAGCGCTATCGACAGCAAGATCAGCCGGGTGCGCACCGGCGAGGTCCAGAAGGCACGCCCCATCATGCGCAGCTGCGCCGGGAAATCGAGATCGAAACCCGAAAGATTAGCCGCGCTTTTGCGCTGATCGTCGGTCACCGTTGTTGCCATTCATTCCATTCCGAAACGTCAGTCGGCAAAGAAAGCGGGTCGCGATTCTGCGCCTTTCGTTGCCAAGCAATAACACGCCGTTCGACCTTGTCCACAATCCCGGCGAAATCTCAGCGGCGATGATTGAAAAGCCCGGACAATTCTTACCGCGGGCAAATATCGCGGCCTCGACCAACAATGCGGTTGCCCCCGGAAATGATCCTTGCTTTCTTTTCCTGCATTGCACAAAATCCGAATAATTTCAGAGGGGCGGACAAACCGCATAAGCCGGAAAACCGGGCAAGGCAGATTAATGGCGATCAAAGCGAGCATCTATCATCTGACGCATTATAAATACGACAATCCGGTTCGCCTTGGACCACAGATCATAAGATTAAAGCCCGCCTCGCACTCCAGAACCCGCGTTATCAGCCATTCGCTCAAGGTTTCGCCCTCCAATCACTTCGTGAACCTTCAGCAGGATCCCTACGGCAATTACCTCGCCCGCTTCGTTTTTCCCGAGCCGGCGACGGAATTTAAGATCGAGGTCGATCTTGTCGCCGATATGACGGTTTACAATCCGTTCGATTTCTTTGTGGAGGAAGAGGCGACAAAGTGGCCCTTCGACTATCCGCAGGAATTGCGCGACGACCTGTCCATCTACATGAAGCCGGAGCCGACAGGCCCGCTGCTCGCCGCCTTTATGGCCACCGTCGACCGCACGCCGGGGCAGCAGACGGTGGATATGGTCGTTGGCCTCAATGCCCGCCTGCAACAGGAGATCGGTTACGTCATCCGCATGGAACCGGGCGTCCAGACGCCGGAGGAGACGCTTGCTTCCGGCAAGGGGTCCTGCCGCGATACCAGCTGGCTGCTCGTGCAGGTTCTGCGGCATCTTGGCCTCGCCGCCCGTTTCGTGTCGGGATATCTCATTCAGCTCACCCCCGATCTCAAAGCGCTGGATGGCCCATCCGGCACCGAAGTGGATTTTACCGATCTGCATGCCTGGGCCGAAGTCTATATGCCCGGCGCGGGCTGGATCGGCCTTGACCCCACCTCGGGACTTCTGACGGGCGAGAGCCATATTCCGCTGGCAGCAACGCCGCATTACCGCAATGCGGCGCCGATTTCCGGCGGTTATTACGGCCATGCCAACACGGAATTCGCCTTCGACATGCAGGTCCGGCGGGTTGCCGAAACGCCGCGTATCACCAAACCCTTTTCGGATGAAAGCTGGGAGGAACTCAACGCGCTCGGCCAGGAGGTCGATGACGTTCTGAACAGCCATGATGTCCGGTTGACCATGGGCGGTGAACCGACCTTCGTTTCCATCGACGATTTCGAATCCGACGAATGGAACACCGGCGCGGTCGGGCCGACAAAGCGTGAAAAGGCCGATGCCCTGATCCGCCGCCTGCGTGAGCGTTTCGCACCGGGCGGCTTTCTACATTACGGGCAGGGGAAATGGTATCCGGGCGAAAGCCTGCCGCGCTGGACCTTCTCGCTCTATTGGCGCAAGGACGGCCTGCCGATCTGGCAGAATCCGGCGCTGATCGCCGAGGAGGGCGCAAATACAGACGTCAAGGCGGAAGATGCGCAAAAACTGCTGGGCGGTATAGCCTCCCATCTCGGCATCGAGCCGGAACTGGTGCTGCCGGCCTATGAGGATCCGGCCGAATGGATCATCAAGGAAGGCAGCCTTCCCGACAATGTCGACCCGTCCAATTCCAAGCTGAAAGACCCGGAGGAGCGAAACCGCATGGCCCGCGTCTTCGAACGGGGACTGACGACACCGACCGGTTATATTCTTCCCGTTCAGGCATGGAATGCGCGCGCCGCCGGCAAGCGCTGGATCAGTGAAAAATGGAAGACGCGGCGCGGTAAAATATTCCTCGTTCCGGGTGACAGCCCGGTGGGTTACCGCCTGCCGCTCGGCACCCTGCCCTATGTGCCGCCATCCGCCTATCCCTATATTCATGAAGCCGATCCTTCGATCCCCCGCGGTCCGCTTCCCGATGTCCTGACGCCATCGGGCCGCGCCATGCCCGAAGCCTCCTTCCATGCCAGCGAGGCCGCAGGGCAGGAGCGCATCGAACAGACGCTCGGCGAAATCGGCGGCGCGGTGCGCACCGCCATGTCGGTGGAACCGCGTGACGGAAGGCTTTGCGTCTTCATGCCGCCGGTCGAGCGCATCGAGGACTATCTCGAACTGATTGCAGCAGCGGAAGCGGCAGCCGCCGATCTTGGCTTGCCCGTCCATATCGAGGGTTATGCGCCGCCGCATGACGAGCGCGTCAATGTCATCCGGGTCGCACCCGATCCCGGCGTCATCGAGGTCAACATCCATCCCGCCGCGGGCTGGAAGGATTGCGTCGACATCACCACGGCTGTTTATGAGGAAGCGCGTCAGTCGCGTCTCGGCGCCGACAAGTTCATGATCGACGGCCGCCACACCGGCACCGGCGGCGGCAACCATGTGGTCGTGGGCGGCGCCAACCCCAATGACAGCCCCTTCCTGCGCCGGCCCGATCTTCTCAAAAGCCTCGTTCTGCACTGGCAGCGGCACCCCTCGCTCTCCTATCTCTTCTCAGGCCTCTTCATCGGCCCGACGAGCCAGGCGCCGCGTATCGACGAAGCCCGCCACGACAGTCTCTACGAGCTGGAGATCGCGCTTGCGCAGGTGCCGGCCCCCGGAGAAGGCGTGCCGCCGCTGCCATGGCTGGTCGACCGGCTGTTCCGCAATCTTCTGACGGATGTGACGGGCAATACCCATCGCGCCGAAATCTGCATCGACAAGCTGTTTTCGCCTGACGGGCCCACCGGTCGCCTTGGCCTTGTGGAATTCCGCGGTTTCGAAATGCCGCCCAACGCGCGCATGTCGCTCGCCCAGCAATTGCTGGTGCGCGCCCTCATCGCCCGCTTCTGGAAAAATCCGGCCGCCGGCAAATTCGTGCGCTGGGGTACGGCGCTCGCTGACCGCTTCATGCTGCCGCATTATATCTGGGCGGATTTCCTCGACGTGCTTGCCGACCTCAGGGAAAACGGTTTCGACCTCAAGCCCGAATGGTTCACCGCCCAGCAGGAATTCCGTTTCCCCTTCTTCGGGGAAGTGGAATATGAGGGCGCGAAGCTGGAATTGCGCCAGGCGCTGGAGCCCTGGCATGTGATGGGCGAACAGGGCGCCATCGGCGGAACCGTGCGTTATGTCGACAGCTCCGTCGAGCGCCTGCAGGTGCGGCTGGAAACCTCCAACCCCGCCCGTTACGCGGTGGCATGCAACGGCCGCGCCGTTCCGCTGACCCCGACCGAAAACCGCAGCGTCGCAGTCGCCGGCGTTCGCTTCAAGGCATGGCAGCCCGCTTCCGGCCTGCATCCCGTTCTGCCCGTCAATTCACCCTTGACCTTTGACATTTATGATACATGGTCGAGGCGATCGATCGGCGGATGCATCTACCATGTTGCTCATCCGGGCGGGCGCAATTACGAGACCTTTCCCGTCAACGGCAATGAGGCCGAGGCACGCCGCCTCGCCCGTTTCGAACCATGGGGACATACGGCAGGGCAATATCCGCTACAGGCGGAAACCATGTCGCCAGAATTTCCGCTGACGCTCGATCTGCGTCGGCCTTACGGAGTGTAAATTGTCCAAAGCCCCGGCAACGGAACGCAAGACGGAAACGAGCGCGCAACCGCGCGGGCTTGAATATTCCCCCTTGCCGGGCGTTGCCGACGAAATGCTCGATACCAACGGCAAGGTCAGGCCGGTCTGGAAGACCCTGCTCGACGCCCTGTCGCGCATGTCGGAACGGGAATTGCACGAACGCTTTGCCCGCACTGACCGCTATCTGCGCGATGCCGGCGTGTTCTACCGCGATTACGGCAAGGGCAGCAGTGAAAGAAACTGGCCAATCTCCCATATTCCGGTCCTGATCGACGACAGGGAGTGGGCGGTTCTTTCCGAGGGGCTGAAACAGCGCGCCAATCTTCTGGAAGCCATGGTCGCCGATTTTTACGGCGAAAACCGGCTGGTCAAGGAAGGTTTCGTACCCCCGGCCTTGATCGCCTCCAATCCGGAATATCTGCGGCCCATGGTCGGCGTAAAACCGGCAAGCGGCCATTATCTGCATTTCTGTTCCTTCGAGATCGGGCGCGGACCTGACGGCAACTGGTGGGTGCTGGCCGACCGGACACAGGCGCCTTCCGGTGCGGGTTTCGCACTCGAAAACCGGGTGGCCACCACCCGTGCACTTTCCGATATCTATGCCGAAACCCATGTGCACCGTCTGGCCTCGTTCTTCGGCGCTTTCCGCGACACGCTGCAGGCGCAAAGAAAGCACCCCGACGACCGGATCGCCGTGTTGACGCCCGGCCCCGCCAACGAAACCTATTTCGAACACGCCTATATCGCACGTTATCTCGGCTTCATGCTGCTGGAAGGCGAAGACCTCACTGTCGTCAACGGCCGCGTCATGGTCAGAACCGTAGCGGGGCTGAAACCGGTTGGCGTTCTCTGGCGGCGTCTCGACGCCTCCTATTCCGATCCGCTGGAACTGAACCAGCAATCCCATATCGGCACGCCGGGCATGGTGCAGGCGCTGCGCAATGAGGCGCTCACCGTCGTCAATGCGCTCGGCAGCGGCATTCTCGAGACGCGGGCGCTGCTCGCCTTCATGCCGCGCATCTGCCGCCACATTCTGGGCGAGGAGCTGAAACTGCCATCGATTGCCACCTGGTGGTGCGGGCAGGAATCGGAACGCCGCCATGTCGCCGGCAATATCGAAGGCATGGTCATCGGCCCGGCTTATTCCCGGCTTCCCTTCTTCGACGATAACGGTCAATCCGTGCTCGGCTCGTCGCTGCGCGAAACGGCGAAGGAATCGATCAGCGACTGGCTTGCCTCCGACGGCCACAGGCTGGTGGGACAGGAAGTGGTGACGCTTTCGACAACCCCGGCCTATATCGACAACAAGCTCGTGCCGCGCCCGATGAGCCTTCGCGTTTTTGCCGCGCGCACCCAGGATGGCTGGCAGATCATGCCCGGCGGCTTTGCCCGTATCGGCAGCAGCAACGATGTCTCCGCCATCGCCATGCAATCGGGCGGAAGCGCTGCGGATGTATGGATCGTCAGCGACAAGCCGGTGGAACGCACCACGCTACTGCCGGCGGAAGAAAGCTTTACCCGCAATATGCCGGGCAGCCTGCCGAGCCGCGCAGCCGACAATCTCTTCTGGCTCGGCCGTTATATCGAGCGTTCGGAAGGCGCCCTGCGCATCCTGCGCGCCTGGCACGGGCGTTATGCCGAATCCGCTGATCCGCACCAGCCTCTGCTCGCGCATGTGACACGCTATCTCGAAGCGCTCGATGTGGAGATGAACGATGCCGTGCCGGAAAGCCTGCTGAACAACATCAACAGCGCGCTTTATTCCGCCAGCAATATCCGCGACCGCTTTTCGCCTGACGGGTGGCTGGCGCTGAACGACCTTGCCAAGACCGCCCGCCGTTTCCACGCGAAAGTGGCCCCCGGCGACGACGCTACCCATGCCATGACGATCCTGCTGCGCAAGCTTGCGGGCTTTGCCGGTCTCGTGCACGAAAACATGTATCGCTTCACCGGCTGGCGTTTCCTGTCGATCGGCCGCTACCTGGAGCGCGGCCTGCATATGACGCGTCTTCTCGGCCATATGACCGGCCCGGACGCACCTGACGGCTCCTATGACATGCTGCTCGAAATAGGCGACAGTGTCATGACCCATCGCCGCCGCTACAACGTCAATACGGCCGGCCTGACCGTGACCGATCTTCTGGCGCTCGACCCGCTCAATCCCCGCTCGATCCTGTTCCAGCTGAACGAGATCCGCACCGAGGTGGAGCAACTGCCGAATGCCTTCGTCAACGGCCAGATGTCGCCCTTCTACCGCGAGGCGATGCGTCTGCATTCCGGACTTGCGGTGATGACGCCGGAAAACATGAACGGCGCGATCTATCGCCAGCTCGAAACCGACATGGAACATCTCTCCGATGTTCTGGCCCGGACCTATCTCGGATAATCCTATGCTTTACGATCTTTCCCTGCATATGGGTTACACCTACGACACGCTGGCCCACGGCGCGCGCCACATCATCCGTGTCCTGCCGCTCTCCATCCCCGGCCGGCAGCGGCTTGTCGCCGGCTCCATCGATGTTTCGCCGGTGCCGGAAGAACGTGCCACCTTCGAGGACTTCTTTCATCAATCGGCCACGTCAGTGCATCTGCGCGCGCCGCATGAAAAGCTGGATATCCGTATGCAGGCCCGCGTGATGGTGGAGGCGCCGGCGCTGACGGCGGATTTTTCGCCCGAGCTTTCCCGCCTGCCGCAGGACCTGGCCGATGTCTGGTCGCTCGATTTCCAGTCGCCGCACCACTTCATCGGCGCAAGCCCAAGGATCGGAATGGATGCGGCAATATCCGCCTATGCCCGGGAATTGTTGAAACCGGGAATGACCATTCGCGAAATCGCGCGCTCTCTGTGCAAACGCATCCATAAGGACTTTACCTATGATGGTGAGGCGACGACCGTCGATACGACGCCATCGGAAGCCTTCAAGCTGAAGCGCGGCGTGTGCCAGGATTTTTCGCACATCATGATCATGGCGCTGCGCAGCCTCGGCATTCCCGCCGGTTATGTCAGCGGTTTCCTGCGCACCATTCCGCCACCGGGCAAGGAACGGCTTGAAGGCGCCGACGCAATGCATGCCTGGGTTCGCGTCTGGTGCGGAGAAGCAGCCGGTTATCTGGAACTCGATCCCACCAATGATATCGTCGCCGGAAGCGACCATATCGTCGTCGGTTACGGCCGGGACTATTCCGATGTCGCCCCCGTGATCGGTGTCTTGAAGAGCTATGGCAACCAGCAGATAAAACAGGCCGTCGACGTCATCCCCGTCCAATAATGACACGATGTGTATTATTGCGGCCATCGCGCCAACAATTCTTGAAAATACTTCGAAAACTGCTCCAATTTGATCGCTGCGTAAAATTGAACCGATCACGTTAGCGGATTTTACATCGTTTGCGGCTTCTCTGTGCTCAGTCGAATATTCTAATCCGTGAGCCCCTCATGACCGCCTCTGCACATCAAAAACCGAAGCGCCGTTTTCTTGCCGATACCAGCGGGAATTTCGGCATGATGACGGCCATTCTGCTGCCGGTGTTGCTGGGTTTTGCCGGCGCCGGCATGGAGTTGGCCAATGTGATGCAGGTGAAAGCGGATATGCAGAATACCGCGGATTCTGCAGCCCTCGCAGCAGCGACCGAGGCCCGTTTGAAAATGGGCGACCTGACGGACGAGCAGATCAAGGCAATCGCCAAGAACTTCATCGCGGCCCAGATGGAAAAGAACCTGACCGAGGAAGAGAAAAAGGAACTGGAGCAGAATTCTCCGACCAATATCACGAAGACGGAAAATGCCCGCGGCAAGACCTATACTGTTGAAACTACGATCAACCACCGCATACAGCTCAATCCGCTGCTCGGGTTCATTGGCGCAAAAACACTCGATCTTTCGGTAACCGGCACCGCGAAGAGCACCGTCAACAAGGGCGCACCGATCTCCATGTATCTGGCGCTTGATCGTTCCGGTTCGATGTCATTCAAGACGGATACCATCAATACCGCGAAAAAATCGTGCCCGGTTTATACGGCTGACAATTGGGGTACCAGCGAAGCGAAGGCCACATCCAGTCCCTGCTATGTCAACAAGGCCACGTCGCTCAAAACCGCCGTCGGGTTCCTTGTCGCAACATTGAACAAGGCTGATCCGACCTACACGGCCAACGGCGGTTCAGAACTCGTCCGTACCGGTGCCTCGGTCTATACGCACGAGACATATGCTGCTCAGCCCATCAGCTGGGGTACGGGCAGTGTCGCCAGCTATGTCAACAAACAGATCCCGGAATTTCCCTCCGGCGGCACGGATGCCCGCAGCAGCCTGAACGCCGCCTATAACGCCCTTAAAAAATCCAACACCGACGAAGCGAAAGCACACAAGGACAAAGGCAGTGAATCGTTCGAGCGCTACATTGTTCTCATGACCGACGGTGAAATGACGGGCAACAGCGCCTCGTGGAATTCCAGCATCGACCAGTCCGTGCGCACCACCTGCGAGACCGCCAAGAAAGACGGGATCAAGATTTTCAGCGTCGCCTTCATGGCGCCGGACAAGGGCAAGTCGCTGTTGCAATATTGCGCATCCAGCCTCGACAATTATTACGCGCCGGAAAACATGGAGCAGATCGTCACTGCCTTTGGCGAAATCGCCCGCAAGGCTGCCGGCAGCATAGCCACGCTCACCAACTGATCTGTTTCTGGAGCGTCTTGTCGGCTGCATGGCTGACAAGACATGCACGGCAGGTGACAGCGGCGGCGGCCCGTGGCATAGGAGGGCCGCTCCCATTCACAGGCCCTGTCATGATCCGCATCGAAAACATCAGCAAGTCGAACAGTCACCGCATTCTCTATATCGAGGCCTCCGCCGCGCTCAATCGCGGTGAGAAGATCGGCCTTGTCGGCCCGAACGGCGCCGGCAAGACCACGCTGTTCCGGATGATCACCGGCGAAGAGCAGCCCGACGAGGGCCAGGTCGTCGTCGAAAAGGGCATGACGGTCGGTTATTTCGATCAGGATGTCGGTGAAATGTCCGGCCGCTCGGCCGTCGCGGAAGTCATGGAAGGGGCAGGCCCGGTCAGCGAAGTGGCGGCGGAGCTTCGGGAACTGGAAGCCGCCATGTCCGATCCCGACCGGATGGACGAGATGGACGCCATCATCGAACGTTACGGCGAAGTGCAGGCGCGTTATGAGGAACTGGACGGCTACGCGCTGGAAGGCCGTGCGCGCGAAGTGCTGGACGGGTTGAGCTTCAGCCAGGAGATGATGGACGGCGATGTTTCCAAGCTTTCCGGCGGCTGGAAGATGCGCGTGGCGCTTGCGCGTATCCTGTTGATGCGCCCGGACGTGATGCTCCTCGACGAACCGTCGAACCATCTCGATCTCGAAAGCCTGATCTGGCTCGAGGATTTCCTGAAAAACTACGACGGCGCTTTGCTGATGACGTCGCATGACCGCGAATTCATGAACCGCATCGTCACCAAGATCATCGAAATCGATGCCGGCAATCTCACCACCTATTCCGGCGATTACGGTTTTTACGAACAGCAGCGCGCGCAGAACGAAAAGCAGCAGCAGGCGCAGTTCGAACGCCAGCAGGCCATGCTTGCCAAGGAAATCAAGTTCATCGAACGCTTCAAGGCCCGCGCTTCGCACGCCTCGCAGGTTCAGAGCCGCGTGAAGAAACTCGAGAAGATCGACCGCGTCGAGCCGCCAAAACGGCGTCAGACGGTGGCTTTCGAATTCGCGCCGGCGCCCCGGTCAGGCGAGGATGTCGTGGCGCTGAAGAAGGTAAACAAGGCCTATGGCAGCCGCACGATCTATGGCGAGCTCGATTTCATGGTGCGGCGCAAGGAACGCTGGTGCATCATGGGCGTCAACGGCGCTGGAAAATCGACGCTGCTGAAGCTGGTGACCGGCACGACGGAACCGGATTCCGGCAATGTCACGCTCGGCGCCAGCGTCAAGCTCGGCTATTTCGCCCAGCACGCCATGGATGTTCTGGATGGCGACAGCACCATTCTCGAATGGCTGGAGGAGCGTTTTCCGAAGGCGGGGCAGGCGCCGTTGCGCGCCCTTGCCGGCTGTTTCGGCTTTTCCGGCGACGACGTGGAAAAACGCTGCCGTGTTCTTTCCGGCGGCGAAAAGGCCCGTCTCGTCATGGCCGCCATGCTGTTCGATCCGCCGAACTTCCTCGTGCTGGACGAGCCGACCAACCATCTCGATCTCGACACCAAGGAAATGCTGATCAAGGCCCTGTCGGATTATGAGGGCACGATGCTGTTCGTTTCGCACGACCGCCATTTCCTCGCCGCGCTTTCCAACCGGGTGCTGGAACTGACGCCCGATGGCATCCACCAATATGGCGGCGGCTATACCGAATATGTCGAAAGCACGGGACAGGAAGCGCCGGGCCTTCGCAGCTAAGCCACCTGCCGGACACGTCGCCCTGTAACGGCAGCTTTCGTTTGGAGACTGGAGAAACAGATGCGGATCGTGGTCTACAGCGCCAAACCCTATGACAGGCAGTTCCTTGACGCTGCCGCCCACGCTGGCATGCGGATGCAATATTGCGAAGCACGCCTTTCTCTCGAGACAGTGGCGCTGGCGGAGGGAGCGGCGGCGATCTGCGCCTTCGTTAATGACGACCTGTCGCGGCCGGTGCTTGAAAAGCTTGCGGAAATGGGTATCCGGCTCATTGCCCTGCGCTGCGCCGGTTTCAATCAGGTCGATCTCGCCGCCGCCGAAAAGCTCGGCCTGACCGTTGCGCGCGTGCCGGCCTATTCGCCCTATGCGGTCGCCGAACACACCATGGCGCTCATCCTGTCGCTCAACCGCAAGATCCATCGCGCCTATAACCGTGTCCGCGAAGGAAACTTCGCCCTCGATGGCCTGCTTGGCTTCGACCTTCACGGCAAGACGGTCGGCATTATCGGCACGGGCAAGATCGGGGCGATTTTCGCGCGCATTGCGGCCGGCTTCGGCTGCCGTCTCGTTGGCCATGACGTACGGCCAAATCCGGATTGCGAAGCACTGGGCATGGTCTACGTCACGCGCGAGGAACTGTTTCGGACATCGGACATTCTGGCGCTGATGTGCCCGCTTACACCGGAGACCCGTCACCTCATTCGCCGGGAGACGCTGCCGCTTTTGAAAAAGGGCGTTATGCTCGTCAATACCAGCCGCGGCGCCATCATCGACACGCAGGCGGCAATTGCGGGTCTGAAAGACGGCACAATCGGCAGTCTCGGCATCGATGTCTATGAAGAAGAGGCCGATCTCTTTTTCGAGGATCTTTCCAACGACGTGCTGCGCGACGATGTTTTCGCGCGGCTGCTGACCTTCCCCAATGTTCTGGTCACCGGCCATCAGGGCTTCTTCACGCAGGAGGCCCTCAGGAACATCGCGGACACCACGATCGGCAATATCGAAAGCTTTTTCAGGACCGGCAGGGCGCTACATGCCGTTTCCACGGAGCAGTTTGCCGGCCCGGCCTAGTGACTCCGGTCAGAAGCCGGAGATTTTTAATACCATTCTGCGCGTCCTCTGCACGAAGGCGGGTAAAATTGGTATGATCATTGAGTTTTACTGAAATTCATCATACATATTTGACAGGCTTCACGCCTGCCTCGATTTTAATGCATGGTGACCGACGTGCCTGAACAGCAAAAACAGCGCAGCAAATCCTCCGGTTCTCTGGTCAGCAGAGTTAGCCTCAGCCTGAGAAACGCGATTGCCTCCGGGCAATATGGACCCGGCGACCGCCTGCCCAGCGAAATCGAGATGACGGAAACCCATGGCGTCAGCCGCACCGTGGTGCGCGAGGCGGTGACGGCGCTACGCTGCGACGGGCTGGTGGAGGTGCGTCAGGGGGCGGGCATTTTCGTGCTGAAGCGTGAAAAAGACGCGTCACCCACACCCGGTATCGACCGCGCCCGGCTCTCTTCCGATCTGGAGGTGCTGGAAATCAGGACGCCGCTCGAAATCGAAGCGGCAGGGCTCGCCGCCCTCCGCCGTTCGCCTTCGCAGGAGGAAGCGATTTTCGACTGTCACGCCCGGCTTCTGCAGTGTATCGAGGAGAACCGCTCCATTCGCGAGGCGGATCTGGCGCTGCATCTTGCCATTGCGGCGGCCACCAACAATCCGCTTTTCACACAGTTCCTTGAGCTGCACGGTCAGGCCGTGATTCCACAATCGCGCGTGGTTTCCGAAACCGGCGAGAACGACCAGACAGCTTACCGGCGATTGATCCACAAGGAACATGAAGCCATCGTCATCGCCATATCGGACCGGAACGAACAGGCCGCGAAGCTGGCGATGCAGGCGCATCTGCGCGGTAGCCAGCACCGCTACCGCGACATGATGCGCGACATGCGCGGCATCGCGCACAGCTAAAGGGTTTTCAGTAAAACCGGGTCGTCGCTTTGCGCTCAGTAAGCCGCGATCAGGCGCTACGGTGCTTGCCGCAGGTCCGCTCCCCAGACCTCGATTTGCGTCAGCGCGGGAAAGGGCGAAGGGTCGTCGGCTTTTTTAAGATCATGCAGACGGATCCATTCCACCTGGCGCGGCGCGACCGGGAAACTCTGGGCAGCCCCGGTTTTTTGCAGGGAAAAGCTCACGCTTTCGCCGTCGGAAAAAGTGACGCTCGCTTTTTCCCACCAGGCATCATGGGGAAAATCCGCCCGCAGGTAAAAAGTCAGCTGGTCGATGAGGACTGCGCGGCCGAATACGAGGGTCAGCGAAGCTTCGGGATCGCGGTTGATGCCCCAGCTTGTGTAGGGCCAGAAGCCGTGGCCCGCGCTCGCCTTTTCACCATCGATGACGTTGCGGGCTGCGAAGGCCGCCTCCCCGCGCGTTTCCGTGCTCGCATAAACGTGCGGAAACAGCGAGGTGTTTTCATGATCGTCAAACGGGTTGAGGGCCAGATTCCTGCGAACCCCGATTTCACCGGCGAGTGTGCGGCGCGCGGCGATCCGGTGAAGGTTACCGCTGAAAGCCTGCGGCGGATAGGATTTGCGTTTTGCCGCAGAAGGAACGGGCAGGATGAATTGGTTTCCGTGCAGGAAAACCAGCGTCGGCGGCATGCCAGCATCGAGCGCAAGCCAGATATGACCGGGCTGTGAAACCTCGACGACAAGCCTGTCACCCTCGCAATATTCTGCGCGATAGACGAGCAAAGCTTCGTCCTCCGCTCCGGCCTCCGCCAGAACATCACCCGCCGCATTGACGACCTTGAGTGTAAGTTTCATCGGCACTTCCTTAACTGATCGTCAGGCACAGACGCTGGGCTGCGATGGGGATGAGAATGCGATAGATCACGGGTGGCCAGGACAGGCGAAGGCGGGCATCGTTGATTGTTATGGCTTCGATGGCGGGTTCTCCTGCCCCTTCGCAGGCTATCTCTCCCGGCCCCGCAAAGATCAGGCCGCCCGGCGTGACGACGGGCTTCTCGGCGACCATCAGCGACAGAACCGCCTCCTGCCCGCCCTGATAGTCGTCCAGGACTTCCACATGGCTGCCACGCAGCAGTCGGACGCGGCGGCGATAGTGCTCAACACGCGCCACGGCGGGATAGGCCCCGGCTATATCGAAAGAGACTTCCGCCTGATCTTCAGAGAATTCGGTCACAAGATCTCTCGCCGCAAACTCTGCCCCGGCTGCCTGCATCACGCCGCCGAAAGTCGGCAGATTGTGGAAGGCCGATTGCATCGTCCAGATGTCGTAGCGTTGTGGCGAGAAGGTTTTTGCGGTGTAGGTTTCCACCCCTACATCGATGATGAACGGCCGGCCGTTCTTATAAAGCGTGAAACTGCCGACATCGTTGTGGTTGTGGCTCTCGCCATTATTGCCCGCCTTCACGGCAAGATCGAAGACCCCGTCGCGGGCAATCGCAAGACCGATACCGGGATAGGCGATATCGGTCTTTGCCGGTTCCGCTGGAATAAGCGCGGAAAATTCCGGGACGGCAAGCACCGCCTGGACCCGATACCAGAGGTTCCACTCCTTGCACATCAACCGGTCCGGTGAGCGGTTCCAGCAGGCGGCAGCGAAAGCCTGAAGCCGTGGCGAAGAAACGGCCTTGCCGAAAAGATATTCCCGCACGCCGGATGTCTCGACCTTCGCCGGCGCATCGGCGAAGTTGAAGAACCGGTCTTCCGCCACGTGCATGTTGAGAATGAATTCGGCCATGCTGCGCAGCTTCGGCGCATGAAAGAGCGGCGCCATGGAGCCGGGCGCGGAGGCCTCGAGAATGCTCATCGCCCCGAACAGGCAAAGTGCCGCATGGCCATAATAAAGAACGCCCTCTTCGCAGGCACCGTCTTCCGCATAATCCTTCTGAAACGCATCGAGACTCTTGAGCGCCTTTCCCACGACCGAACGCCTCGTCGACTGGTCTATGGGCAATAGCAGGGTCGAGAGAAGGACGTTCTGGGTAATCCAGGCCGTCCAGTTGTTCATCCGCTTGTCGCCCTTCCCCATCCACCAGAAATGCCGGGTGAGATAAGGCGTGGTAATGCGCCGGTCGATCTCGGCGCGGACGCGGGAAGCGAGGTTTGCATTTGCCCTTTCCAGTTCCGGTGCCAGCAGATGCAGGCACAAAGCGAGATTGGCGCCCGTTTCGGCAGCGAACAGGTCGATCACCGGGTTTTGCGGATCGGGCAGAGGATCTCGCGGGCCGCCGCGAATATGGGAATTATGGGCGGGCAATTGCCAGCCGCTCTCCTCGCATATCAGCCAAAGACCATCGATGATGGCATCGAGAAAGCGGCCCTGCCCCTCGGCGCATTCTCCAAGAACCAGCGCGTTCAGCTTCAGTCGTCGGGAAAAATAAAGCGCCTCGAAACGATCGCGATTGCCGGTGCGACTATATTCCCGGTAGTCGCCCGCCAGAATGACGGACCAGGGCTCGTCAAGGGTCTGCTCCGCCGCCTCGATGAGACTACGGGAAACCGCGCCCGGTGCTGAAGACCGTATTTTCTGCGCCGTCAGTTCCGCGCCGAAATCGGCGAACCGTTCGGGCAGAAGCCGCATCATTTCGACAAACACGCCCTCAAACCTCCCGCGCGTTCCGCAATCCGATATGGGCCTCCTATCATACGTATTTTTGAAAAACCAGAAAATTTGTCTGACTTTATGCAAAGTTGTTTGACCAATATAGATATTGTGTTATCCAGAGCGCGGGAGGCGGCAGGGCGAAGACCCGGACCGCAATGGAAAATGCAGGCAGCCGGCACCGATGAAGCAGTGAAACGGCGGCAATGGGAGATATGCTGTGGCAATCGCAACCGCGACCATGTCCGACAAGCAGGCGACTCCGTATCGCAGGAAAAAACTCCGCATCGTCTCTAAACGGCGGCGCAGAATAGAAAATGCGCTCGTCGCCTATTCCTTCATTGCGCCCAATTTTCTCGGCTTTGCGATTTTCACGCTCGGACCCATCCTCTTTGCCTTTGCACTGGCCTTCATGCATTGGGATGGCTCCAATGCCATGCGTTTTGCCGGTCTCGATAATTTCTGGCGGCTTTTCGAGGACAGGGCCTTCATCGCGGCCTTCTGGAACACGGTCATCTACACCGTCGCGTCGGTGCCGGCCACGCTCGCCTGCGCGCTCGGGCTTGCGATCCTGCTCAACCAGAAAATCCTCGGCCGCAATTTCTTCCGCACGGCCATGTTCTTTCCCTATGTCGCATCGCTGGTCGCCGTGGCCGTCGTCTGGAACATGATTTTCAATCCGGAGATGGGTCCGGTCAACATGCTGCTCTATACGCTCGGCCTCGATCCCGCCGACATGCCGGGATGGGCGGCGGACCGGCACTGGGCCATGGTCACGGTCATCCTCTTCGGCGTGTGGAAGAGCATGGGTTATTACATGGTCATCTATCTCGCCGGGCTGCAGGGCATCAATTCGGAGCTTTATGAAGCCGCGGGGCTGGATGGCGCCAATGCCTGGCAGAAATTCATCCACGTCACCCTGCCGCAGCTTGCGCCAACGACCTTTTTCGTCACCGTCATGCTGACGATCCAGTCCTTCAAGGTTTTCGATCAGGTCTATATGATCACGCAGGGCGGTCCCGGTACCTCAACGCTGGTTCTCGTCTATCACATCTACAATGAGGCCTTCATTTCCTGGGATCTCGGCTATTCCAGCATGATCGCCCTCGTCCTGTTCTTCCTCGTCCTGATGGTCACCATCGTCCAGTTCAAACGGCAGCGGGAGGATTGATCCATGCGCATCATGGGCCGCAAAATCCCCGCCGCCACGATTGGCATCTATCTGACGGTCATCGTCGTCACCATCGTCATGCTTCTGCCCTTCGCATGGATGCTGTCGGCATCGCTGAAACTCAGCCGCGATGTCTTCGCGTTCCCGATCGAATGGATCCCCTCGCAGCCGCGCTGGGAAAACTATGTGGAAATCTGGACGAAAATCCCGCTGGCATTATTCATCTACAACACGTCGAAGCTGACGATCATCGTCACATTGCTGCAATTGCTGACCTCAAGCTTTGCGGCCTACGCCTTCGCCAAGCTGCATTTTCCCTACAAGAACACGCTGTTTCTCGGCTATATCGCCACCATCGCCATGCCCTGGCAGGTCTATATGGTGCCGCAGTTTCTGCTGATGCGCGAATTCGGGCTCAACAACACCCATCTCGCCCTGATTTTCCTGCAGGCCTTTACCGCCTTCGGCGTTTTCCTGATGCGGCAGTTTTATATGTCGATCCCGAACGAGCTTTGCGAGGCGGCGCGCATCGACGGCATGAACGAATACCAGATCTGGGCGAAGATCATGCTGCCGCTTTCCAAACCTGCGCTTTCCACCTTGACGATTTTCACCTTCGTCACGACCTGGAACGACTTCATGGGTCCGATGATCTATCTCACCAAGACCGAGCTGAAGACCATCCAGATCGGCCTGCGCATGTTCATTTCGCAATATTCGGCGGAATACGGATTGATCATGGCCGCCTCGGTCGTGGCGCTTGTCCCGGTTCTCGTCGTTTTCCTCGCATTGCAGCGCTTCTTCGTCGAAGGCGTCGCCTCCACCGGCCTCAAGGGTTGATTTCATGCTCGATTTGACCACGTCCCTCCCAACCCCGATCACCGCCGCCGAAATCGATGCGGCGCTGGCCGTGGCCGTCGCGCAGGTCAGGCGCAACCTGCCGCAATTTACCTATGCGGCGCAGAACCATTCGAGCGTGAAGAATTTTTACCCGGCAGTCGCCAACGACCAATGGACCGCCGGTTTCTGGCCGGGCCAGATATGGCTCGCCTTCGAACATACCGGAGACAGGACCTTTCAGCATGCGGCGCAAATTCAGGTGCAGAGTTTCCTGCATCGTATCGAAAACCGCATCGAGACCGATCATCACGATATGGGCTTTCTCTACTCACCCTCCTGCATCGCCGCATGGAAACTGGTGGGCGATGAGGATGGAAGACGCGCGGCGCTGATGGCGGCGGACCAGTTGATGGAGCGGTTCCAGCCGGTCGGGCAATTCATCCAGGCCTGGGGCCGCAGGGATAATCCCAACGAATATCGCTACATCATTGACTGCCTCTTGAACCTGCCGCTGCTTTATTGGGCAAGCCGCGAAACCGGCCGGGAAGACTACCGCACCGTGGCGCTTGCCCATGCCCGCACCACGCTTGCCCACTCCGTCCGGCCGGACGATTCCACCTATCATACATTTTACATGGACCCGGAGACCGGCGCGCCGGTGCGCGGCGTCACAAAACAGGGTTACAGCGATGAGAGCTACTGGGCCCGCGGACAGGCCTGGGGCATTGCTGGCATGGCCATTTCCTATCGATATGAACGCCTGCCCGCCTATCGCGACACCTTCGAGCGGCTTCTCGCATTCTATCTCAAACGCCTGCCCGACGATCTCGTACCCTATTGGGATCTGATTTTTGCGAATGGCGATGGCGAACCGCGCGACAGCTCGGCAGCGGCCATCGTCGCTTGCGGCCTCCTGGAAATGGCGGAACTGGAGACGCCGGAGAAGGCGGCGGAATATCGCGATCTGGCAAGGCGCATGGTGAAAAGCCTCGCCGATATCTATTCGGTGCGCGATCCCGCGATCTCCAACGGGCAGCTTCTGCACGGCACCTATTCCAAGAAGACGCCCCATAATACCTGCCGGGGCGAAGGCGTCGACGAGTGCGTCTCCTGGGGCGATTATTATTATCTGGAAGCGCTGATCCGGCTTTCGCGCAACTGGTCTTCCTATTGGTGAGCGCGAGGAACAGATGGCTAGCATTTCCCTGAAAAAACTCAACAAGACCTTCGGCGCGCTCAAGGTCGTTCACGATATCGATCTGGATATTGCCGACAAGGAATTCATCATCCTGGTCGGCCCTTCCGGCTGCGGCAAATCCACGACGCTCAGAATGATCGCCGGGCTGGAGGAAATCTCCGGCGGCGAGTTGCTCATCGGCGAGGACGTGATGAACGATGTCCCCTCGAAGGATCGCGACATCGCCATGGTGTTCCAGAACTATGCGCTTTACCCGCATATGACGGTCTATAAGAACATGGCCTTCGGTCTGGAACTCCGAAAGGCGCCGCGCGATCTCATCGACACCAAGGTCAAGGATGCGGCGAAAATTCTCGACATCACCCATCTCTTGAACCGCAAGCCGAAAGCGCTCTCCGGCGGCCAGCGCCAGCGTGTCGCGCTCGGCCGGGCCATGGTGCGCAATCCGGAAGTCTTCCTGCTCGATGAGCCACTTTCCAATCTCGACGCCAAGCTGCGCGGCACCATGCGTTCGGAAATCTCCAAGCTCCACAAGCGGCTGGACGCCACCTTCATTTACGTCACCCACGATCAGGTGGAAGCCATGACCATGGCGGACCGCATCGTGGTGATGAAGGACGGACATATCCAGCAGGTGGATACGCCGCAAAACCTTTACGACCGGCCGATCAACATGTTCGTTGCGGGTTTCATCGGCGCGCCGCAGATGAACATGCTGCCCGTGACGCTGCGCCGCGAAGGCGACCGCTTCATCGCCCTGTTCGACGGCAATCCGCTGCCTCTGCCGGCGGGCATCGATACCACACGCCTGCTCCCCCACGAAGGAAAGGACATCGTTCTCGGCATCCGGCCGGAAAACTTCCACGAATTCGCCCCGGCGGATATCGATGCCGCCAATGTCGCACCCTTCCGGGCGACGGTGGAACTGGCGGAGCCGATGGGATCGGAAGTGCATCTCAACCTCGTCTCCGGCGGCAGAAACCTTGTTGCGCGCGTCTCACCGCGTTTCAGGGCGAAGATCGGCGATCCCGTCGAACTGGTGGCCGATCTGACGAATGCACAGCTTTTCGATCCCGCCACCGAGCGATCGATCCTTTATTGAGGCGACGGGGAGAAACGCGATGCAATGGCTGGAAGGGTTATGGACGAAGGAAGGGGCCGGGATCGACAAGAACGCCCCGCCGCTGACCGGCCTTGCCCTTTTCCTCGATATCATCAAGCGCGAATGGTGGGAGATGGTGAAGCTCAACCTCCTCTTCATCATCGCCAGCCTGCCGGTGGTGACGATGCCGGCGGCGATGCTGGCCATGGCCCGCATCTCTGTTTCCTTCGCAAATGACGAGAATACCTATCTGCTGCGCGACTTTCTCGAGGCCTTGCGGAAATTCGCCCTGCGCGGCACCGCGCTTGTGGTTTTAAGCGCGCTGCTGGTGAGCGCCGGTGCTTATGCGACCGTCAGCTATGCCAGTGCCGCCCGGCTTCAGCTCGTCTATAGCCTGCCTTTTGCGATCAGCCTGGCGGTCACGCTGTTTCTCATCCTCCTCAGCGCCTATGCCAGTGTTGTTCTGGCCAAGCGGGACCTGCCGCTTTCGGAAACCCTGCGGCAGGCGGCGTTTCTGGCGCTCACCAGGCCATTGCCAATGCTTGCGGCGCTCGGCTTCGTCGCAGCGCTCTCGCTCGCGCATATCCTCTTTTATCCGGTGTCGGTTTTCATGCCGGCCACCATCAATTTTTCGCTCGGCATGTTCGCCCTCTGTTTCGCAGCGAGAAACGCCGCCGCAAAAACACGCGCGCGGATGCCCGAACCGGCGGGGAGCGGCACTTAAAGCAGACCAGAATCAAAACGACATCAGTCAGGGAAGGAGAAACGGGCTATGGAGTTTAAGACAACCAGACGTGCATTCGCTCTCGCAACCGCCGGTCTCGGCATTGCCATGGGCATGGGAGGAACGGCGTTCGCTGCGGGCGATGCGCCCGTTACGCTGAAATGGGCGCTGTGGGATCTGGACAAGGGCGCATATTTCAAGCCCTTGATGGAGGCCTACAAGCAGAAGCATCCGAATGTGACGTTCGAGGTGGTCGACCTCGGCTCGCAGGATTATACGCAGATGATATCCACGCAGCTCACGGGTGGCTCCAAGGATATCGATGTCGTCACCATCAAGGATGTGCCCGGCTACGCCAATCTGGTGCGCGCCGGCAACATCACCGATCTCAGCGGCTTCATCAAGGACCAGAAGATCGAGACGGCCCCCTATGGCGGCCTGATCGAGGAGCTGACCATCGACGGCAAGATTTACGCCCTGCCGTTCCGCTCGGATTTCTGGGTGGTTTATTACAACAAGGATATTTTCGACAAGGCGGGCGTGCCTTACCCCACCAATGACATGAGCTGGGCGCAGTTCGATGAGATCGCCGGCAAGCTGAAGGGCGGCATGGGCGCAAACCGCACCTATGGCGCGCTGCTGCACACCTGGCGTTCGACGGTGCAGCTCCCCGGTATTCAGGATGGCAAGCACACGCTTGTGGACGGTAATTATGAATTCCTGAAACCCTGGTATGAGCGTGCGCTTGCCCTGCAGAAGAGCGGCGCGATACCGTCCTATGCCTCGCTGAAAACATCGAACACCCATTATTCCGCTCTGTTTTTCAACGGAACGATCGGCATGCTGCCCATGGGCACATGGTTTGTCGGCACTCAGATCGCCAAGGTGAAATCCGGCGAGTCGAAAAGCGTCAATTGGGGCATCGTGAAGTTCCCCCATCCGGATGGTGTGGCGGCAGGCGCGACGGCCGCGCAGATTGCCGGATTGTCGGTCAATGCCAATTCCGGCCACAAGGAAGCGGCGCTTGACTTCATCCACTTCGTTACCGGACCTGAAGGTGCGGCGATCATCGCCTCTACCGGCACTTTCCCTGCACTCAGAACCGATGATGTGGCCGAGAAGATCGCAGCGCTGCCGGGCTTCCCGCAGGACCAGAACAGCAAGGACGCGCTGCAGGCCGGCAAGGCCTATCTGGAAATGGCGGTCAACCCGAATGCGGCGAAGATCGAAGTCGTTCTTAACCGCGTGCATGACGCGCTGATGACCGACAATATCTCCATTGATGACGGCATCAAGGACATGAATGACGGCGTCAAGGCCATCAAATAATTGCCACAGGGCCGCGGGCGATGAGCCTGCGGCCCTTTCCTTTGATCATGAATTCCGGACATCCGTCACCGTGCCTCACGAGACCGCCACAGCCAATCCGCTCTTTCACAATCCGCTTCTCGGCAGGGACGATCTCGCAAAGGCGGTGATCGATCTCTTCAACCCGCTGCTTGCCTGTTTTTCACCGGGCGGCTCGCGCCTCCGGCTTGGAGCAACGGGGGCGATTTTCGATTTTCCTGCGGCGGAGCTGGAGGGTTTTGCCCGGCCATTATGGGGCATCGTTCCGCTCGCCGCCGGCGGTTATGATTTTCCCCATTGGGATCTCTACAGGCGTGGACTGGCCAACGGCGCCAACCCCGCCCATCCCGAATATTGGGGCGATACGGCTGATCGGCACCAGCGGCTGGTCGAACTGGCGGCGATAGGATTTGCGCTTGCCATGGTTCCCGAACATATCTGGGAGCCGCTTGCCGAAACGGACAGGCAGGCTGTCGCCGCCTATCTTCTCGCCGCCCGCGAGCGGGAATTCGTCGACAATAACTGGAAATTCTTCCGCGTTCTGATCGATCTCGGGCTGGAGCGGGTCGGTGTGGAATTCGACCGGACCAAGACCCAAACCTATCTCGATGAACTCGAGGCTTTCGATATCGGCAACGGCTGGTATCGCGACGGGCCGGTGCGCCGGGTCGACCATTATATTCCCTTCGCCATGCATTTTTACGGCCTGATCTATACGGTGCTGGCGAAAGGCGACGACACGCGAAAGACACGCTTGCTCGAACGCTCGCGCATTTTCGCGCGCGACATACGCCACTGGTTCGGGCCCGACGGGGCCTCGCTCGCCTTCGGGCGCAGCCAGACCTACCGTTTTGCGGCGGGCGGTTTCTGGGGCGCTCTTGCCTTTTCCGGTCTGGAAGCGCTGCCGTGGCCGGAAATCAAGGGCTATTACATGCGCCATATCCGCTGGTGGTCGAAGCGGCCGATCGCGGACCGCGACGGCGTCCTGTCGGTCGGATACGCCTATCCAAACCTTCTGATGAGCGAGAGCTACAATTCTCCCTGCTCTCCCTATTGGGCGCTCAAATTTTTCCTGCCGCTGGCGCTGCCCGCCGATCACCCGTTCTGGACTGCGGAAGAGGCCGAACCGCAGGAATTTGCCGAACCGGTTCCCCTCGCGGAGCCTGGCATGGTGGCCTTTCATACGCCGGGCAATATCGTGGTCCTGTCCTCCGGGCAGCAGCACGACAGGATGCGTGGCGCGCAGGAAAAATATTCGAAATTCGTCTATTCCACCCGCTATGCCTTCAATATCGAAGCGGATGACCGGCATTTCGCCGCCGCGAGCTTCGATGGCATGCTCGGCCTTTCCGACGACGGTGTGCACTTCCGCACCCGCGAGACGATGGAAGAGGCGTTGATCGCCGAGGATTGCCTCTATTCCCGCTGGCGGCCATGGGCGGATGTCGAGATCGAGACCTGGCTCGTGCCGCAAAACCCCTGGCACATAAGGCTGCACCGCATCCGCACACCGCGCCCGCTGCAAACATCAGAAGGCGGATTTGCCATAGAACGCGCCGATTTCAACCGCGACCGCACCGAGGCGAGTGAAGGTCGCGCCGTCTGTTACGGACAGACTGACACCAGCATCATCGTCGATCTTTCGAGAGATATAAGGCGCGAAGGCGTGTGCCATCAGGCAATCGCCAATACCAACCTCATTCACGCCAGAACCCTTGTTCCGCAATTACGCGGCACCATCGCCTCCGGCGAAACGCTGCTGGTGACGGCGGCCCTGGCACTGCCGGCCGGCAAAGAGGCAGAGGCCGCATTGGCTGCCCTCCCCGACACTCCCGATCTCCCGAGGCTGGAAGAGATGTTCAAACGGGAGGGGCGGCGCGTTCCCGCCCATGCTCTCGATGAAAACCGCGCAGGCTGACGGAGATGATCGACGACACACCGGGTGTTTCCCAGAGACCGGATCGGCTGAACATTCTGACCTGGGAGCGGAAGCAGGAGGATATCGACAGCCCGTACCATCAGGCGCGGCTGCGTAGCCTCGAGGGCTCTGCAAACGCCGTTTTCGGGCAGGGCGTCTACATTGCCGCCAGGGCGGAGGTGCATACGGACAGGCTGTTGATGGGTGCGCAGTCGTGGATCGCCGGCTACGCAATCGTGCGCGGCGATATCGAACTCGGCGAAAATGTCTCGATCAACCCCTATGCCTGTCTTTCCGGTAAGGTCACAATCGGCAATGCTGTGCGCATCGCCTCACATGTCAGCATCGTCGGCTTCAACCATGGCTTCGACGACATTGAAACTCCGATCTATCGCCAACCGCTGACCTCACTCGGGATAGAGATCGGCGACGACGTCTGGATCGGCGCCAATGCGGTTGTGCTGGATGGCGTGAAGATAGGGCGCGGCGCAATTATTGCCGCAGGCGCGGTGGTGGCGAAGAACATTCCCGCCATGGCCATTGCAGGCGGCGTTCCCGCCCGGGTTCTGCGATATCGCGGAGAAAAAGCGGCCGCGCCGAAGCTGACGGAACCTAATGGCCTGCTGCAAGAACTCGGCAAGGAGATTGCCGACGACTGGCTTGCCGCCATCCGCTCCTATGGCAAGGATGGCATCTATCGTTCCGCCGATGCATCCGGACGTGAGGTCGAAAGCGTCAGGCATCTGTGCGATGCCATCGAGATCGCAGCAGCCTTCGGACAGGAAAAGATCGCTTTCGATGCCGGAAAAACCGTGGCCAGTCTTCAGGCCCTGCAGGATCAGGAAACGGGGCTGTTTCTTAACCGTCACCACCGCACCTCGACGCCTCCCGAGAAGGACCCTGCCGTCCTCTATAATATTCTGGCTGTCGGATATGCGCTTGAATGTTTCGGTGCTGCGCCAAAACAGCCGATCGCTTTTGTGGAGCGTCTGCGCGCCGAAGAACTCATCCCCCTGCTGGAAGAGTTGCCGTGGCAAAGCCGTGCATGGCATTGCGGCGCCACCATAGACGCCATCGCCACCGCGCTTTATTTCAACAGGCGCTATTTCACATCCGGCAACAACCTCACCGTTCTCTTCGGCTGGCTGGCGATGAATGTGGGTAAAACCACCGGACTTTGGGGTAGGCCGACCTCCGCACAGGGCCTGCTGCAACCGGTCAACGGTTTTTATCGGCTTAGCCGCGGCTCTTACGCACAGTTCGGCCTGCCCCTTCCCCATCCGGAAGCAGCAATTGACTCCGTTATCGCCAATTATCGTGCCTATGGCGGTTTCCATGGCGAGGATTTTAATGCCTGCAACCTGCTCGATACGATCCATCCGCTTCTTCTGTGCCTGAAACAGACGGATCACCGGCAGGACTAGGCAAAGGAGATAGCCCGCGAAATTCTGCGCCGAAATGAAGGACGCTGGCAAAGAAACAGGGGATTTGCCTTTGCCGAGGGGCATCCGGCCGGGCTGCAGGGCACGGAAATGTGGATGTCCGTTCTCTGGCTTTCAGCGAAGCTTCTCGGTGCGGAACATCTCCTGCCGTTCCAACCTCACGGCATCCATCGCTTCGAGCCTGCGGAAATCGTCCGTGGCCTGATTGCCCGCTATAAATCTCCGGTATAGGTTTCCGACACTCTTTTGAAAGCTTTCAAACCGGACCGGTCGAGTAAAAGATGCAACTCAAAGACTGCTATAATTTCCACGATTTTCGCCGCATGGCCAAACAGCGTCTGCCCGGACCGATCTTCAATTATATAGACGGCGCCGCCGATGATGAGGTGACGTATCGGCGAAACACGGCCGCCTTCGAAAAATGCGATCTCGTTCCCGATGTGCTGCGGGGCGTGGCTGATGTGGATATGTCGGTCACCGTCATGGGGCAGAAGCTGTCCATGCCGGTCTATTGTTCGCCGACGGCGCTGCAGCGCCTCTTCCACCATCAGGGGGAACGGGCGGTTGCGGCAGCGGCGGGGAAATACGGTACGATGTTCGGCGTCTCCTCGCTCGGCACCACGAGCCTTGAAGAAGCGCGCCGGATCAGCGGCGGCCCGCAGGTCTATCAGTTCTATTTCCACAAGGATCGCGGCCTCAACCGCGATATGATGGCGCGCGCCAAGAGCGCCGGGGTCGAGACGATGATGCTGACGGTGGACAGCATTACCGGCGGCAACCGCGAGCGCGACAAGCGGACCGGCTTTGCCATTCCGTTCAAGCTCAATCTTTCCGGCATCGCGCAATTCGCCATCAAGCCGGCCTGGGGCATCAATTACCTAACGCATGAGCGCTTCAGCCTGCCGCAGCTCGACGACCACATTAAAATGGACGGCGGCGCTCTTTCCATCAGCCGCTATTTCACCGACATGCTCGACCCTTCGATGAACTGGGACGATGTGGCGCAAATGGTGCGCGAATGGGGCGGGCCGTTCTGCTTAAAAGGCATCATGTCGGTGGATGACGCCAGACGCGCCGTGGAGATCGGCTGCAGCGGCATCGTGCTTTCCAATCACGGCGGGCGTCAGCTCGATGGCTCCCGCAGCGCCTTCGATCAGTTGGCCGAGATCGTCGATGCGGTCGGCGACCGGATCGACGTGATGATGGATGGCGGCGTACAGCGCGGCACCCATGTTCTGAAAGCATTGTCTCTCGGCGCAAAAGCGGTGGGGCTCGGCCGCTATTATCTTTTCCCCTTGGCTGCTGCCGGGCAACCGGGCGTCGAACGGGCGCTCGAGCTGATGCGTATCGAAATAGAGCGCGGCATGAAGCTGATGGGCTGCACCTCCGTCGATCAACTCACACGCCGGAACCTTCGGTTCCGTTGAACAGGCAGGACGTTAGAGAAGAACTGGGGCGGAGCGCGGTCACAACCGACTACTGAAACCGCATGCCGTTTCAGCCGCGTTTCGTCGCTGTTCCTGAAGCGCCATGCCGATGTTCCAGACGAGGGCCAGGCAAACAAGTCCGCAAAAACAGGCTGAAATCAGCGAGCGATGGCGTTTGGCTCCGGAGAGAAACATCCAGCCGATAATTGCATAGGCCGCAAGCGCCGGCACCGCGGCAATCAGAACGGATATGGGGCCATCGCAATCGACGGTCTCGACGCCGATGGCGCGATATTCATTCGGGGTTGCCACCAGGCCGAGGACGGCCACCGGAAACATGGCCGCTAAAACCGCGTAACGGAAAAATCGGGGCGTGTCGGGCATGCCTGCTCCATAGCCGGATAATCAACTACCGCAAACCGCGCAGGTAAGGTCCCGCCGCGCGATCTCAGCGAATATCCATCTTGCCGATAATATCGGTTTAGCCGCCATTGTCGGCGACCGGAAGAGCAGATTGCCCGCTTTTGCTGAGAAAGCCAGCCTTTTACGTCGGGAGCAATCTTGGCAAGTCAGGCGGAATATGATTATGGTTGCATGATGCAACCATAATGGATTGAACGTGCCCCAACAGCCATTCCCCATAAACGACATCCGTTCCACCTCCCGCCGGCTCGTCCGTGAACTCGGCTTCATGGGGGGAGATTTTGCAGGCACCGATCTGCCGCCCTCCGCCGTGCATGCCCTGATTGAGATCGAGGCATGCCCCGACATCACGGCGCGGGATCTGGGAAAACTTCTGCGGCTTGAAAAATCGAGTGTCAGCCGCATGCTGCGCAAGCTCGTCCTGTCGGGCGATGTTCGCGAAGAAACGGATGAAGGAGACAGCCGCATCAAGCGGCTGCGTCTTACGGGTCAGGGACAAGAACAGGTGAGCGCCATTCATGGCTTCGCGAACCGGCAGGTCTCCGGCGCCCTGAGGCAGCTTACATCGACGGATGCCGACACGATCCTCCAGGGACTTCGTCTTTACGCCGATGCGCTGGGAGACAGGACCGATACCGTTGCTCCCTCCATGGCGATCCTGGAGGGATACAGACCCGGCATCATTGCCCGGATCACGCAGATGCATGCGCTTCATTACGCCCGGACATCCGGCTTCGGCCAACGTTTCGAATCCGTCGTGGCCGAAGGCCTTGCCGCTTTTTGCAACCGGCTCGAAAGCCCGAAGAATGCGATCTGGGTCGCAATGCGCGGACAGGAGATCATTGGCTCCGTCGCTATCGATGGCGAAGATCTCGGAGCGGATATTGCGCATCTGCGCTGGTTCATCGTTGATGACGGGGTGCGCGGTGGCGGTGTCGGACGCAGACTGCTGGAAACCGCACTGGCCTTCGTCGATGAAAAGGGTTTTGCCGAAACCCATCTCTGGACATTCAACGGCCTCCTGGCCGCGCGGCACCTTTACGAAACCCATGGCTTCAAATGCGTCGAGGAACATCCGGGCAGCCAGTGGGGAAGCGAGGTTCTGGAACAGCGCTTTGTCCGGTCACGGCCCGAATGATCTTTCAACCGCGCACAAACGGCCGCAATCGGAATCGTCCTGCGGCCGTTTCGAAATCGGGTACCGGCACCCGTTAAAAGGCGAGTTGAACCTTCATCGACCTGCTCCTGTCACCGGCGGCTTCGAATGCCGCAACTGCCTCTTCTAGCGGAAAGGTTCCGGTCAAAAGGGGCTTCAGGTCGACACGGCGCTGGTTGATGAAATCGACGGCAAGTCCGAATTCCTCATGGAACCGGAAGGTGCCCTTCATCTCGATTTCCTTGGCGACCACCATATTCTGCGGAATGGACACATCGCCGCCAAGACCGAGCTGAACCACGGTGGAACGCGGTTTCAGCGCTTCAAGACCAGAACGGACGGCTCTTTCATTGCCGGACGCCTCGAATTGCACATCGAAATAACCCTTGTTTGCCGAATAGGCGGAGAGCGCATCCGGGTCATCGGCGACATTGATGACACGGTCGGCGCCGATGGCGAGCGCCTTTTGCAGAACCGCATCCATGACATCGGTTGCGACGATTTCCCGGGCGCCATGGGCGCGGGCGGCGATGATGGCAAGCGCGCCGATCGGCCCGCAGCCGGTGACCAGAACGCGCTTGTCGGTCAATGCGCCGGCGCGGTTGACGCCATGCAGCGTTACCGCGAAAGGTTCGGCCATGGCCGCTTCATGAATGGAGACGCCATCCCGCACCTTGTGGCACTGATACGCCTCGGCGACGAGACGCTGGCGGAATGCGCCCTGAATATGCGGCATGGGCATGGCGGAGCCATAAAAGCGCATGTTCAGGCACTGGTTCTGCTGACCCTTCAGGCAGAATTCGCAATGGTTGCAGGGCCGGCTCGGCGATACGGCAACGCGGTCGCCAACGGCGAGACCGGAGACACCCTCTCCCAAAGCCTTGATGGTGCCGGCGACCTCATGGCCGAGGATCATCGGCTCCCGCACGCGCACGGTGCCGAAGCCGCCATGATTGTAATAATGCAGGTCGGAGCCGCAGATGCCACCCGCTTCGATGGCGACCTCGACCTGCCCCGGACCGGGCTGCTCGGTCTCCCGTTCCTCGATCCGCAGATCCTTCGCCGCGTGGATGACAACCGCTTTCATAGTCTCTCTTCCCATAAGGCTCACACGGCGGCCGTCGCCGCCGTTGCCCATTGTCCGGACCTGTCTCAGATATCGACCACGAGGCCCTTGGCTTTCAGAACCGGCTCGAGCTTGCTGACCTCGATCACCGACTTGCCCTGCTTGTAGGCTTCGATGTAACCGGCCTCGGCATCTTCGCGGGCCTGCGAAAGCCTGGCCGCTTCCTGCGCTTCCTCGCGCCTGACGACGACGAGACCGTCGGCGTCGCCGACGATGATATCGCCCGGATTGATGATCTCGCCACCGACGATCACCTGATCGTTGACCGCGGCAATGGTCTCTTTGACCGTACCCTTGATGCAAACGCTGAGCGAGAAGACCGGAAAGCCGAGGTCCCGCAGCTGCAGCGTGTCGCGCACGCCGGTATCCGTTACCAGGCCGCCGATGCCTTTTGCGAGGCAGGCATTGGCCAGCACGTCACCGAAGGAACCGGCTTCTTCATATTCGCCGGCGGAAACGACGATGATGTCACCCGGCTTGGCATAGTTGATGGCAAGCTGCAGCATGATGTTGTCGCGCGGCGCGCATTTGACCGTGAAGGCCGGGCCGCAGAGCTTCATGCGATAATCGACCGGCTTCAGCCGCGAGGACAATGCGCCGCGGCGTCCCTGCGCCTCATGGATCGTGGCGGGAGAGAATTTGGCAAGGGCGTCGACATCCGCCTTGGCCGGACGCTGCGCGATATCTTTAATGTGGATCATGAAAACCTCCCACGTTGAAGCTGTCGGCGAGAGCGTCTCGCCGACCGATAGTGTTGAAGAGTTGGAAATTGCCGAGGCTGAGCCGAAGCTCAGGGGATCGGGTCGAACTTCAGTTCGGACAGAGGCACGACCTTGTCGGTGCGCGTCATCTTGTATTCGGTGTTCGGGCCAAGCCACTTGTCCCAGATGCGGTTGATTTCGCCATCCGCATCGAGCTTGCGCAGGATTTCGTTGATCTTCGCAGTCAGCGCCGGGTTGTCCTTGGCCATACCGATGCCGATGGGCTGGAAGAGCATCGGCTCTTCGATCATGCGCATCTGCTTGCCCTTGGTCTTGGATTCGTTGACGAACTTCGTCATCGTCATGGTGTTGCCGACGATGCCGCGCGCCTTGCCCTGCTGCACGGCGAGATAGGCGGATGCCGTATCCTGGAACGTCAGCGGCTCGGACTTGTTGAGCTTGACGGAGAGTTCCGATGTCGAGCCCTTGCTGGATGCGATCCGCTGACCGACAAAATCGGACTTCTTGGTGCCGGGGTCATCGACCGGAACGATCAGCATTTCCTTAGCCAGGTAATATGGGTCGCTGAACTGGATCTGTTCGGCTCGGCTCTGGGTATAAGCGAGGTTGGCGACCGAGAGGTCGACGCGGCCGAGCTTGACTTCGGGAACGCGCGCTTCGACCGACACCGGCTTGATCTCGGCCTTGACGCCGAGTTCCTTGGCGATAGCGCCGCACAGATCGACGTCGAAGCCTGCCATTTCGCGCGTCTTCGGGTCCGGTGAGGCGAAAGGCGGCACATCGGCGAATGTCGCGCAACGCAGCGTCTTGTTCGCCATGATCGTGTCGAGCTGGTCGGCCTTGGCCGGCAGGACAGCAGCCGAGGTTGCCAATATGGCGGTAAGAGTAATGCACTTCCAGTTCATTTCAGTTCTCCCGTTATTATATAGAGGTTGGGTCTAGTGTCTCAAATCGGCAAGAAACCGCTGGGCACGCGGATGTTGCGGATTTTTGAAAAACTCGTCCGGTTTTGCCGTTTCGAGAATGCGCCCGGCATCGATGAACCAGATGCGATCGGCCACTTCACGGGCAAAGCCCATTTCATGGGTGACGCAGAGCATGGTCATGCCTTCGGCGGCGAGGCTCTTCATGACGGCGAGCACTTCGCCAACCATTTCCGGATCGAGCGCTGAGGTCGGCTCGTCGAACAGCATGACCGGCGGCTCCATGGCGAGCGCCCGCGCGATGGCGACGCGCTGCTGCTGACCGCCGGAAAGCTGGGCGGGATAGGAACCGGCCTTGTCGGCCAAGCCGACGCGGTCGAGAAGCTGCAGCGCCTTGTCATGGGCGACGGCCGGAGCAACGCCCTTCACCCGGACCGGCGACATGGAGACATTCTCCACCACCGACAGATGCGGGAAGAGGTTGAAGCTCTGGAAGACGAAGCCCACACGGCTGCGCAGTGCGTTCAGCTCCTTTGCGCGCATCTGGGCATGGATGTTCCTGCCATCCAGCATGATCGAGCCGCTGCTGATCTCTTCCAGACGGTTGATCGTGCGGATGAGGGTGGATTTGCCGGAGCCCGACGGCCCGCAGATGACCACGACCTCGCCACGGGTGACGTTTTCGTTGACATCTTTGAGCACCTGATAATCGCCATAGCTTTTGCAGACCTGCGAAAGCGTGATGGTGTAGGCGTCCTGAGTGGCGGAAACTGGCGCGGTCATAGCTGCTCCGTAGCGATATTGGCGGGGGCCGGTGCCGTGTCTGCGGCAAGCTTGCCGCGCGGGCCGGCCCGGCGGCGGGCGATACGCCGCTCGAGAAGATTGGCGACATGGGTGAGCGACCAGCAGATGATGTAATAAACCAGCGCCAGAATAAGGAAGACCTGGAAGGGCTGGGTCAAAAGCTGGTTGTTCACCTGGTTCGCCGCAAAGGTCAGGTCCGGCACATTGATGACGTAGCCGAGCGTCGTATCCTTTATGGTGGATACGAAGGTCGAGATCAGGCTCGGGATCATGTTGTAGAGCGCCTGCGGCAGGATGACATAGCGCATCGCGCCGAAATAACCGTGGCCGAGCGCCCGTGCCGCATCCATCTGCCCCGTGCCCAGCGATACGATGCCGGCACGGACGACTTCGCTCATGAAAGCGCCCTGATAGATGACGAGCGTGGCCAGCATCGTCACGAAGCTCGGCACATCGGCGCCGGTCCAGAGCGGAACGAGAAAATAGCTCCAGAGAATGAGCATCAGCAGCGGCACGCCACGGGTGAAATAAACCACTGCGGTCACCGGCCAGCGCAGGGCCCGCCATTTCGACAGCCGCGCCAGCGCCATCAGGATGCTGACGGGAAAGGCAAGCGCAATGCTGAGCGCCGACAGGATGAGCGTGTTGGCAAGGCCGCCGAGCGGGCCGTTGGGATATTGGCCGATCAGGAGCAGCAGCCAGTAATCCTGAATGATTGCGATCATGTCGTGGATCATGCCCGCGCCCTCCGCAGAGGATCGGCACGCATGGAGATATAGGCTCCAAGACCCATGATCAGCAGCGAGAAGAACAGATAAAGCACGGTGGCGACCAGATAGACCTCAAACGTCCGGAAACTCAGATTTTCGACTTCCTTGACCGCATGGGTCAGTTCCGGTGCGCCGATCAGAACGCCGAGACTGCTGTTCTTGAACAGCGAGGTGCTGTGGTTGATGAGCGGCGGCAGCGCATTGCGAACGCCCTGCGGCATGATGACGAAGCGCATGGCCGAGACATAGCTGTGGCCAAGAGCGCGCGCCGCCTCCATCTGGCCGGGATTGATGGAGCGAACGCCCGAACGCAGATCCTCGCTGAAATAGGCCGCCTGACAGAGACCGAGGCCGATAATGGCGAAGATAGCTTCCGCATTATGGCTGGAAAGCCAGCTGGCCAGCCCGCTCGGCAGCAGCGTGAAGACGCCGAAATACCAGAGCATCAGCTGCACGAGCGTCGGCACATTGCGGTGATAGGACACATAGGCCGCCACCAGCGGATCGCCGAAGCGGAAGGGCGAGAGGCGGATGGCGAGAAGCACGATGGCGAGCGACATGGCGAGCAGCCACGAGCCGGCATAGATGATGAACGTCATCTGGATGCCATGCAAAAGCATCGAGACGTAGTCCGCATTGTTCAAAATTGCGCCGAGGTCAAAACCGCTCACGCGACTTTTCCTCCGGCTCCGCCCGCCGCGACCTTTTCAGCCGGCCGATTTTCAACCGTTTGGGGCTTGGCCGTCTGCAGCCCGCCCATGACCTGAAGCGTCGGGGTAATTTCCATGTGGCCGATATTCATGGCCACGGGTGCGGCGATGGCAAACGCAATCGCATCGGCGATATCGGATGCCTGCGGCAATTCGAAACCATCGATGAAACGTTCGCGAATGCTCGGATCATCGCCATGCACATGGTTGAAAATATCGGTCGCGACGCGGCCGGGGCAGATTTCCGTCACCCGCACGCGTTTGCCGAAAGCATCGATACGCAGCTGGTTGGACAGCATCGCCACGCCGGCCTTGCTGGCATGATAGGTGGAATTGCCGCCGAAATTATAATTGCCGGCAATGGAGGAGATGTTGATGACGTGGCCGCGATCGCGCGCCACCATGCCCGGCACCACCATGCGGCACAGATGCAGCACGGCGCGCAGGTTGACGTCGATCAGGAGATCGATATCGCTCTCATCCGCTTCGAGAAACTTCTTCGGGCGGTCAACGCCGGCATTGTTCACGAGGACATCGAACGCAACTTCGCTCGTCAGCTTTGCAAGCGCCGGCCGGTCCGTCACATCGATGGCATGGGCAAAGCAGCCCGTGCGCTTCGCCAGCTTGTTGAGAGCGTCCGCGCTTCTGGCAACCGCATGCACTTCCAGCCCTTCGCGGCAAAGGCGCTCGACGACGGCGGCGCCAATTCCGGAAGATGCGCCGGTTACGAGTGCGGTCTTGTAGTCTGAGAATGGCATGTTTGTCCCCTATCGTTGAGCAAACATTAGTGAAGCTTTCATCGCTTGCCTAAGACCGATTTTTTTTGGAGTAATAAGCAACTTGTATGGATGGCGATTGCACCACTTTAAGCGATGCGGCAATCCGGCCGGCAGGGCATATGTTCCCCGTGCCGGCCACAGGTACATTCTAGACCACCGCCGTCGGCAGGTCCTGTCCTGCGAAATGCGCATCCAGATTGGCGAGAACCAGAGCGCCCATCTGAAGCCGCGTCTCATGGGTCGCAGCGCCGATATGCGGGGCGAGAACGACATTGCGCATGCCGATCAGCGCCTCGGGAACATGCGGCTCGTTCTCAAAAACATCGAGTGCCGCACCCTTCAGCCCACCTGCCATCAGAATATCGACCAGCGCCTTTTCATCCACCAGCGATCCTCTAGCGACGTTGACGAGCACGCCGTCCGGCCCCAGCACCTCCAGCACCTCGCGGTTGATCGCGTGTCTGGTCTCCGGCGTCGCCGCCGCCGCGACGATCAGGACATTGCAGGCGCTTGCGAGCGACACTGCCGTTGAATGATAATCATAGGCCACGTCCTGTTTCCGCCGGCTGAAATAGGAAATCTCCGCATCGAAGGCTTCCAGCCGCGCCGCGATGGCGCGGCCTATGCGGCCAAGCCCGTAAATACCGTAACGCCGCCGCGAGGCCTTGTTGCCAAGCGGCATCTCGGCTTTTTTCCACTCCCCCGAGCGGACATGGTGATCCGCGCTGACGAGCTGGCGCAGCAGCATGATGGAAAGGCCAATGGCGAGATCGGCGACATCCTCGGTCAGCACGTCCGGCGTGTTCGTGACCCTGAAGCCGCGCGCGCGGGCCTGATCGAGATCAACCTTGTCGAAACCGACGCCGTTAATGGCGACGATTTCGAGAGCGGGCAGGCAGGCGGCGAGATCAGGGGCAAGGCCGATATGACCGCCGGTGACGACAGCCTTTATCGACGCCGCCTCCGCCTGCAGAAACGTCTGTTTGTCGGATATTTCGTGCCAGCGATGGACCCGGAAGCGCTTTTGCAGTTCGGCTTCTATCTGTGGCTGAAGCGGGTAGGTTTGCAGAAGATCGGGCTTCATGCGCGCTCCTTAGCCGCGACCGACGAAAGGCATGCCGCTCGCCATCACCGTCATGGTCAGCACATTCGCCTCGAGCGGCAGCGAGGCCATATGCACCACGGCTTTGGCGACGATGCTGGCATCGATGGTCGGTTCGACGGCGGTGCTGCCATCCGCCTGCAACACACCGGTTGCCATGGCGCGCGTCATTTCCGTGCTAGCATTGCCGATATCGATCTGCCCGCAGGCAATGTTGAATGCCCGGCCATCCAGCGCGGCCGACTTGGTAAGGCCGGTGATCGCGTGTTTGGTCGCGGTATAGGGCGCCGAACGCGGCCGCGGCGTGGTGGCCGAAATCGAGCCGTTATTGATGATGCGCCCGCCCTGCGGCGATTGCGCCTTCATCTGGCGAAATGCCGCCTGGGTGCAGAGAAAGGCGCCCGTGAGATTGGCCCCGACCACCGCGTTCCAGGTTTCGAACGGCACATCTTCGATATGGACAGCCGGCGCCGACATGCCGGCATTGTTGACCAGAAGGTCGAGGCGGCCAAAACGTCCGGTGACCTCCGCAAACAGCCGTTCGACATCGGCCGGAACGGAAATATCAGCCGCGACGGCAAGAATACGGTCTCCATGTTCGCGCCATTCGCCAACGGCGGCATCCAGAACCTCACGCCGCCGCCCGGTGATCGCGACGCTGTAACCCTCTTCAAGAAGCGCTTTGGCAATCGCCTTGCCGACTCCTGTTCCTCCGCCCGTAACGAGCGCGATCTTTCCATCACTCATGCTGCTTTCCCCTCCAGCTCATCTTCCACATGCGCCTGAATGATCTCGGCAAAGGACGTTTCCGCCCTGAAGCCAAGCGACAGCGCCAGTTGCGGATCGTAATCCTCGGCCCAGCCGTCGACGATCCGGATGATACGCTCGTCGGGAACACGCTTGATAAGCGCCACGGCCTTTTCCCCGGCAAAGGCGCGCAGGGCCTCGATTTCATCGGCCACCGTCGCCGAAAGTCCCGGCATGATGAGATTGCGGCGAACGCCGAGCCCGGAGAGATCGACGCTCGCGGCGCGCAGCAGGAAGGCGACGGCCGAGCGCGGGCTGGCGAACCAGTGGCGCACGGTATCGGCAACGGGCAACACCGCTTCCTGGCCCACCAGCGGTTCGCGCAGAATATTGGAGAAGAAGCCGGAGGCAGCCGCATTCGGCTTGCCGGGGCGGATACAGATGGTGGGCAGGCGGATGCTGACGCCATCGAAGAAACCGCGACGGCTATAATCCGCAAGCAACAGCTCCACGATCGCCTTCTGCGTGCCATAGCTGGTCAACGGCGCCGGCAGGAACTCGTCGCCAATTACCTTGGGGAAAGGCGACCCGAAAACCGCGAGCGACGAGCAGAAGACCACACGCGGGCGGTATCCATCCTTCTGATGCTCCAGACGAATGGCCTCGAACAGCGAACGCCCGCCATCGAGATTGATGCGATAGCCCTTCTCGAAATCGGCCTCCGCCTCTCCCGAAACCACGGCGGCGAGGTTGAAGATCACATCCGGTCGCTTGGCAATCAGCTTTTCGGCGACGCCGGCATTCGACAGATCGCTGCGCTCGACGGTCACTACGTCGCCAAAGCCCTTCGGCGCGGTCGGCTCGAAAACATCCGTCAGCGTCATTTCGGTGATATTCGCACCGCCAAGCTCTCCGTCAGAAGCGAGACGTTGCGTCAATTTGCGGCCGATCATTCCGGCGGCGCCGATTATCAGAATATGCATTGTTTCACCTTTGTTTGGCCGGCCGTGCCGGCTCGATTGATCGTCAGTCGTCATCACCCTGGAACACCACCTCGCGACGGCGCATGATCGCCGGCATCGCCATCATGATGACGACCATGCCGGACAATGCGAGCAGGGTGGCGCTGATCGGATGGGTGACGAATGTCGAGAAACTTCCCTGCGAAATCAGCAGCCCTAGGCGCATGTTCTGCTCCAGAAGCGGACCGAGAACGAAGCCCAGCACCAGCGGCGCCGGCTCGCAGCCGATCTTGCGCAGGAAGAAGCCGACAATGCCGAAGACCGCGCAGAACAGAACGTCGACGACGCTGTAGGACAGGCCATAGGCCCCGATGGCGCAGAACATCAAAATGGCGGGGCACAAGAAGCGATAGGGTATGCCGAGAAGGCGAACCCAGATGCCGATGAGCGGCAGGTTCAGCACCAGGAGCAGAAGATTGCCCACCCACATGCTGGCGATAAGCCCCCAGAAGAGATCGGGCCGCGACTGCATGACTTCAGGTCCCGGTGTAATGCCCTGTATCATCATCGCCCCGACCATCAGCGCCATCAGGCCGTTGGCGGGAATACCGAGCGTCAGAAGCGGGATGAAGGAGGTCTGCGCGCCGGCATTGTTGGCGCTTTCCGGCCCCGCCAGCCCTTCGATTGCGCCCTTGCCGAAACGGGATGGATCCTTGGCGATCTTGCGCTCCAGCGCGTAGCTCGCGAACGAACTCATAATCGCACCACCGCCGGGCAGCACGCCGAGGAAAGAGCCGAGCGCCGTGCCGCGCAGCACGGCCGGAAAGGCCTGTTTAAAATCCTGCCGGGTCGGCATCAGCGATCCGGTTTTTACCGTGTCCGCATCGCGCTCCACGCCCTGCTGCAGGTTGAAGAGGATTTCGCTGACGCCGAGAAGCCCGATGGCAAGAACGACGAAATCGATACCGTCGAACAGTTCCGCCATGCCGAAGGTGAAACGCTGCTCGCCCGATGTCGGATCGATGCCGACGAGGCTGAGTGCAATGCCGAAGGCGACCATGCCGACCGCCTTGACCGGCGATCCGCTCGACAGGAACACGGCAAACAGCAGCCCGAAGATCACCAGACTGAAATAATCGGCCGGGCCGAAGGCAAGCGCAATGGCCGAAAGCGGCTTTGCGACAACGACGATCAGAACGGTCGCTACCGTGCCGGCGAAAAACGACCCGAGCGCCGCCGTGGCCAGCGCCACACCCGCCCTGCCCTGCCGGGCCATGGCATATCCATCGATGCAGGTGACGACGGATGAGGATTCACCCGGCAGATTGACGAGGATCGCCGTGGTCGAGCCGCCATACTGCGCGCCATAAAAAATGCCTGCGAGCATGATCAGGGCCGCCGTATCCGGCATCGTATAAGTGATGGGCAGAAGCAGCGCGACGGTGGCGGAAGGGCCGATGCCCGGCAGGATGCCGATCATCGTGCCGAGCGTGACGCCAAGCAGGCAGTAGAAAAGGTTTACTGGCGTGACGGCCACACCGAACCCGAGGATGATATTAGAAAAAAGATCAGTCATGGCAGCAGCGGTATCCTCTGTCCGAGGCCGACAACAAAAATGAGGATGCAGGCAAGGATGAGCACCGCCGAAAGCAGCAGAACTTCAACCGGCCGGATCCTGCCATAAGCGATGCAGGCGAGCACGATCAGCACGAAAGCGGCGGCGATGAAGCCCAATGGCTCGATCAGCAGCGCAAAACCGACAATGCCGGCGACCGCCAGAAACGGACGCGTTTTCGGCGCCACCCAGGCTTCGGACGGTGTCTTTCCCAGCAAATCCTGCAAAAGCAGCGCGATGCCGAGTGCGAACATCAAAGCCGCGATGACCGTCGGCATATAGCCGGGTCCGGGCTGGAAATTGGTGCCCATGCTCAGCGGCCGCGCGCCATAATAAAGCCCTGCGGCGGCGGCCAGAAAGAAGGCCCCGGACAGAATATTCGCGGTCAGTTTCGAGCCGTTTTCGGCCATGATTATCTCCCCTCCTCATCGGAAATACGCCGCGCCTCCCGACACGGCGTATCCGACGTTTAATCACTGGCTTAATCGGCCCAGACACATCCCTTCGAGCGCATCATGTCGTAGCGATCCTCGATATCCATCTTGCCCTGACGGTGCAGCTCCATCATGTGGTTCTCGTGGTCGTCACGCTCCTGGCAGGCCTTGACGAGCTTTGCGATATCCTTCTCGCGAACAACGACAACGCCGTCATCATCGCCGCAGACGATATCGCCGGGGCTGATCAGTTCACCGCCGACCACGACCGGATGGTTGATGGTGCCGAGCGTGTCCTTGGAGGTGCCCTTCATGCAAAGCCCGAGCGAGAACACCGGGAAACCGATCTCGCGCAGCCCCTTGCCATCACGCACGGCGGCGCTGACCACGAAACCGACAATGCCCTTGCCGATGCAAGCGGCAGCCAGCACATCGCCAAAGCCGCCCTGATTGGGATTGTCACCGCCATCGATGACCAGCACATCGCCGGGCTTCGCCAGATTGATGGCTTCGAAAATCATCAGATTATCGCCGATGTGGCATTTCGCGGTGATCGCCGGGCCGCAGATTTTCAGGCCGGGTTTGATCGGCTTGATACGATAATCGAGAGCGCCGAGCTTGCCCTGCGCCTCATGAATGGTGGCGGGGCTGAATTTGCTGATCGCCTCGATATCGGCCTTGGAAGGGCGCTGGAAATTGCGGATGACATGGGCCATTGGCCGGGTTCCTTTCAACAGTGGGTCATGCCCGGACCAAACGCGGCCCAAGCGTCATTTTGATTAGGGGTGAGAGAAGCGGTCGGTACCGGCCGCTTATTTCGTCCAGGGCTTGCTTTTCCAGAGCTCGGCCAGATTGGCGTTGCCCTTCTTGAGCGCCTCGGCAAATTCGGCCTGGGTCAGCGGCAGCGTGGTCAGTTCGCGCTTCTTGGCGTCGGCAAGATAATCCGGGTCCTTCAGCGCCTTCTGGAAGGCATCGACCAACTTTGCCTCCACATCCGCCGGCAAGCCCTTCGGCGCGCCGAAGCCCGCCAGTAGGCTGAACTGAACATTGTAGCCGGCTTCCCTGAAGGTCGGCACATCAGGCGAAAGCGGCGAACGCTCGGCACCGGAGGTCGCCAGCACACGCAGTGCGCCCGAACGATTGTCGGCGAAGACCTCGTTGAGGTTCATGAAACCGAGCGTGACGTGGTTGCCGAGCATGGCAAGCCGTGCCGGTCCGCCGCCATTGAAGGGCACGAAATTGAGCTTCACGCCCGCCGCCTCTTCGAACAGCAGGGCTGTAATCTGGCTTGGGTGACCGATACCCGTCACGCCAACGACGACCGGGTTCGCCTTGGCCGCCTCCACGAACTCCTTGGCGGTCTTGATCGGCGATACCTTGTTGACCGTCAGCGCCAGATCGCCGCCGATCTGGTTTGCGAGCGGGGTGAAGGCGTCTTCCTTGTAGCTGGCATTGCCCTGCACGATCGGCGAATACATGGATGGGAAATTTAGCGCTCCGATGGTGTAACCGTCAGGCTTCGCATTGGCGATATAGGTCGCGCCGATCAACCCGCCGGCACCTTCGCGGTTTTCCACCACGACCGATGTGCCGAGATATTTTTCAAGATAGGGCACCAACGCCCGCGACTGGATATCGGTGCCACCGCCCGCTGGATAACCGATGACGAGCGTCACCGGCCGCTCCGGATATTCCGCCGCCGCCCCTCCCGCAGCCAGCATTCCCGCCACCGCCAGCATGCCAAACAGAGATGTCTTCAAACGCATATCTTTTCCTCCCCGATACGCTTTCATCGGGGAGGCTAGGAAGAAGCCATCAACAATACAAATACCGAGTTTTCAATTTACCCATACAGATCGTTTATGGGTTGAATGCCGGCTCGCGTCTTGCGACAGCCCGCAAAAGGTCGCGGAACAGCCTGAACGTTCGCTCATCCACCTCCCTGCCCTTTAACAGATGTATGGAGCGATAAATGACGGGCTGGGTGATATGGGCGGCCTGAAGCTGACCGGCCTCCTGCTCCTGCTGCACCGAATTCCATGACAGGATCGTCGCACCGATACCGGCGCTGACGGCGCGTTTGATCGTGTCCTGCCCGTCGATCTCCATGGTCACGTTCAGTGTTATTCCGGCGCGGGCGGCGGCCTCGTCGATCGATATGCGCAGTGGATTGTCTTTCGGCGGCAGGATCAGGTTGAGCCCTGCCGCAGCCTCAAGCGGTATCGACCGGCCGATAGGCCTTGAAGAAACGGCAAACAGGCTCTCCTTGACGATAAGATCGTCGGCCTTGTCCTCCGCACCGACCAGCGCAACGGCCATATCCACCTTGCCGAGACGAATAAGGCGCAGGGATTCGTCATTGCGCGCCTCTATCAGCCGCAGCGACACCTTGGGCATCGAAGCGGCAACCTCGCTGATGATGCTCGGCGCAAAGGCCGTGGCCCAGGAGGGAATGAGGCTCAGCCGGATCACCCTCTCATCCAGATAGGCCATGGCCCGGATTTCCGCTTCCGCCTGCCGAACCTTCTCGGTAATCTCCCGCGCATGGGAAAGCAGGACTTCACCTTTTTCCGTCGCCTTCACACCGCGCGCCAGCCGGTGCAGCACGGGAAAACCCACCAGCCGTTCCAGTTCCGTAATGTGATGGCTGAGCGCCGGCTGGGCTATCCCCAATTGCCGCGCCGCCGCCGACATGGAGCCGCAATCGGCAATCGCGACCAGATATCGCAGCCTGCGCAAATCCAACATGCCCGCTTAACCTCCCGCCGGTTAGAAATGCGATCATGACACCAAATCACCGCGGGGGCCTAGGGGAAAAGCGTCGTCCGGTGGTCCTGCCGGTCTTCAAGGGAGTAATGGGGTAAGACAAGATTCTTATGACAGCCGGCTAAGGCTTTTCTCCGCTTCTTCCCCATGACACGGTTTGGGCTGCGATGGGGAGCGGGATGAATCCTAAGACCGGAATTTTGCTCAAGCTGACGGCCATGCTGGCATTCACAGTCATGTCCGCCTGCGTGAAGGGCCTGAACGGGGCGATCCCCGTCGGCGAAGTCGTCTTCTGCCGGGGATTTTTTGCCCTCATTCCCCTCTGTCTCTGGTTCATCGCCTCCTCGGAGCGGATAACCGTGCCGGCCAAAAAGAACATCGGCAGCCTGCTCGCGGGCAGCTCGGCCGGGCTTGGCGGCATGTTCTTCGGCTTTCTGGCGCTCGCCTATCTACCGCTGGTGAATGTGACGGTGCTGAGCTACACGACACCGCTTTTCACCATCATGCTGGCGGCGCTGCTGCTTGGCGAAAAAGTGCGGATATATCGCTGGTCCGCCGTGCTGACCGGCTTCATCGGCGTCTTCATCACGCTCTCGCCGAAACTGATCTTCGATGCCGCCTCAGGCCCCGCTCAAATCGACAGCGTCGCGATGATCGGAACCGCACTGGCGCTGACCGGTGCGCTTTGCGCCGCCTTTTCCTCCATCGCTGTCCGCCATCTGAACAGTATCGAAAAGCCGTCGCGCATCGTTCTCATCTATACGCTGACGGGTGTGGTGGCCGGCCTCGCCACGCTCGGATTTGGATGGAAGATGCCGGATTTTCACCAGTTCCTGCTGCTCGCCGGCGGCGGCCTTGCCGGCGGCATCGGCCAGATCGCCATGACGCTCAGCCTGCGCCACGCCCAGGCCTCGCTGCTGGCGCCGTTCGATTACACCACCATGATATGGGCAATCGCCCTCGGTTATCTCTTCATGGCCGAAGTGCCGACGGGTGCGACCCTCATTGGCGCCTTGACTGTCATCGCCGCCGGGCTTTTTGCGATGTGGCGCGAAAACCGGCTGGCGAAACAGGCCGTCAGGGAGCCGACAGCGTCAACTGTTCCGTAACGCGCTTTTTGTGCAGCCGCCTTTCCCGCCACAGCGTGAACAAACCGGCGGCAACCACGATAGAAGCCCCCAGAATGGTCGTCAGGGCCGGAACCTGATCCATGAAGGCATAACCGATCAACAGCGCCCAGATCATCGTCGTATAGTCGAACGGCGCGAGCAGCGAGGCCTCGGCATAACGCAGGCTGAGCGTCACCAATATCTGCGCGATACCGCCAATAAGACCGGTGCCGATCAGCAGGGTCCATTGCCACGCGGTCGGCATTTTCCAGCCCATGCCGATGCTGGCAAAGCCGATGACGGTGGTGAGCAGGGTGAAATAGAAGATGATTGCGCCGGTATTTTCCGTCTGCGTCAAATGCCGGATCTGGATCATCGATATGGCGGAGAAAAAAGCAGCCGCCAGACCGAACAGACCGCCGAGCATGGCGACGCCAGAGCCGGAAGCGACATCCGAAACATCGAAGGAAAAATGCGGCGACAGGATCAGCACGATTCCGCAGAGCCCGACGACCACCGCCGTCCAGCGGTAAATCCTGACGACTTCCTTCAAAAGCAACACCGCCAGAATGACGGTGAAGAGCGGTGTCGCATAACTGATGGCCGTCGCGTCGGCCAGCGGAATATAGGCGAGCGCCAGATAGCTGAAGACCATGCCGCCGGTGCCGGAAAAACTCCGCACCAGATGGCCGCCAATATGGCTTGTGGCCACCTGCCTTCGAAAACCGCCCTGCGCCGCCATCCACAGACAGAGCGGCAGCATGGCCACCGCCGACCTGAAGAAGACTACCTGCCCGATGGGTATCTCGCCCCTGAGGCTGCTGATGCAGGCGCCCATCAGGACCAGAGCGAGTGCTGCGGAGATTTTGAGGAGAATGCCTTTGCGGGAATCCATGGTTCGTTCCTTCGGAGTCTTCGAACCGTTTCACCACGCGGCGGCGGGATATCAAACCGGAAAGCAATGTCCATAGGAACTTCGTCTGACCCCATCAATCCCGCCCCCATGGTAGCTATTGCTGATGGACAGGGTGCGGATTCCGCTCCGCTCGCCTGCCGCCGTGGGGATAAAAAAGACGTTGGAAACCAATATGGATCTGGAAAAGATCAAGAAACTGATCGAGTTCGTCGGCTCTTCGCGAGTATCCGAATTGACCGTGAGCCAGGAGGGAACCACGGTCCGGATCATCCGCGAAAACAATGCCGTTTCGCCGCAGGCACCATCATCGCAGCCCCGGCCCGTTGCGGTAGCCGAAACGGCATCCGCGACACCCCGCGCCGAAGAACATGCGCCGGCATCCGCCGCAGCCGCACCGGCGTCATCCGGCATCGTCGCAGCACCCTCATTCGGCCTTTTCCATCGCGCCCCGAGCCCGGGCGCGGCGCCTTTCGCCGAAGCCGGCGACGAGGTCAGGCAAGGACAGGAACTCTTCATCATCGAGGCGATGAAAGTGTTCAACACCGTTAGGGCCGAACGAAGCGGCAGGATCGCCAGATTTATCGCCAATGACGGCGAAGACGTCGAACTTGGACAGCCGGTGCTGGAGTTCGAATGATGGATGCGACACTCCCAAAGGTGGCTGAGACACGAGCATTCGACAGCGTGCTGATCGCCAATCGCGGCGAGATTGCCTTGCGGGTGCAGCGCGCCTGCCGTGAACTCGGCCTGAAGACCGTCATGATCTATTCGGAAGCCGATAAGGATGCCGACTATCTGAAGGCGGCCGACACCGCCATCTGCATCGGCCCGGCCTCTCCTACACAGAGCTACCTCAACGTGCCGGCCATATTGCTTGCGATGGAGCTGACCGGCGCTGGCGCGGTTCACCCCGGCTATGGTTTCCTGTCCGAAAGAGCGTCTTTTTCGGAAGCCGTGGAGGCGGCGGGGGCGGTCTTCATCGGCCCACGCGCCGACGCCATTCGCACCATGGGTGACAAGATCGCGGCGAAGCGGGCGATGATGGAGGCCGGCGTGCCCTGCGTTCCCGGACCCGATTCCGCCCTGCCGGATGACATGGCCGAAGTCTCGAGAATCGCCGCCGAAATCGGATATCCCGTCATCGTCAAGGCGGCCGGCGGCGGCGGCGGGCGCGGCATGCGTGTCGTGCACGAGGCCTCTGCTCTTCAGGATGCCGTTCTCGTCACGCGTGAGGAGGCAAGCCGGGCCTTCGGAACGCCGGAACTCTATATCGAAAAATTCCTCGAACATCCGCGCCATGTCGAAATTCAGGTTCTCTGCGATGGTCAGGGCAACGGGGTGTGGGTGGGCCTGCGCGACTGCTCCATGCAGCGCCGCCACCAGAAGGTCGTCGAAGAAGGTCCGGCCATCGGCATCCCGCCCGATGTCGCGGCTTTCGTCGGCAATCGCTGCGTCGAAGCCTGCCGCCAGATCGGTTATCGCGGGGTCGGCACCTTCGAGTTTCTTTATGAGAATGGCGAATTTTATTTCATCGAGATGAATACCCGCCTGCAGGTCGAACATCCGGTCACGGAAATGACCTCGGGCGTGGATCTGGTGCGCCAGCAGCTTCTCGTCGCTCTTGGCCATCCGCTTGAGATTTCGCAGGAGGATATCGTCTGCGAAGGCCATTCGATCGAATGCCGCATCAATGCCGAAGACCCCTATAGCTTCATTCCCTGCCCCGGCCTTATCACGGCTCTGCACCTGCCGGGCGGTCCCGGCGTCAGGGTCGATACCCATGTGAGGGCGGGTTACAGCGTTTCGGCTCATTACGATTCCCTGATCGCCAAGCTCATCGTCCATGCGCCGACCCGCGAGCAGGCAGTCCTGCGCATGCGGCGCGCACTTGACGAAATGCGCATCGAAGGCGTTTCCACCAACCTGCCGCTGCATCGGGAAATATTACAGGACCCGGCCTTTTCCGAAGGCGGTACGGATATTCATTACCTCGAACATTGGCTTGCAGCGCGGAGTGCAAAGTGAAGCGACAGCCTGTTTCCATATCCCGCTACAGCGAGCCCGGCACGATTGCCGATCTTGCCGCTCACCTCGAGCGCAACAATGTCTCCGCCATTGAAATAGAGACGCCGGATGGATCATTGAAGATCGTTGCCATGGCAGGCGCTCAGCCCCCCGCAGCGCAGCGGCCCATCGAATCGGCCAAAGCGCCGGTAAAGGCCGGGGACATTCTTGCCCGTGCACCGATGGCCGGCATCTTCACGCTCGCGCATCCGCAGCGCCCCGACCGGGCGGTTCGGGCAGGACAATCCGTAGCGAAAGGCGAGATCGTCGCATTCGTCGCAGCCGGACCGGTGCTTGTTCCGGTCATCGCCGAAAAAGCCGGCACCGTCAGCGAAATCGTGACGGAAGCCGGCGCGCTTTTCGGCTATGGCTCCGCCCTTCTCAAGACCGAAACATGATGGTGACGTCGATGAGCAACCTCCCGCTGAAAACGCCCCACGTCACCCCCGCCCATCTGGGCCTGCCGAAAATCTCGATGATCGGCAACAAGACGTTTCTGATCGAAGCGCCCGGCGAGCTGGACTTGCCCGCCCAGCGGCGCATCTGGGCGCTGACGCGCGCATTGAAGGACCGCCCCGAAGTGCTGGAACTCATACCCGGCATGACCAACCTGCTGATCGTGCTACGCAGCACGCCTGAAGATGCCGGGCGTTTGGAGGACGAGCTTCTCGACCTCTGGCAAAGGACTGCGGAGCTCGATCTTCTGGGCAAGACCATCGAAGTGCCCACGACCTATGGCGGCGAGCACGCCATCGACCTTGCAGCGATCTGCGATTATTCCGGCCTGCCGGACAAGGAAGTCGTGCGGCTGCATTTCGAGCGGACCTATACGGTTTTCGCCGTCGGCAGCGCGCCGGGCTTCGGTTATCTCGGCGGCCTCGATCCGCGCATTTTCATGCCGCGCAAGAAAGTCCCGTCGCTCCGCATGTTGAAGGGCATGGTGACGATCGGCGGCATGCAGTCCGGCATCTCGGTTCTGACCGGACCGAATGGCTGGAATTCGCTGGGCTTCACCGAAATCACCATGTTCGACGCCACCGCCGAACAGCCGGCGGTGCTGGCGCCCGGCGACCGCGTTCGTTTCCTTCCCGAAAGGATCGAACTATGATCCATATTCTTGCCTGCGGGCCGCTGAACACCGTGCAGGATCTCGGCCGTGCCGGTTACCGCAATATCGGCATCACCGCCACGGGCGCGATGGACCCCATCGCGCTCAGGGTCGGCAATATTCTTGTCGGCAACGGCGAGGATGCCGCGGCGATTGAAATCCAGACCTTTCCGTTCCGCATCGAATTCGAAGAGGCGCTGACCTTCGCCGTAACCGGTGCGGATTGCGCCGCCCGGCTCAATGGTGCTGATCTGCCGCCCTACTGGTGCGCGCGGGCAGAAAAGGGTCAGATTCTCGAATTTTCGACGCCGCTGAAGAATGCGCGCGCCTATCTCTGCCTTCAGGGCGGCATAGACGTTCCCGTGGTGATGGGATCACGAAGCACCTCACTTCGTGGCTCCTTCGGCGGCCATGAGGGACGCCACCTCACCACCGGCGACAGGCTGTCCGTTCCGCCATCCGAACCAACGGCGCTGCCGGCAAGCGGCCTCGGCATCATGCCGCTTGCCGAGGCGATGCCGGATATGTTTCCGGTATCCGAAAATGGCGAATTGCTGCTGAGAGCCATTCCCGCCGCCGAACACGATCTTTTCGGCGAAGGTGCGGAACGTTTCTGGTCCGAAGCCTGGAAAATCACCTCGCAGAGCGACCGCACCGGCTACCGGCTTGCCGGCACTCCACTTATGCTTTCGGCTCCCGTCGAGTTGCGCTCCTATGGCGTCATTCCGGGCGTGGTTCAGGTGCCGCCGGGCGGCGAGCCGATCATCCAGATGAGCGACGCCAACACGGCCGGCGGTTACCCGAAGATGGCCGGTATCATCGACAGCGATCTTTGGCGGCTCGGACAGGCGCGCATCGGCAGCCGCATCCGTTTCGTGCAGGCGACGGTGCGCGAGGCGCTGAAGGTCGAACAGGCAATCGACGCCTATTTCGCCGATATCCGCAAGACCCTGCCGCTGGTCACCGCCGCACTCGGCACGCTCACGAAACGATAATCCTGAAGAACACGGAGAGGGAACCATGAAGATCGATGTTAATTCCGATATGGGCGAAGGTTTCGGCGTCTATAAGGTCTGCGACGACGAGAAGCTTATGGAAGTCGTCTCTTCGGCGAATATCGCCTGCGGATTCCATGCCGGCGATCCGGAAATGATGGCGCGCATGGTGCGTCTCGCCAAACAGAACGGCGTCGGTGTCGGCGCCCATCCAGGCCTCGCCGACCGTCTCGGCTTCGGCCGCCGCGAAATTCCCGTCGATGCAGAAGAAATGGAACAGCAGGTTCTCTACCAGCTGGGCGCGCTTTCGGCGATTGCCAGCGCACAGGAGGTCGCGCTCTCCCATATCAGCTTCCATGCCGCCATGGGCAACATGATCAACCGCGATGCGGCGCTTGCCGAACGGATCATGAAAAAGATCAAGGCAGTCGATCCCAATCTCATCGTCTTTTCAATGCCGGACATGCTGATTGAAAAGGCGGCGCTGGATTGCGGGCTGAAGGTGCTCAACCTCTTTCTCGCCGACCGGGCTTATGATGTGAAGGGCCAGCTCGTGCCACGCAAGCTGCCGAATTCCGTCATCAAGGAAGAGGGAAAAGTTCGTGCGCGCGTGCGCCAGTTTCTGGAAAAAGGCACGGTCACGACCATCGAGGGCGAGACCATTCCCGTTCGTGCCAGATCGATCCTTGTCCACAGCGATACGCCCGGCTCGCTGGAGCTTGCGCGCACGGTGCGCAGCGAAGTGGAAGCCTGCGGCGGCAGCGTCGTGCCGGCTCGCGAAGTGGTTGCCTGAAGCGGCATACGCCTCATATCCAGCACAAAAAGCACGGCACCGCATTCCATGTCAGGAGCGCGGTGCCGTAATTTCGTCGGCTATGGAATACGGCCCGGATTTCGATCCACCGCCAGCCGGGTGGCGTGAGGTGCCCGGCCGCGAAATCATCAATTCAGCTGGATCACGTGATTGCTGTCGCTCGTCCAGCTCAGTCTCACCCGGTCGCCAGCGGCGCTGACGGCATTGGTGAAACCTTCGGTCTGGGTCTGCCGGTAGGCGATCATCGGCTCGCCATTGTCCAGACGCAGGTAATAATGCAGCATGAAACCGCGATAGACGACCTGCTCCACCCGCGCCGTGGTGGAATTGCTGGCGTTTTCACCTGCGTCCACCGCAAGCGGTGACACCGAAATCGCTTCGGGGCGAACGGTGACGACGACCTTGTCGCCCTGAACCGCCCCCATATCCTTGACATCGAGCCGCACGCCGGAACCGGTGACCAGCCTTGCGGAACGACCATTGCGCTCCGCCACGCTCGCCTCGAAGAAGTTCGAGGCGCCGATGAAACCCGCGACGAAGCGGGTCAGCGGCTTCTGGTAGATTTCGCCGGCCGGTGCGATCTGCTCGAGATTGCCATCCCGCATCACGGCGATCTGGTCCGCCATGGTCAGTGCCTCGTCCTGATCGTGGGTCACCATGATCGTGGTGAGGCCAAGCCGCTGCTGCAGGCTGCGGATTTCGACCTGCATGCTTTCCCTCAGGCCCTTGTCGAGCGCGCCGAGCGGCTCGTCCAGGAGGAGCATCGAAGGCTCGATCACCAGCGCGCGCGCCAGCGCCACACGCTGCTGCTGGCCGCCGGAAAGCTGCACCGGCAGTCGGTCGCCGAAGGCGTGCAGCTGAACGAGATCGAGCGCCTGCTTCACGCGCCCCTCCCGGTCAGCCTTCGAGATGCCCCGCATCTCCAGACCGAAGGCGACGTTTTCGGCAACGGTCATATGGGGAAACAGGGCGTAGTTCTGGAAAAGCATGCCAACATTGCGGCGGTGAACCGGGGTGCGCGTGGTCGGCTTACCGCCGACCACGATTTCACCCGAGGTGGGATCGACAAGCCCAGCAATCATGCGCAGGCAGGTCGTTTTCCCGCAGCCGCTCGGGCCGAGAAGCGCCAGGATTTCCCCTGCCTTGACGGTAAGCGAAACATCATCGACGGCAACGACCTGACCGCTGTAATGTTTGGTCAGTCTCTCCAGGCGGACTTCTACGGATTTCATCAGCGTTCCTCAGCCGTTAAAGGTCTGGTTGTATTTTTCGAGCCATTGGGCGCGGCGCGGAATGATGTATTTCCAGTCCGGCGTGAAGAGGTTGAGCGATTCCATCTTCGTTTCCGGGTAGGCAAGGAACTTCGCCGTATCTGCGCCGAACTCGATGCCCTTGACGGAGGGGGCGCTCAGTGTCGCTTCCGAAAGCATCTTCTGCACACCGGGATCGAGGATGCGGTTGATATAGGCAAGCGCAAGATCACGGTGCGGTCCGCCCTTTACCAGGGCGATGGAATTGATGCCGGTGAATGCGCCTTCCTTCGGGAAGGTCATGTCCAGCGGCACGCCCTTCTTGGTGTGCGGATAAACCGCCTTGGAATATTCGATGCCGCCGAAATCCGCCTGGCCCTGCGCCACCATCATCGTCTGTGCTTCCGCATCGTATATCGAGAGCACGTTCGGCTTCAGCTCGGCGAGTTTCGCCCAGCCGGCATCGGTATCATATTGCGCTTCCTTCAGCGGCTTGCCGGTCGCAAGGGCGGCCGCCACCATCAGCATCAGAACGCTCTGGGTGTTCTTCGGTGTGTTGAGAAGCATGCGGCGGGCATATTTCTTGTCGAACATCTGTTCGTAGCTTTCAAACGGCTTGCCCGTCGTCGGATTATAGAACAGGCCGGCAATCGAGATTGCAAAACCGACGCCGAAATTGTCTTCGAAAAGATAGCGAGAATAGACGTTCTTGAGGTTGGGGATTTCGTCCGCCGGCAATTGCTCGATCAGGCCTTCCTCCTTGGCCTGCGGCACGCCGACATCGTCCATCGACATCACGCTATATTGCGGATTTTCGCGGGTGGCGCGCAGCGTGGCGATATTGGCGAGCGTCGCGCCTTCGGTCGTCAGGACCCGGCACTTATATTCCTTTTCGAAAGCCGGGATCACTTCCTTCTTGATCAGCCCGCCCTGCGCCGAATTATAGACGCCCACATACATGGTGCGGTCCTGTGCGGAAGCCGCGGTGTAGAAATAGGGTGTGGCGAGCGCGCCTGCGGTGACTGTCAGGAAACTGCGCCGTTTCATGATGATGGTCTTGTCTGTCATTTCCGGTACCCCTCTTGTTGTTGATTTACATAGCCATTGCCCGGCGCAGACCCACCAGCCTGTCGAGGACGAGCACGACGGTCACCGCCAGAAGAATGATGATGGTGGACATGGTCGCGACCGAAGGATCAAAGACCGTGCCGATCTGGCGATAGAGAACGATGGGCACGGGCAGGTTCGCGGAATCCGCCAGCCACATCGAAACGGGATAATTGTCGAAAGAAACCATGAAGCAGAAGATCGAGCCGGAGGCGACGCCGGGCGCGATCTGCGGAAAGATCACCCGCGTGAAGGTTTTCCAGCGCGTGGCGCCAAGCGTGCGCGCCGCTTCCTCAAGGCTGACATTGACGAGCTGAAGGCTGGTCAGCACCGTGCGGATCACATAGGGCGACGTCACGACGGTGTGGGCGATGAGAAGCTTCAGCTTGGTATCCATCCAGCCATAGCCGGAGAAAAGCTGCAGCAATGCCAGGCCGGTCACCAGCACGGGAAAGATCAGCGGCGAAAGCAGCAGTCCCTTCATCAACGAGCGGCCGATGAATTTTCCGCGGGAGAGTGCGAAGGCTGCCGGAACGCCGAGCGCCAGTGAAAGGATGGTGGTCGCCACCGCCAGCGCCGCACTGAAGGTGAGGCCAGCGGTAAATTCCTCATTCTGCATTACCGCCGCATACCAACGGAAGGTGAAACCCTGTGGCGGGAAGGTGACGAAATAACTGTCGGAAAACGAGATGGCGACGACGAGAACGATGGGGGCCAGGATGAAGACCATCATGGCGGCGGTGATCGCGTAAAGGACGATGGCGGAAGTGCCGGTCAGCTTGTTGTTCATGACGCGCTTGCCTTGATACGACGCCCGCCGAGCAGCCGCATCGAGACGGCGTTGATCAGAATGACGATGAAAACGAGGATGGTGGCGATGGTGGCGCCGAACGGCCAGTCATAGACCGCGAGAACCTGCTGTTCGACCATGTTGCCAAGCATCTGCGAGCCGGGACCGCCGATCAGAGCGGGAATGACGTAGGATGCGGAAGCGAGCGAAAACACCAACGTGAAACCCGCTAGCAGACCGGGAAGGCTGAGCGGGAAGGTGATCCGCAGGAAAACTTTCCATGCCGGCGCGCCGAGCGTGCGGGCGGCCTGCTGCAGGTTCGGATCGATCTTGCCAAGCGCGGAGGACAGCGGCAGCACCATCATCGGGAAGAAAATGTGCAGGGAGCCGATAATGACGGCGGCATCCGAAAACAGCAGCGTCATCGGACTGTCTATGATGCCAAGATTCATCAATACGTAGTTCAGAAGGCCGGTCGGACCGTTGCCGAGAATGAGCTGCCAGCCGTAGGCGCGCACCACGACGCTGACGGCCAGCGGCGCAATCACGATTAGTGTGATGATACGGGTCGTGACGATATTGCCGCGCACGAGAACGGTCGCGACCGGATAGGCCAGTATCGCCGCAAGAATTGAGGTGATCAGGCTGATGCGGATCGTCGCCCAGAGCACTTTCTGGTAAAGATCGACCTCAAAAAACCTGACATAATGGGCAAGCGTGAAGGGGGAGCCGATCAGCCCCTGCGAATTCTGGGTCATGACGCTGAAACTCATCAGCCGAACCGCCGGCCAGAAGAAAAAGATCAGCAGAAAGATCAGCAGCGGCAGGATGAGGATGCCGGGCGAAAACAGCCGACGCTCGAGGGCCTTCCAGCCGGAAACTCCGCGGCGTGGCGGGGCATGTGGTTCCATGATCGCAATATCCGACATCTATACTCCCGTCGCGTTGAATACGGCACGAGGCATCGCTTTGAGCCGAACGAGATCGTCCAGACCCTATGACTAGAATTTGCTGGGTGTGCTCCCTGTCGAGGCATACGGTCTTTTGCCGGCGCCTGTCGCATATTTCTGCATTTTCGCGCCGGTTACCTCTCTGGGTAACATTGCCCGACGCGTCGTTCCCTTGTTGTTAAGCCGAGCTTAGGGGCTAAGCCGACGGGCTGCATAATATTTTATTCCTCTGAGGTCATCGCATACGCATATGGACTGCCCACCCCGTTTTGGCGGGCTATGCATCAAAATCCCGTATGACGTCACATCGAAGTCGTATTGGGGAAATAGCGGAAAATTCCCGTAACCTCTTTGTCATGCACTGGCGTCGCGACGATGCCTGCCTTCACCGTTACAATCGGAAATAATTCATGCCCACTATCGCCCAACGCCTTAACAACGTCACCGTGTCAGCTTCGCTCGCCATGACCCAGAAAGCGCGCGATCTCGCCGCTCAGGGCATCAAGGTCATCAGCCTGTCGTCCGGCGAGCCGGATTTCCCGACGCCTGCCCACGCGGTCGAGGCGGCGCATGCGGCGGCCCTTGCCGGCGACACGAAATATCCGCCAGCCGACGGAACCCCGGCGCTACGGGCCGCGATCCAGCGAAAGTTCAAGCGCGACAATAATCTCGACTACGATCCGAGCCAGATTCTGGTGGCGGGCGGCGGCAAGCAGATCATCTTCAACGCCATCATGGCTACCTGCGACCCGGGCGATGAAGTCGTCATTCCCGCGCCGTCGTGGATCAGCTATGCCGATATCGTGAAGTTCGCGGGCGGCGTGCCCGTGCCGGTGGTTTGCCCGGAGAATAACGGTTTCCGCCTGCGCGCCGAAGATCTCGAAGCCGCGATTACCCCGAAGACCAAGTGGCTGCTTTTCAACTTCCCCAACAACCCGACGGGCGCCGCCTGCTCCCGCGCGGAAATGAAGGAAATCGCCGAGGTCATGCTGCGGCATCCACATGTCTGGATCATGACCGACGATATGTATGAGCACCTGATCTATGACGACTTCGAATTCTGCACCATCGCCGAAGTCGAACCCCGCCTCTATGACCGGGTCCTGACCGTCAACGGCGCATCGAAAGCCTATGCCATGACCGGCTGGCGTCTCGGTTTCTGCGGCGGCCCGAAGGATCTCATCAAGGCCATCAGCAACGTCAATACCCAGAACAGCGGCGGTGTCGCGACCATCGTGCAGGCTGCCGCCGTCGCGGTTCTCGACGGCCCGCAGGATCTGCTGAAGGAGCGCGCCGACATCTACAAGACGCGCCGCGACTTCGTGCTCGGCAAGCTTTCGGAAATCGAGGGGCTTCGCTGCCACAAGCCGGAAGGCGCCTTCTATATCTTCCCGAATATTGCCGCGCTGATCGGCAAGACGACGAAGGGCGGCACGAAGATCGAGAACGATACCGATTTCGTCATGGCGCTTCTCGCCGAACATCACGTTGCGACAGTGCAGGGCGCGGCCTATGGCCTCAGCCCCTTCTTCCGGCTTTCCTATGCCACCAGCATGGAAAACCTTGCCGAAGGCTGCGCCCGCATCGCCGAATTCTGCAATGGAATGAAATAGGGAGAACAGCATGTTGGGAGGAAGTGGCCGTGTCATCATGGTTTCCGGCGCATCGCGGGGTCTCGGCCTTGCGATCGCCAAAAGGCTTCACGAAGCGGGTTTCACGGTGGCGGCGGGAGCGCGAAATCCGGCCGCCATTGCGGTGAAGGACCGGCTTTCGGCCGATCGCTACGATGCGGAAGAGGCTGGTTCGGCGGAGGCCTGGGTTGAGGCCGTTGCCGCCAGATATGGCCGGATCGACGGGCTGGTGAATTGCGCCGGCATCAACCCCAAAGTCCGAGTCATGGATGCGGGCGAAGAAAGCCTCGACCAGATGTGGCGTATCAACGTCAAGGGTCCGCTGAGGGTAACCCGCGCCGCCATTCCCCATCTCGTAAAAACCGGACAGGGCAGGGTTATCAATGTCGCTTCGCTGGCGGGACGCCGCGTGGGGTCAAATGTGGGTTATGCCATGACGAAATTCGCCGTTGTCGCCCTCACCCACGGCATCCGGCAGGAATTGTGGGACAGCGGCGTGCGCGCCACCGCGCTTTGCCCTGGCTATATCGCAACCGATATGACGGTCGGCGAAACGGAAGTCAGCCGCGAGGATATGACCCAGCCGGACGATCTTGCCGAAATGGTCGAAACCCTGCTTCGCCTGCCGAACAACCTTTCGGTGGCAGAATTGCTGGTGAACTGCCGCAAGGAAGCAATGCTTTGATCTTTTCCATGCGCGGCACCGGGAAACGGTGCTGCGCGTGGCTTTAGAACCGGCCTGACCCTTTTATTTCAGGGTCTCCGCCAGTTGCAGCAATATCTCCTTCACGGCAAGCGCCGGCTCGGAGAGCGGCGTATTGTCCGATACGCAGAAGGACAGCGTTTCCTCGATCATCGGGCTGGCGATCTGCCTCACGACGATGTCCTCATTGGATTCCGCCACGATACGGTCGGCGATGGCCTTGGGCGTTATGGTCGCGCCAAGCCCGGCATCCACGCCGCGCGCGATGGTCCGGACCGATTCCAGCTCCGCCGTCACGATCAGATCCTTGCGGCTGCGGGTGAAGGCAAGATTGATGGCGCGGCGCACGAAATTATAGGTCGGCGGCAGAAGGAACGGCAAAAACGCCAGATCGGCGACCGTGATCGGCGCATCGCCCGCTTCCACGCCGAAGCTGCGATGTACGACCAGCACGAATTCCTCACGCAACAGCGGCGTGAACTTGACACCCCGGATCGGCCCGACGCCGTGGATCAAACCCATTTCCAGACGGCCGTTCATGATCATCTGGCTATAGGGCTGGCTGACGCTTTCCGTGATGTGCAGCAGAATGCCGGGATGAAGCCGCTTGGTTTCCTCCATCAGACGCAGCGAAAGCGTGGCGGCGCTGCTGAAGGGCGCAAGGCCCACCGATACCTTGCCGGAAAGCACAGCGCCGGCTTCCAGAGCCTCCGCCTGCGCCTGCTCCATCTGCCGCAAAATGACCTGCGCATGCCTATAGACAACCTTGCCGGCATCGGTCATGACCACGCCCTGCTGGCTTCGGGTCAGCAGTTTCTGACGGAAATGCTCCTCGATGCTTGCCAGTTGCTGGCTGAGCGCCGGCTGGGCAATATGCAACACATCGGCCGCTCTGGTTATGCTACCCATGTCGACAATCGTGATAAACGATTTCAGGCGCCTGATATCCATCTGCTGTTGATCATCCCATTACTTGCTTGCAGGAAATAAGATGCTCAATTTGCAGACAAAGTCCATCTTCCATTTCCCCGCCGTGCCCATCGGCGCTGATGGACACGGCTGCTCAGGGCGCCCAGTCAGGCCGCCTTTAGAGAACTCCGATGGACACCTGTTCCCTGACCGAGTTCGAACTGGCCGAGCAGCCGGTTCAGCGCATCGACCTCCGTTGCCAGCGTGTGGCTTGCGGCGGTCATCTCCTCGACCATCGCGGCATTTTTCTGCGTGTCCTGATCCATCTGGTTAACGGCGACGTTGATCTGCTGGAGGCCGGATGACTGTTCCTGCGCGGATTCCACGATCGCGGCGACGTGCTGGTTGATCTCCTGCACTTCGGCAACGATGACATCGAGCGCCTTGCCTGTATCGCCGACAAGATGTACGCCCTCTTCGACCTGCTGGTTCGACTTGGTGATCAGCGACTTGATTTCCTTCGCCGCAGCGGCGGAGCGTTGGGCAAGCTCCCGCACTTCCTGCGCCACCACCGCAAAACCCTTGCCCGCCTCACCGGCACGCGCCGCTTCCACCCCGGCATTCAGCGCCAGCAAATTCGTCTGGAAGGCGATCTCATCGATCACGCCGATGATGCTGGAAATTTCGTTCGACGATTTCTCGATCCGCTCCATCGCCATCACGGCCTGACGCACGACTTCACCAGACCGTTCCGCGCCGATGCGCGTGCGGGAAACCAGCCGGCCCGCCTCATGCGCACGTTTGGCGGCGTCTTTTACCGTTGTCGTAATCTCTTCAAGGGCCGCAGCGGTCTCTTCAACGGCCGCCGCCTGCTGCTCCGTTCGCCGCGCCAGATCATCGGACGCCGACATGATTTCATTAGCGCCGACGTCGATGCCGGAGGCATTTTCCGATACCCGCAGAAGCGCGTCCTGCAATTTCCCGGCCGAGCCGTTGAAATCGCCACGCACCGCGTCGAGCTGCTCGACAAAGGGATTGTCGATACGGCAGGACAGGTCGCCGTCAGCGAGCTTCGCCAGCGCATAAGCCAGGCTGTCGACGGCAAAGCGGATGCTGCCCGCCTCATCGGCGGCCCTGCGTTCCCGGGCCGCACGCTCTTCTTCGCCAAGCGTGCGGTTGGTCTCGGCCTCCTGTTCCAGCGAGGCCTTCTGCCGGTTGTTTTCGCGCAGAACATCGAGAGAGCGGGCAAGATCGCCGATTTCGTCCCTTGTCCCGATATCCTTCAGTGTCAGATGAAGATTTCCCTGTGCAATCTGGGCGGTCTCATCGATGATGTTTGCGATGCGCCCGATGAACCGCCGCGCGATGAACCACCCCGCCAGCGCCAGCAGCACGGTGGCCGTCACTATGGTCAAAGCGGCGTCTCGCATCATGGCATGCAGCTGCGCAAACACCGTTTCTTCCGGCACCGAGATGATTGCGTACCATTTCATGTCCTGGGTAAGCATGACCGGCAAGGCGATGGCGAAGGACGCCGTTCCATCCTGTGCGGTGATCTCGCGCTCCACACCGGGATTTGCAATCAGCTGGTCCCAACCGGCGGTCTTCGCACCGCCGTCCGCAAGGCTTTTTCCCATGATCGCCGCATCCGGATGACTGATGATCTTGCCGCCGCCGCTGACCAGACTAACGAACCCCGTTCCCATGGGCCGCACCGCCGAAAGCGCCTTGCTCGTTTCATCGAGCGACAGGTCGAGGCCGGCGACCCCCTGAGGTTTGCCATCGACCATAACCGGCTTGGCGATCGAGGTAATCAGGACCTCCTTGCCGTCGATTGCATAGGAATAGGGTTCGACGACGACCGTTTTCTTCAGGGTGAAGGGCAATTGATAATAATCGCCCGGACCTGCGGTGGCATAGTCCGTCAAAGCGGTATTGCCTATTTTGCCGCCGCTGCGCACCCAATAGGGTATGTACCGGCCGGTCGCGTCATGCCCCTCCCTGTTGGCGAAATCCGCATCCTTGCCGTCAAACGCATTTGGCTCCCATCCGGTCCAGAGGCCAAGGATGTCGGGGTTATTGGCCAGCATCTGGTGAATGATCTGATCGGCCTTACCCCGGTCGGCATCGCCTGATTGTTTCATCGATTCCAGAACCGAGACGAGGCTGTTGACGATATGGATCGTGCCGCCGATATTCTTTTCGGTCGCCAGGGCTTCGCTATGGGCGATCTGCCGCATACGCTCAAGATTGTTGGCCCTGGTATCCTCAATGGACCGATAAAACAGCACGGCCGAGGCCGCGATCGTCGCAAAGACCCCGCATGCGGCGACCGCAAAAATATTCCGACCCGTTGTCGATTTAAAAAGCATGTCCCATCCCCCAAAACTATGCTGCAACGGTGGCGAGAGTTACGGGTGCGTGCGCAACTGTTGGCGACCGGGCTGGAGGGTGAGCTTAAGAATTTATGTTTAAAATTTACTTTCAATTCTATTTTTCAAGCGCCATATCAAAACATCAATACTTTATAAAGTTGCAATATTGAAGTATATACAAACTATTGCACGATATCTTCACCCCTGCACAGATACTTTTGCTCTGCGCAGGGGCTCTGCTCGATGCGGACGCGCGATTGCGCCCTGCAGAAACCGAAGACTATTGCGGTAACCGCAAAGCGCTCCAGAAGCCACGCAACTGCGCGGTCAATTCTGCATAGAGACCGTAGCGCCGCAGATAATGCGAGACTTGCGCAGCATCGGGCCGGTAAGCATTCGCAACCCGTGTCATCGCCGCAACCGCCTCCTCATAATCAGGATAAAGCCCAATCGCCACGGCCGCACCAATGGCCGCGCCGAGCGCGCCCGTCTCGCGGGCTTCCGCGACACGTAGCGGAATTTCCAGAACATCCGCCATGATCTGCGGCCAATGCTGGCTGCGGGAACCGCCGCCGGACATCACGGCGCTTTCCACCGGCAGTCCCGCTTCGCGCAGAACGCCGATATGGCGGCGATGTTCGAAACACACCCCTTCGAATAGGGCCCGCAACATGTGACCTTCGCCGTGCCATCCCGCGAGGCCGTAAAAGCCGCCGCGAAATTCCGCACCCAGTCGCGAGCCGAAAATGAACGGATGGAAGAACGGATCGTCGGCGCGGGGTGAGACGGAGCCGACCAATTCGTTGCAGCGCTCGAAGGCGTGGTCGCCATGGTCGCCGCGAACACGGTGCACGTACCATTCGAGGTTGGCGGCGGAGGTGGCGCTGGATTCGATATTGACATAGCGGTCACGGCCGAAGGTGGTGACCATGAAGACATCGGGACTGATGACCGGCCTGTCCGCGAAAACCTGGTTGATGCTCCAGGTGCCGGCGATGATGGAAGCTTCCCCGGCATTGATGACCCCCGACCCCATGGCGCTGGAGACCACATCGAAGAAACCGCCGATCACGAGTGTGCCTTCGGAAAGCCCCGTCACAGCCGCAGCCTCGCCTGTCACATGGCCGACGATGTCAGCCGATTCCACGCGACGGGGGAAAAACGCGAACGCATCCTCAAGATCGTAAAGTGACAGAAGCTCGCGGTCGAGCCGCGCTTCCGGCAAGGCAAGTAGCCCCGCGCCGCTGAGATCGGAAATATCATTGGCAAGGCACCCCGTCAGGCGGAAATTGACGAAATCCTTGCAGAACAGGACCGTGCCTGTCCGGGCATAAAGATCGGGTGCATGTCGCTTCACCCAAGCGAGAAGGCTGGGTGTTTGCGCAGGCCATGGCCGCTGCAGGCAACGGGCCTGCAATTGCGTTCCGCTTTTCCGGTCAAGCTCGGCCGCCACATCGGCAGCACGGCTGTCGAGCGACTGGATGCCGATCAGGGGCTGCCGGTCCTTGTCCAGAAGATAGAGGCCATTGCCGTGGCCGGCGCAGCCCACTGCCAGGATGCTGCGGGGATCGACGGACGATTTCACCAGAAGCTGGCGGATCGCTTCGCAGCCGTTCCACCACAATTCCTCGAGATCGCGCTCGACATAGCCGGGCTCAGGAAATGTCGACTGTCCGTCGATGGCGTGTTGCGCAACCTGCCGGCCTTCCGTGTCGAACAGCACGGCCTTGATGACCGTGTTGCCGACATCGAGACCCAATATGTGATTTTTATCAGCCACGATTATAGATATCCCATGCTTCCTCGCCACCCGCACCCTGATGGATGATGGCCATCAACGCCGCAACGACGGCCTTGGGATTGTCGTGCTGGTAGATATTGCGCCCGTAAACCATTCCGTTCGCACCTTCGGCCACCAGAGCCGCCGATTTCGTAAGCACGTTACGCAAGTCCTCACGCCCCCCGCCCCGCACCAGCACCGGGCACCGCGCGGCTTCGATCACCTTGTGAAAATCGCGCGGATCGCTGGTCGGATCGGCCTTGATGATATCGGCTCCCATTTCCGAGGCAAGACGCACGAGCGTGACGATCTTTTCGGCGTCGCCATCCACCTGATAACCACCGCGCACATCATTCGGCAGCATCACCAGCGGCTCGATCATCAGCGGCATGCCGAAACGATGGCAATCTGCCCGCACACGGCTGATGTTTTCGACGCATTGACGAAACAGCTCCGGCTCGTCCGGCAGCATGAACAGGTTCACGACGACGCAGGCGGCGTCCATTTCCAGCGCACCGATGATCGGATCGTGATGGTTCTGGAGCTGCGACCACATGGTTCTGTGGCGCGTGGAATTGTAAGGGTTACCCATGTCGATACGCATGACGAGGGCCGGCTTGTCGCGCTCCGGCCTCTGCTGCAGCAGATCCGCCTGCCCATAGGCCATCTGGATGGCATCGGGGCCGGCCTCGACCAGCCTGTCCACGGTCTGCGCCATATCCTCCAGCCCAACGAGGAAGCTCGGCTCGTTGCAAACCCCGTGATCGATGGCCACATCCAGGCAACCGCCATTGCGGAACAGCCGGTTCATGCGCGCCTTTTTCGAAATCCGCATCATCATGCATTCTCCTTGCATCTGTGTTGAAGCATTGCCGGCGTGACCCCATAAAAAGTCTCCAGCTCATGGATAAGCCGCTGCCGTTCCGCCGCCGCCTGGGTGGCCGGCCAGCCAAGCTCGCGGGCCGCAACGGCGAGGATAGCGTCGATCAGATCGGCGTCGATGACGCCGGTGATGGCGAGCGTCGTGCGCCGCAGGGCGAGATCGGTTAGGTGTCGGACATGTTCGAAGCGGATCAGCCAGACCACCTCCGCGGCCGTGATCGGCGATTTTTCTGAAAGCCGCACATCATCCGCATGATCCCGGCAAAAGCCCATCAGATCGAAGGCGCGGGAGCCGTAAGCCAGAGCCAGATGCTCCGCCCGGTCTGCGGCAATCGAAAATTCCTCCACCAGCAAGGCAGGCAGGCTGCTGGCACCGGTGGGAAAATTCCTGCCACCGCCGATCGGGCGCTCCATGGTGCCGGTCAGCCGCCGGCGTCCAAGAAAGGCCAGAACCTCGTCGGTCACCTGCTCGCCAAAAGCCCTGAAAGTGGTCCACTTGCCGCCGATCATGCAGAGCTGCGGCGGATCGCCCGCAACGCGATGGATGAAATGGCTGCGGGAAATTCTTCCGGTAAAGGCGGCGTCGCTGCGCGGCAGCGGACGTATGCCGCTGAAACTGAAAACGATGTCGGAATGGGCGATGGCAATCTGCGGAAAGACCTGCCGGATCGCGTCCAGAATATAATCCCGTTCGTCGGGCTCGCAGCGCACCCGCTCGGGGCGATCCACCTTGATATCGGTCGAACCTGCGAGAACCCGGCCGAGATAGGGAAAGAGGATACAGACGCGATTATCGTCATTCTCGAAGAAGATCATATGGCCGTTCAGGGCCTTCAAAAGCGCCTCATTGGCAATGATCAGATGCGATCCCTTGGTTCCGGAGACGGTCGGTTTTGCTTTCTCCGCCATTGGCCCGGCGGTCAGCGTGCCAATCGTCTCGTCGATCCATGCGCCGGTTGCATTGACGACGATCCTTGGGCGGACGGGCAGGGCTTCATCCACGCCCTCCAGTCGAAGACGATACTCGTCGCCAATACGGACAAGCTCCGCATAGTTGAGCGCAATGCTTTGCGGCGCATCGGCACGGGTGTCGATAAGAAGCTCCAGCGCAAGCCGCTCGGGCTGGCTGATCCACGCATCGTAATAGGTGGCCGAATACCTGATCTCCGGCGTCAAATCCGGCCAATGCTGCAAAGTCCCGGACGCACCGCGAAAGGCGTGACGGGGCAGGATACGGTTTTTGCGGGTGACGAAATCATAGAGCATCAGACCCGCCTTGATGGCGAGAGCGCCCCGGCTTGCGGGTTTTCCGCCGGAACCGGCAAAGGTTGCCGCCGCGTTGAACAGGCCGCTGAAAGTCGAAAAAATCGGGATCGTGGTCGGCAGCGGATGAACCATATGCGGCGCAAGCCTGAGAAGCGCATCCCGCTCCCGCAAAGACTCTGCCACGAGGCCGAATTCACCGTTTTCGAGATAACGCAGGCCACCATGGATCATGCGCGAGGGTGCGGCGCTGCAACCGGAGGAGAAATCGTTGCGCTCCACCAGCAGCACCCGCAGCTCCTGCAAGGCGAGATCGCGATAGGCGGCAATTCCGTTGATGCCGCCGCCGATAACGACGGCATCGAAATCACCATCGTGCTGGATGCGGCGCAGAGCGTCCTCGCGAAAACTGGGCATAGAAATACCGTTCGCCGGCTGATGACCAGCGTCCCAATGTTGTTGACCGTTTAAAGCGACGTGAGAGACGGGACGAAAATGATGCGCTGTTCGCCTGAAGTCCCGTCTCAGCCTACATAATCAGGTATCGAGCCCCACAAGATGCTCCGCGACACCGGCGCTGATGAGCGCCAGCTCACTCGCAGTGAGGCGAAGACGTGCCGCGGCAGCGTTTTCAACCGCCTGAGCCGGATCGCGCGCGCCGCACAGCGAGAATGTTATGCCCGGCTGCGCAATCGTCCAGGCGATCACCACCTGCGCGACCGAAGCTCCATGGGCGGCCGCCACCGGTTCCAGCACGCCCATCAACCGCGCAATCTTCTGACGGTTCGCCTGGCTGAAGCGCGGGTTGCCGTGGCGCTGGTCGTCTTCCGCAAAGACCCGTTCAGGCCCGACCTTGCCCGAGAGAAGACCGAGCGCCAGCGATGAATAGCTGAGAACCGAGACATCATTCTTTCGGCAAAGCGGCAGCAGCGTCGTCTCGATATCGCGCTTCACCATGGAATATTCTTCCTGAATGGCATCCAGCGCGCCGGTGGCGATATAGGCTTCGAGATCGCCGGGCGAGACGTTGCTTGCCCCGATGGAGCGGATCTTCCCCTCCTCCTTCAGCCGCACCAAAGCCCCGACCGTTTCGGCAATCGGCGTCGTGGCGTCCTGCCAATGGGTCACGTAATGATCGATATAGTCGGTTCCGAGCCGTTTCAGGCTCTCTTCGACCTCATGCCGGATGGAAGGGGCACCGAGGTAACGGTGAACGGGTTTGCCATCCTGATGGAAGAAATAGGCACCCTCATTCACATGCCAGACCAGCCCACATTTGGTAACCAGCACCACCTTCTCGCGCCTGCCGGCAATTGCCTTGCCAACGATGGTTTCCGCAAGCCCCATGCCATAGGCCGGTGCGGTGTCGATGAGGGAAATACCAGCATCGATGGAGGCCTGGATGGCGGCGATGGATTGCCGCTCGTCGGTGCCGCCCCACATCCAGCCGCCGATGGCCCAGGTGCCGAGCCCCACGGCGGATGCGTCGATGCCGCTTCTGCCGATCGTCCGGGTCAATATTGCATTGTCCGTCACGCGGTTTCCCCTCCTTCGTGATCCAGTAAATAGCCGGCTATCGCTTCGTCCACGACGAGCGAGGTCAGATAGCGGCCGGCAAGCGTGGCCGCCACCGGTCCGGCCTTGATGGCGCCTGCCGCCACACCGATGATATTCGGGCACCGGGCCAGCTGCCCGGGGTCCAGCGCCACCACGCGCGAGTTGAGATCGATGCGCGCCAGCTGTCCGTCCGCCATGGTGAGATGGGCGAGAAACTCGCCGGCAATGCCCGCATCCACCAGCGCCTGCCCGCCACGGGCCGCATCCGGCAGAAGATCGTAATAGCCGGAGCCCGGAGCCTCCACGGAGCCGATGCCGACCAGCGCCACCTGCGCCTGCCGGGCCAGATCGAAGACCTCGCGGATCGATGCGACATTCATCAGCAGATCGCGCTGTTCCTCATCCTCGGCAAACAGCGGCGCATGAACGAGCGATGCGCTGCCGCCGAGCTTTTCCGCCAGTTGCGTGGCGAGATGATTGACATCCGTATAGTGCTTGCCCTGCACACCGCCGGTCAGCGGCACCACCCGCACATCGAAACGGCGCTCCGCCTCCAGATTGTCGACAACGGCACTCACCGCCTTGCCGCCGGTAATCGCGATCACGTCACCGTCACGAATGGTTTCCAGCAAGTGGTTGGCGGCCACCCGACCCACCATCTGCAAGGCGGTTTCCGGATTATCGGAGACCGTCGGCGTCACCACCGACTGCCTGAGGCCGAAACGGCGGGTGATCTCGTTTTCAAGGTCCACCAGCCTCTGATAGGGACTGGCGATGGTGATCTTCACCATGCCCGCCTTGCGGCCGGCCGCAATCATGCGGTTCACCTTGGTATGGGAAAGATTGAGCCGCTCGGCGATTTCCGACTGCTTCACACCCTCGATGAAATGCAGCACCAGGACGGAATACATCTGTCTCTGTTGATCGAAATCGTCCTTGATATCCAGCATGGTCGTCTTTCTCCAGTTACCCTCGGGCGAGCGAAGGGCGCTCAACGGCGGCGCCTGACCAGATAGTGGTCGAACAGGACCGCAGTGAGCAATATGCTGCCCCTGATGATGTCCTGCCAGTAGACAGACACATTGAGCAAGGCAAGCGAACTGGAAACCACCGAAAGAAGGATCGCCCCAAGGATCGCGCCGAGAATGGTGCCCGAGCCGCCCGAAAGGCTCGCGCCGCCGATGACCGCCGCCGCAATCACGTTAAGTTCCATGCCGACGCCGAAGCTTGGTTGGGCGGAACCGAAGCGGGCCATGTAGATAACGCCTGCAACACCGCATAACATCGAACAAAGCGTGGTGGTGGCAAACACCACCCGGCCGACGCGGATACCGGAATAGGCCGCGGCCTTTGGATTGCTGCCGGTATAGAACACCTTGCGGAAGGCGGTCGTGCGCCGCAGCAGCAGATCGAAAGCAACAACCACCACCGCGAAGATAATCAGCACCAGCGGAATGCTACCAAGCGCGCCCTGACCGATGAACTTGAATTCCGGCGGCAGGGAATAGAGCCCAAGCGGCCGCCCGCCCGTCGCCAGCAGGCACACACCGCGCGCAATCACCATGACGCCCAGCGACACGATGAAATGATGCAGGCCGATCACTGTCGTCAGGAATCCCATGGCCATGCCGATCAAGGTCGTAAGGCAGATCGCCAGCCCCGCCGCCACCCATGGGTCGACGCCATTGAGGAACAGCCAGCCAGCCGCCACCATCGCAAGTGCGGTGACGGAGCCGACCGAAAGGTCGATACCGCCAGAGATCAGCAGGATCGTCATGCCCACCACGACGATGCTTTCGATGGCGAAGACCATGGCCATGGCCCGCAGATTGTCCACGGTCAGGAAATACGGGGATATGAAGGACATCACTGCAAAAAGCGCGAGGATGATGACGATCAGCCCGGTTTCCCGCGCCTTGAGCGCCGGCTCCCACCAGGCGGTGCGGCGAACCGCCGTCTCAGCTATGCCCGAAGGTGTTTCCGATGTTGCCATTTTCCCGCTCCCTCAGGCCCTTTCCGGGCTATGCACAATATTGATCGATGCGAGCTGCATGATCTTTTCCTCCGTCATGTCGTCGCCCTCGACCTCACCCGTGATGCGCCCCTCGCGCACGACCAGCACGCGATCGCTGACGCCGATGAGTTCCGGCAGTTCCGAGGATATGACGACCACACCGACCCCCTCGCGCGCCAGTTCCCGGATCTGGCGGTGGATTTCCGCCTTCGCCCCCACATCCACCCCGCGTGTCGGCTCATCCAGAAAGATGACCTCCGGCTCCACCGACAGCATCTTCGCCAGCGCCACCTTCTGCTGGTTACCGCCGCTCAGGGTCGATACCGCATCGCCGATGCTGTTCGCCCGCAATTCCAGCCTGCGTCCCAACTCATCGGCGCGCTTCATTTCCTTGCGCCGTTCGATGAAGCCCATGCCGTTCGATACCCTGCCGATATCGAGCGCGGAGACATTCGAGGCGATGGACATATTGAGGAAAAGCCCGTCCCCCTTGCGATCCTCGGAGAGATAGACCAGCCCCTCACGGATGCTGTCGCGATAATCCTTGAGCCTCAGCGCCCGGCCGCGCAGCGTAACCTCGCCTCTCGGCTTCCCCTCCAGCCGGCAGACCGCCCGGGCGATCTCGCTTCTTCCCGCACCGATCAGCCCGGCAAGCCCCAGGATTTCGCCGCGGCGCAGATCGAAATCGACATCGAAAACCCGCTTTCCTTCGTTCAGGCCTCGCACAGAGAGAATGACGTCATCCGATTTTTCATCCTCCGAAAGCTTTGGCGGGTAGAGCTTGTCGAGCACCCGTCCCACCATGCTGTTGACGACCTCTTCCGGGGAAATATCGGCAATATTCTCCGTCCTGATATGGCAGCCGTCGCGCATCACCGTGATGCGGTCGCAATGTTCGAAAATCTCCGCCATACGATGCGAGATATAAACGATGGCAATGCCCCGTTCCGCCAGCCGGTGCATGATCCTGAAAAGCGTCTGGGCTTCGGTTTCGGTCAGCGCCGCCGTCGGCTCGTCGAGGATCAGGATGCGGCAATCGAGTGTCAGCGCCTTGGCGATTTCGACGATCTGCTGTTGCGAAATCGACAGGTCTCCGGCCCGGCGGGCGGGATCGATATCACCGATTTCCCGCAGCACAATTGCCGCCCGCTTTTCGAGATCGCGATAGTTCATGAACCAGGAGCGGCTCTGCCCCGTCTGCGACATAAACATGTTCTCGGCGACGGAAATCTCCGGGCAGAGCGCGATCTCCTGATGCACGAAACCGATGCCGAGCCGGTTCGCCGCATTGGGCGAGAATATCTTGACCGGTTTGCCATCCAGCACGATTTCCCCGCCATCCGGCTGCAGAATGCCGTCGATTATATGCATCAGCGTCGATTTGCCGGCGCCGTTTTCACCGGCCAGCGCATGGATTTCGCCGCGCCGCAACTCGAGTGCCGCATTGCGCAGCGCCCGCACGGGGCCGAACGCCTTGTGAATATTCGTCATGCTGAGGATGACCTCACCCATAACGCCCTCCCGAACCTGCTTCCCCTTGTGGCCGGCGAGGTGCAAACCCCGCCGGGTCCAGAGCGACGCGTCAGCGCCCCTTCATATAGTCGTTGAGATCGAAGGAAGCGGCGTTCGCCTTGGTGATGACAGCGAAACCATTGTCCATCGAAGGAACCTGCATCGGATTGAAGCCGGAAACCTTGTAGTCGTTGAACGGGTCGATAAGGTCCGAATGGGCGCCCAGAAACGTGTTCATGAAACCCATGAAGCCCTGCACACCCTGATTGGGGTTGATGGACATGTAGATATTGCCCTGCTTGATATGCTCCAGCGTGGCCGGGGTGATATCCGCATGCAGGATCAGGACCTTCTTCTTCGCCTCAAGGACCGCAGCTGTCGCGCCTTCGGCCGAACCGGCTTCGGGAATCCACAGGGCACCCAGATTGGGATTGGCCTGCAACAATGCGCCAACGGCCTGGTAGGCAAGGTTCGAATCCTGATTGGTCGCCTGGCGACCGACCAGCTTCATCTGCGGATAGGTGCGCCCCATATAGTCGATGAGAGCGGTGACGCGCAGATCGTGATTGCTCTGTCCCGGATTTTCCAGAACGGCATATTCGCCTTTTTCGCCAAGTTTCTTGACGATTTCATCCGCCGCAAATTTCGCCTCGGCAACATTGTCCGAAGTGATATAGGCGGTGCGTTTCGACTTCGGGGAATCCGCCGCAAAAGTCGTCACCGAAACGCCGGAGCCGATAGCCTTGTTGATCGGTTCGATAAAGGGATCGGCCTGCATCGGATGCAGCAGGATACCCTTCGGCTTCTTCACCAGTTCCTGCTCGAAAGATGCGATCTGCTTGGTGATGTCATATTCCGGGGTGCCGGTGAAAACGGCTTCGCAGCCGAGCGCCTTTGCGGCCTGCTTGAACCCCTCGAAGACCGGCACCCAATAGGGGTGGCTGGAAACCATGACGTTCATCACATAGGTCTCACCCGGCTCGCACGCAAATTTTCCCGCAGCAGCGGTGGCCTGCGAACCGGCCCCACCGGCAATCGCCACGGCTAAAACACCCGCGGCAGCGGTCGATTTCAGAAAAGCCAACATATTCCCCTCCCAAGGACAATGACTTAGTCCGCAATAAATTTTATTCGGTGTAATTTATTGCATGGGAATTGGGATAGCCGGAAACCGAGCGGCCGTCAATGCCGTTTGAATTTTATTTTATGATGTGAAATTTATTTCAGTTCAGCCGCAAGGCACGGAAGCGATGGCCGGCGCCTAATCGGCGCCGAGCAAATAGAGGATGAATTTGTAGAGGACATAGGCGCCGACAACGGCGGGAAGAAAGTGCATGAATGGATTGATTATCGCCATATCAAACGCGCTCTTTCCAGATCGACTAAGTGGTTGCCAACTGAATGAAGCGAATGGCATCACCGACAGTGGAAAGACTGTCTGCGGCAGCATCGGGAATTTCTATGCCAAATTCCTCTTCGAGTTCCATGACGATTTGAACGACCTCAAGCGAATCCGCATTCAGATCTTCGGAAAAATCAGCTGTATCGACGATTTTATCATCAGCTATTCCGAGCTGCTCGCCGATGATTTTTGCAACCCGGTTTCTTATCTCGGATACTGCGGTATCTGTGGGGACCGAAAAACTCACCATCTCGATTCCGACTTCCTGTTCTCCGTGCCGATGTCATCCGACATCCATCGATAGAAGGCGAAAATGCCCATCGCGAAGACAAAAAGGGATATGAGGCTACCCAGGTTCGACATTGCTCTCTCATTTCTCCCCCCGATAAAATCTAAGCTTCGGAATGAGTGACCTGCAATGAAGATTTTGTAATTTATTGTTGCCCGTAACCGGCTTTTAGACCGCTCTCTGTCTCTGAACTTTTCCGGCTTTCATGAATTGCATCCGGCTCGCAGGCGCACTCCGGTGACCTGGATAGTCATGTTTCAGGTGGCCCTAAGCGAAATATCCCGGAAAGACTGTCTAATGGTGACGGGCCGCGCGGAAGCTGGAGTGAATGTGCCGGAACCACCACATCCTCCGGAGTACCTCACTATTGACATCCCCTCGCAAACACTGTTTATACGCATAAGCAGCTAATACGAATTAGCAGCCAGAAGGAAACGAGGTTTCGATGGTTAGGCGCTTGACGCAACGGGACATTGCGATCTTCGCGGGGGTCAGCCAGGCGACGGTTTCGCTCGTGCTCAACGAGGCGAAATCCGCCGAAGGCCGTATCCCGCCTGAAACGCGAGAGCGTGTGCTGAAGGCCATTCGGGACACGGGTTATGTGGCGGACCCCATCGCGCGCAGCATGGTCAAAGGCGCTAATCGGATTCTGGGTGTTTTCACCTATCAGCCGGCTTTCCCGATTGCGCAGGCAGATTTCTACACGCCTTTTCTGATGGGGATAGAAGAGGAAGCGGAGAGGCTGAGCTACGACCTTCTGCTGATGACGGCTGCGGCGCGCGACGATAACGGCCGCAAGCGCATCTTCGGAGAAACAGGTCGGCTTCGACTAGCTGACGGATGCCTCATTCTGGGCAGCCAGTTCGACCGCGATGAATTGGCCCAGCTGGTTGCCGGCGACTACCCTTACGTCGCAGTCGGTCGTCGTGACGATGCCGGCGGGCCGGTGCGTTATGTTGGCGCGGACTATGTGACAGCCACGCATGCTCTTGTGCGAGAGGCACTTGCCGCCGGCCATCGCCGCTTCGCCTTTATCGGCGCGACGGGCCCGGCGGAATCCATCAGCGACCGCTGGCGTGGTTTTCTCGCCGCAATCGAGGGCGCGGCGGAGCTGGTCTATTCCCACGAAAGCGAAAATGGCGATCCGGCCGAGCAAATGGCCGCCGTTCGCGCCAGCGGAGCGAGCGTCGTTTTTTTTGCCGAAGTAGCCGAAGCGGTGGTCTTCGACAATCAGGTCCGCGCCCAGGGGGTGAGCGTCCCCGGCGATCTTTCCATCGTGGTACTGGGCAGCGGCACCCGCACGCATACGCTCCGGTCGCAACGCGTCTTCACCTCCTATGCCATCCCCCGCGAAGAGATGGGCAGGCAGGCGACCTCCATGCTGGTCGAAACCCTCACCAGCCCCCCCGGCCCGGTACGGCAGATACTGCTGGGCTGCGACATCGTGGCGGGCGAAACGCTTGGCTCCCCAAATCAAAGCCCAACTTAAGGAAAGAGAACCTGACGTGAGAGAATACAATGCAGATATTCTTGTGGTTGGCGGCGGGCTTGGCGGCGTGGCCGCGGCACTTGGGGCCCTGCGCAATGGCCGCAGCGTTATCCTGACCGAAGCATTTGAGTGGATTGGCGGCCAGCTGACCAGCCAGGCCGTACCGCCCGACGAACACAGCTGGGTTGAACAGTTCGGGATCACCGCCAGCTATCGCGCCTTGCGCACGGGTGTGCGGCAATATTACCGCAATCATTATCCGCTCACCGACACAGCCCGGGCCGATCTGACGCTCAACCCCGGAGACGGCAACGTCTCTCGCCTGTGCCATGAACCACGCGTTTCGCTGGCGGTGATGGAGGCAATGCTTGCGCCTTACGCGGCCGGTGGCAAGCTGACCATCCTCAAGCCCTATGAGCCGATATCAGCGGAGGTCGACGGCGACACCGTGCGGGCCGTGACGCTACGCCATTGCAATACCGGCGATCTCGTTTCCTGCTCGGCCCGCTATATCATCGACGCGACCGAATTGGGCGATCTGCTGCCGCTGACCGCAACTGACTATGTCACGGGTTTCGAAGCCCAATCCGAAACCGGCGAGCCGAGCGCGCCGGCGGAGGCGCAACCGGACAATCAGCAAGCCGTCTCTATCTGCTTCGCCATCGATCAGGTTGACGGCAATCATGTCATCGACAAACCTGCCCGGTACGAGCACTGGCGTCAGGTTGCCCCCGAATTTTGGGGCGGCCCGCTATTGAGCTGGCACTCGCCCAATCCGCGCACACTGGAGCGCAGTCGCCGGTTCTTCGATCCCAACCCAGCCGACAACGCAACACGCGACGTTGCAGACCAGCGTCACAGCGCCGGCGATATGAGCCTTTGGATATTCCGCCGTATTGCCGCCCGCCATACATTTCGACCCGGTGCCTATGCCAGCGATATCTGCCTCGTGAACTGGCCGATGATCGATTATTTCGAGGCACCGATCATTGATGTTACCCCAGAACAATATGCCGAGCGGCTGGCCGATGCGGCTAGTCTGTCCTATTCCATGTTCTACTGGATGCAGACCGAGGCGCCTCGCCCGGATGGCGGTCAGGGCTTTCCGGGCCTGCGTCTGCGCGGCGACATTACCGGCACGGAACATGGCCTGGCCATGGCGCCCTATATCCGTGAAAGCCGTCGCATTCGTGCCCTGACCACGGTGGTCGAGCAGGATCTGTCGCTTGCGGTGCGCGGCGATCGCGGCGCGGTGCATTATCCGGACAGCATCGGTATCGGCATGTACCGCATCGACCTGCACCCCTCGACGGGCGGCGATAACTATATCGATGTCGGCGCCTGCCCATTCGAGATTCCGCTGGGTGCCCTTATTCCCCGCCACAAAACGAACCTGCTGGCGGCATCCAAGAATATCGGCACGACGCATATCACCAATGGCTGCTACAGGCTGCATCCAGTCGAGTGGAACATCGGCGAAGTGGCCGGCATGCTGGCGGCCTATTGCCTCGACAAGGGCGAGACCCCGCATGGCGTGCATGCCGATGAAAAGCGGCTGGCGGAGTTTCATACCCACATTGAACGCCAAGGGGTGGAGCGCCATTGGCCCGATATTCGCGGCTACTAGCTAATACGTATAATCTGGGAGGATTGCTCATGCGCAGGAGTATAGTGAAAATTGCAGTGGCCGGTTTTCTGGTCACATCCGGGCTGGTTTCGCCAGCTTTGTCGCAGGAATTGCGGATGGCCATCTGGAGCGCCAACGAAGCCCATCTGGCCCTGTTCAACTAGATCGCCGATGAGTTCGAGGCGAGCCATCCCGGCGTCAAGATCACCTACGATTCGCTTGCCTACGAAGGCTATGCCACCGCTCTGACCACCCAGATCGCCGGCGGCAATCCCCCCGATCTGGCCTGGCTGTTCGACACGACCGCGCCCGACTTCATGGCGGCAGGGGCGCTTTATCCCCTCACCGAAACCTTTGCCAATACCGAAGGTTACGACATGGGCGACTTCCCCCCGGCAACGCTCACCGCCTGGTCGTATGAAGGGGTACAATATCTCTATCCATTCTCGACATCTCCCTTCGGCGTCTTCGTCAACAACGACATGATCCGGGCGGCAGGTGCAAAGACGCCCGCCGAGATGATCGCTGCCGGCGAATGGAACTGGGACAATGCCATTGCGACGGCGGCAAAAGTCGCGACGACCGGCAAACAGGGATTGATCATTCGTGATTTTGAATACAAGGCGTGGGAGAATCTTGCCGAGGTCTATACCGGCTGGAATGCCTATCCCTGGTCGAAAGACACCAAGTCCTGCGCTTTTGCCAGCCCGGAGATGGTTGACGCCATGCGCTTCATCCACGATGCGATCTTCGTGAAGAAAGCCATGTCGGGGCCAGGCGTTTCGGCCGATTTCTTTGCCGGGGATGCGGCGATGACGACCACCCAGATCAGCCGCGCATCGCTGCTGCCGAAAGGCGACAAGGCCTTCGACTGGGATCTCGTGCCGTTGCCCACGGGGCCTGCCGGCGATTATGCCGTTACAGGTCGAGCAGGCATTGGCGTCATGGCCAGCGGCAAAAATCCCAAGCTCGCAGCGGAATTCCTGGCGTTTTTCTCCTCGAAGCCTAATGTAGCCAAGCTCGCGCGGTTTTTCCCGCCAGCACGGAAGAGCCTGCTGACCGCCGATGTGCTTGCGGCCGCCAACCCATTGCTGTCGCGCGAGCAGATAGAGGCCGTGGTCATTCGCGGCGTCGCCACCGGTCAATCGACGCAGCAGGTTCTCAATTTTGCCCGGCTGCAACAGACCGTTCGCGCTGGCCTCGATGGTCTCTGGCGACCAGATGCCGATGTCGCGGCTGTCCTGCAAGCGCTTTGCAGCCGTCTTGACCCATTGCTGGCGGCCAATTGACGCTTCGCAGTCATCCGGTGGATGCGAAAGGCAGAAGGAAGAAGAGCCATGACGCTTGCCCTCCAAACAGCGCAAACACAGGCCCGGCGCGGTTTCTGGACCATGGCGCGGCGTGACGCCGCCACCGGTTATCTGTTCATCGCGCCGCAACTCATCGGTATCGTTGTCTTCGTGCTCGTGCCGCTGGTGCTGGTCTTCTGGTATTCGCTGCATGAGTGGAACGTGCTGGCGGGATCGTTCCGGTTCACCGGCGTCGCCAATTACCAGAAGCTGCTCAGCGACCCGGCCATAGGCGAAGTACTGGCCGTGACCGCCGTGTTCTCGGCCGGACTTGCCCTGCTCAATATGAGCCTGGCGCTGGGGCTTGCGTTGCTCTTAAACCAGAAGCTGGCCTTCATGACCGTGTTCCGCACACTGTTCTTTTCGCCGGTGGTGGTGTCGCTGGTCGCCTGGACAATCGTCTGGAGTTTCCTGTTGCAGAACAATGGCGGTATCAACGGCCTCCTGCAAATGATCGGCGTCGAGGGTCCCAACTGGCTGCGCCACCCAACGACCGCGATGATCTCGGTCATCGTCGTGCAGGCGCTCAAGAATCTCGGCCTCAACATGATCCTGTTTCTCGCAGCACTGCAGGGCGTGCCGCGGGAACTGTTCGAAGCCGCGCGCGTCGACGGTGTGCCGCGCTTCAAGCAGTTCTATCGCATTACCCTGCCGATGATCAGCCCGACGATCCTGCTCGCTTCCATCGTCACCATCGTCGGCGCGTTGCAGGTCTTTGCGCAGATCATGATCCTCACGCAGGGCGGGCCGGGTTTTTCCACGACGGTTCTCGTTTATTACCTCTATCAGCAGGCCTTCCAGTTCTACCTCTTCGGTTACGGTTCGACACTCTCCATCATTCTGCTGGTCATTGTCGGCGCTCTCACCTTCATCCAATGGCACCTGCGCAGAAAGTTCGTATTCTATGAAAACTGAACTCAGCCCACGCGCGCAGGCGCTGATCTATTTCATACTCTGCGTGCTGCTTGTCCCCTTCGTCTTCCCGACCTGGTGGATGGTCACGTCGTCGGTCAAACCCGTCAGCCAGATATTTGCCTTTCCGCCGGATATCTGGCCGCGCGCCTTCGATTTTTCCTCCTATTCCGACGTCTTCAGAATACAGCCCTTCGCGCTGCAATACTGGAACTCCGCCTATATCGCGGCGATCGTCACCATCGGCACCATGGCAGTGGCGTCGATGGCCGGATATGCCTTTGCGCGTATCAGGTTCCCCTTTGCCAACGCCATCTTCATGGTGGTTCTGGTGGGGTTGCTGATCCCATCCGAAGTGACGCTGGTTCCGTTGTTCCGGATGTTTCTCAAATGGGGCATGATCAACACGCATTGGCCGCTGATCCTGGTGCCGATCTTCGGTGCGCCGGCGGTCTTCGCCACCTTCATCATGCGCCAGTTCTTCATCTCCCTGCCCGTGGAACTGGAAGAAGCCGCACGGGTCGATGGCCTCGGCCGGCTAAAGATATTCTGGACCATCGCCCTGCCGCTTGCCCGTCCGGCGCTGGCCGCCGTTGCAATCTTCACATTTCTCGGCAGCTGGAACCTTTATCTCGAACCCATCGTCTTTCTTTCCAGCCCCGACAAGTTCACCCTGCCCCAGGCGCTGACACAATTTACCGACGCCTACGGCGGACCGATGTGGAACATCCAGCTTGCCGCCGCGACGATGACCGCCATCCCCGTACTCATCGTCTTCATCGTTGCGCAGAAACAATTCGTCGAAGGCCTCGCCCATACCGGGCTTAAAGGCTAATCGAAAGGCTGACCCATGGCACCCGTTACCCTTAGATCCGTCAAGAAAAGCTATGGCGCATTCGCCACCATCCACGGCGTCGATATCGATATTGCCGATGGCGAATTCGTTGTCCTCGTCGGCCCTTCGGGCTGCGGCAAATCCACCCTGCTGCGGATGATCGCAGGCCTTGAAACCGTTACCAGCGGCGATATCTCTATCAGCAGCCGTATCGTCAACGAGATCGAGCCGAAAGACCGCGACATCGCCATGGTCTTCCAGAACTACGCGCTTTATCCGCACATGAACGTAGCGAAAAACATGGCTTTTTCGCTTGAACATCGCGGCGGCAGCAAGGCCGAGATCGCCGAGCGGGTGAGCTGGGCAGCGGAGATATTGGGGCTGACGCCGTTGCTCGAACGCTTCCCCCGCCAGCTTTCCGGCGGGCAACGGCAGCGTGTCGCCATGGGCCGCGCAATCGTCCGCAATCCTCAGGTTTTTCTGTTCGACGAACCGCTCAGCAATCTCGATGCCAAGCTGCGTGTGGTGATGCGCGGTGAAATCAAGGCGTTGCATCAGCGTCTCGGGGTCACGACCGTTTATGTCACGCATGATCAGGTGGAAGCCATGACCATGGCCGACAAGATCGTGGTGATGAATGCCGGACGGGTCGAGCAATGCGGAGCGCCGCTCGAGCTTTATGACCGGCCCGCCAATCCCTTCGTCGCCGGTTTCATCGGTTCCCCGGCAATGAATTTCATCAATGGGCGATTGACCGCCGATGGTTTCGAGGCTGACGGCGTCGTCCTGCCCCTCCCTCCCAGCCATGCCACAGGCGAAGCGATCTACGGCATCCGCCCGGAACATTTCGAACTGGTCAACCATGGCCTCGCCGCAACCGTTTTATTGGTGGAGCCGATGGGGTCGGAAACGCAGGTCACGATGATGATCGGCGATCACCAGGTCATCGGTGTCTTCCGCGAGCGCGTACAAGCGCAACCGGGCGCGACCATCCAGGTTCAGCCGGATCTGGCATCGATCCACCTGTTCGATGCCAGAACCAGTCAACGCCTCAACTAGCGTCGATGAAAACCGGAAGCGTGCGTATAGAACCGTCGCGGAAATCGCGGCGCAGGGCAGAATTTAATGATTAAAAATCACTGCCCACAGAAGCCGCTTGGTGTTGAAACTGGGATAGACAGTCCGAAATCGGCATGTCAGGTGTTGGAAAAGCTGCAACCGGAGGGCATGCAAATTCGCACGACCACAACGCGCCGCAATATCGGCCTGATCCGCCTCCTCTTTCTCACTGCCGGTCTGACATTCCCTGCAACGATAGCGGTCGGCCCCGCACAGGCGGCGGAGAGCGTGACCGTGCCGCCTTATGCGCCTGCCGTCGGCACTGAGCTTCATTATCGGGTTCAAAAAACGACCGAAACCGATATGTCGCTTTGGTTCGACAAGCCGGAAGCCTCGTCCGTTGTCATGCGCGGGGACTTCCGTCAATCGGCAACGGTTCTGTCGCGGAACGACGAGGGGATGCGGATGAAATGGAGACTTTCCGCAGACATTCCCCCGGATGCGACGGGTGCTGCGGATTCCTATGCGATGAACGCCATGTTCCGCAATTCGCTCGCCGCTTATGGTGTCGAGGAGTTGGAATTCGATGCGGATCCGAGCGGTGCTCCGACGGCGCTCGTCGGCGCCGATCAGATCATTGCCAATATGGAAAGGCTCCTGTCCACGTCATCGTCGGATAACACGGCCTCCCGCATGCTCCAGACCGTTAAAGGTAATCCTCTTGTCGTGATCAACGTGCTTGCGCCGGAAAGCATGATCCTTGCGCTCGGGCAGTCCTCCGAAGCTTTCACGACAGATATCGGGCAGGAATGGACGGTTGCGGGAAGCGAAAAACTGAAGGGGGTGCTCGTTCCGACAAGCACCGTCTGGAAACTCGAAGCCGCCGACAAGGCCCGGCAAACAGCCACATTCAGCGCGACGGTCACCTACGATCCGGCCGCCCTGCTGCAATCCCAGCAATCTTCGATCGATGGCATGATCACAAGCTTCGCAGACCGGGCGAAACAACTGACCGATGCGCAACTGGCGCAGGCCAGAAGCGCCGGCAAGTCGCGGACTGTGACCTATGTGAATTCAACACGCGACGGATCGACAATCGAAGTGCTGGAAAACACGGTCGCAAGTGTTGGCGGCATGAAGGTCACCGTGGGCGTGCATATCTGGCGTGAGGATCAGCCACCGGTCCTGCCCACGCCGCATGCCTGGACTGCCGAGACCCTGTCCGGTCAACGCGTTGAGCCGCTACCTCAAAACAATACGCAGGCTTCGATCGATCTGGACCATTACCGCCCAAAGGCCGACGCCGATACCGCTTCCTCTCACAACCAGAAGGAGGGTGGCAAAACCTCTGCCGACAGCGGTGGGGACGTTGCACCGATTTCGCTCAAGGTCGCAAAGGTGAAAACCTCGATCAATCCCACTGCCGGACCTGCGGTGGAAATTGCGTTGACACCGGAAAGCGCCAAGGTCTTCGAGGATTTCACACGCGCGGCTCTCGGGCAGAAGACCCAGCTGCTGGTTGACGGAGACGTCATCTTCGAACCGGTCGTGAGAAAGCCGATTATGGGCGGCAGCGTCACCATCAGTGGCCTTGATTCAGCGCAAGCTTTGGCCGTCGAACGGAAATTGTCGTCTTCCGAGGCCAAGATCATTGTGCGGTTGGCGCCATAATCCTGCAAAAAGGGAAATGGCGATCGCCGCAAAGGCTCGAGCGAGGCAATAACCGGGAACGATCCGTATCTTCTCCTGCGGCGCTCATCATTTGGCGGATGCGCGTCGTAGGACACTTCTATCTTCGGTTCGAACGGTATCGCCACCACTTCGGCACCGGCAAAACGCAGGCTGGTATGATCCACGATGCCAACGCCCATGCCCGCCGATGCAAAGTGGCAGCAGTTCAGCATTGACGTTTCCATCGTGCTTATCGGCTGGTGCTCTTCGATTGAGAAGGCGCGGTCGAGTGCCAGCCTGAGCGGAGAATTACGGCCGGGAATGAGCACTCGTTCATCGAGAAGGTCATTTGGCGTGACGACCCGGCGGGATGCCAGTCGATGATCTGCCGTCATTGCGGCAACGGCATGGGAAGCTGTGCAGAGGTGTGGCGTTTGTCCGCCGCACGCATGTCTCAAAGGCCATCTCGATCCTCAACCTCGCACCGGCATTTCCTTTGTCGAAGAAGTTCTGTCTTTGTGCGATCTGTTGCCGCTCTTTTTCAAGTGGTTCAGGGCCAGAGAGGGTCTGCCACGGCCGTGCGATAATCTATGGTGCCGCCTCCACTGAAAAAGCAGATTTGATGAGTGTTTCGGTATATTCAGCCGTCGGACTGTTGAATATGGCGTCCGTTTCTCCTTCCTCCACAATCTTCCCGTTTCTCATGACGATGACGTAGTCCGAAATCGCCTTGATGACAGAAAGGTCGTGGCTGATGAAGATGTAGGAAAGGCCATGCGTCTTCTGCAAATCACGCAGCAGATCGATAACTTGTCCCTGAACGGATCGGTCCAGTGCGGATGTCGGTTCGTCGAGAATGACGACGTCCGGTTTGAGGATGATCGCGCGGGCGATTGCGATACGCTGACGTTGTCCGCCCGAGAACTCGTGAGGGTAACGGTTGCGAGCGGCGGGATCGAGACCGACTTCTTTCAGTGCTTCTATTGCCCGCTTGTCCCGTTCCGCTCGGCTCAGCCGTCGCTCATGCACAAACAGGCCTTCCGTGATGATCTCTCCGACCGTCTGTCTTGGCGAAAGCGAGCCATAGGGGTCCTGGAACACAAGCTGCAGACGCCGCCGCAATGGCCGCATTGCCTTCCGATCAAGTCCGGTAATTTCCTTCCCGTCGAAGAAAATACGGCCATCTGCCACAATTAGACGCAGAAGCGCACGACCGAGCGTGGACTTGCCTGATCCGGACTCACCGACGATGCCTATGGTCTGTCCCTGGTGAAGGTTGACATTGACGCCGTCTACGGCTCGAAACCTGCGAGACTTCGTCAAGAAGCCACCAGGAATTGTATAATCGATCGTCACGCCCTGGCCGGAGAGCACGACCGGCGCCTCTGTACTAATTGCCGGCTTGTGTCCGCTGGGTTCGGCGTCGAGAAGCATCCTGGTGTAATCCGCCTGCGGGCGATCGAAGATATCTTCCGTCGTACCGGACTCGACAATCTCGCCACGGCGCATGACGGCCACACGATTGGCAAAATGGCGGACCACGCCAAGATCATGCGTGATCAGGACGATGGCCATGCCGAAGCGTTGTTGCAACGACTTCAGGAGGTCGAGGATTTGTGCCTGGATCGTCACGTCCAGCGCAGTGGTCGGCTCATCCGCAATCAGAATATCCGGTTCATTCGCGAGAGCCATGGCGATCATGACGCGCTGGCGCTGGCCACCGGAAAGTTCGTGGGGATAGCTGTCTATGCGCCGCTCCGGATCGGGAATTCCCACGAGCTTCAGCAGTTCGAGAACGCGGGCGCGCGCCTCTTTTTTACTGCCGCCCCTGTGGTGCAGGATAGGCTCGGCGATTTGCGCGCCGATCCGGTAGAGAGGATCGAGCGAGGTCATCGGCTCCTGGAAAATCATGGTGATTTTCGCACCTCGAATATCGTTCAGCTCGCCGACCGGCAGACCGATCAGCTCTCGTCCGCGATATTTTGCCGAGCCTTCAATAACGCCGTTGGATGCCAGCAACCCCATGATGGCCATCATGGTCTGGCTTTTGCCGGAACCGGATTCTCCGACAACGGCAAGCGTTTCACCCTGCTTGACGTCAAGATCGATGCCCTTGACGGCTTTCACCGTGCCGTCCGGCGTCGTGAAATCGACCTTGAGATTACGGACGGTAAGGATGGTTTCAGATGTCGTATTCATGTCAACGATCCTTGGGATCGAGTGCATCACGCAACCCGTCACCCACGAAATTCAGCGAAAACAGGGTCAGTACGAAGAAGATCGCCGGAAATATCAGTAGCCATGGGGCTGATTGGATATTGTTGGCACCTTCGGAAATCAGCGCACCCCAGCTCGTCAGCGGCGCCTGCACGCCAAGACCGAGGAAGGAAAGGAAGCTTTCCAGAAGAATGACTTTGGGTACGACGACCGTGACGAACACGACGACGGGCCCGATCGTATTCGGGATGATGTGACGGCGGATGATCTGCCAGTCGCTCAAACCCAAAGCCTGAGCGGCGCCCACAAATTCTCGCCGTTTCAGGGCAAGCGTCTGACCGCGGACGATACGCGCCATGTCCAGCCATTCCACCGCACCGATGACCAGGAAGATCAGGATGAAGCTGCGGCCGAAAAACACCACCAGCACGACCACCAGAAAGACGAAGGGCAGCGAATAGAGAATTTCGACGAAACGCATCATCACATTGTCGACACGCCCACCGATATATCCCGCGGTTGCGCCGTAAAGAACGCCGATTCCGAGCGAAACGAGGCTGGCGAGAACGCCGACGGCGATCGAGATTTGCCCACCCAGCATCACGCGCGCCAGCATGTCGCGACCGTTGGAATCGGTGCCGAAGAAGAAGTATTCGCGGTTGACGTCGCCTTCCAGCTTCAGCGTTCGCCCCTCATCTTCTGTGGCGATGACCTTCGTATTTTCGAATTCGTTGGCGCGGTCGAAATAGCGTGTGGTGCGCGGGTCAATCGTGCTGCTGGAGGTGACGGTTGCCGTGAAGGTCTGCCCTTCGACGGAGAATTCCTTCAGCTCGACGCGCGCCCGGCTGGCAACGCCCTCCATCACGTCTTGCAGGTTGTTCACATCCGGGCGTGGCTCAAGGCTCGGCGGGACGGAGACATAGGACGAAAACACCTGATCATAGGTGTGCGTGAGGAAATGCGGGCCGATGAACGAGAAAAGCGTGATCAGCAGCAGCATGACGGAACCTGCCATGGCGGCCTTGTTTCGTTTGAAACGCAGGGCTGCCAGCTGGAACAGGCTTCGGCTTTTCACCGATGGTTGAGGGGCAATATTGCCGGGGATATCAGTCATGTCTGACCCTCGGATCCAGCAGGCCGTAGAGAATATCGACCACGAGATTGAACAGGATGACAAAAATGGCGATGAGAACGACGGTTCCCATCACCAGGGTATAGTCACGATTGATCGCACCAAGAACGAAGTAGCGGCCGACGCCCGGAATAGTGAAGATCGTCTCGATGACTGCCGAACCCGTCAACAGCGCTGCGGCGCAGGGAGCCAGATAGGAAACGACCGGAAGCATCGCCGCACGCATGGCGTGGAATACCACCACCTTGCGCGCTGGAAGGCCATAAGCCTTGGCGGTGCGGATGTGGTCCATCCGCAAAGCCTCGATCATTGCGCCGCGTGTCAGACGCGCGATGACCGCAAGCTGCGGCAAAGCGAGCGCGATCATCGGAAGGATGAGATATCGCAGCGATCCGTCGCCCCAGCTGCCGGCGGGCAGAAGCCCGAGTATGACGGCAAAGACAAGCGTGAGAACCGGTGCGACAACGAAGTTCGGCACGGTAACGCCAACGGTCGAAATCGACATGATCGAGAAATCGAAGGCACTGTTCTGCCTGAGCGCGGCCAGCGTCCCGGCAAGAACGCCGCCGACCAGCGCCAGCAAAAGAGCATAGCTGCCGAGTTCCAGCGAATAAGGCAGACCCTTGCCGATCAATTGCGCGACGGTATTATCCTTGTAGACGTAGCTCGGACCGAAATCGCCGGTGACGGCATTGCCGAGATAGATGAGATACTGGCGCCACAATGGTTCATCCAGATGATAGGTTCTCATCAGGTTTTCCATCGTCTGCGGCGGCAGGGGACGTTCAAGATTGAACGGACCACCCGGTGCGAAACGCATCAGGAAGAACGAAATCGTGACGACGATAAACAAAGTCGGCACCGCACTCGCCAAACGGCGCAGGATAAACGAGATCATGCTTTTTCGGGCTCCGGCATGGCACGGTGGTGTGAGCCACCGTGCCGACGCTGCTTATTCGGAAACGCTCAGGAAGCGGCTGAGGTGTGCGTTGGCAGCATTGTCGACCCAACCCTTGACGCGGTTGGAAACCAGCCAGAGATCGGCCTGCGTCAGAAGCGGAACAACCGGCTGTTCCTTCATGAGGATGGTCTCTGCCTCATGCAGGAGCTTGGAGCGAGCGGCAGGATCCTTCTCGTCGTAGGACTTCTGCATCAGCGCGTCATATTCGGCGTTGTTGAACTTGGAATAGTTGAAGGTCTTGTTGGAAGATACCGAAAGCGCGAGGAAGTTTTCGGCATCCGCATAGTCGGCAACCCAACCGGCACGCGCCACGTTGAATTTGCCGCCCTCCTGAAGGTAACCATAGTGCGAGGCGACGTCGAGGTTCACCAGCGACACCTTCGCGCCGAAAGTGTTCTTCCACATATCAGCGATAGCCGTCGCGACGCGTTCATGGTTCGGGTTGGTGTTGTAACGGATTTCGATGGAAAGCGGCTTGCCGCCCTCACCGTAACCAGCGTCCTTCATGAGCTTGAGGGCTTCGTCTTCGCGATCAAGCTGAGACAGCGTGGCAAAGTCGGCCTTTGCCGGCTCTTTGTAGGAATCCATGCCCGGAGGAACCATGGAGTAGGCCGGAATCTGAGAACCGCTATAGATTTCCTTGGCGAGGAAATCACGGTCCACTGCCATGGAGAGCGCCTGGCGGACACGGACATCGTTATACGGCGCTTCGCGGGTATCGAAGGTGTAGTAATAGGTGGCAAGCGTCGGCGAAACGTGAACCTGTTCGCCGTAGGCCTTGCGCAGACGGTCGATCTGATCCGCGGAAAAGTTGTAGGCGAGGTCCATTTCCTTTGCTTCGAAACGACGAACGGATGCGGCCTGATCGTCGATCGGGTAGAAGATGACCTTGTCGATCTTGGTGTTGGATGCATCCCAGAAACTGGTGTTCTTGACGACCGTCAAGCTGTCATTGGGAACATGCGCTTCGAGTTTATAGGCGCCGTTCGAGACCATGACGCCGGGCTTTACGAAGTCGGTGCCATTCTTTTCGTAGCTTGCCTTGGAGATTGGCAGAGCCGCCTGGTGAGAAAGGAGTTCAAGGAAGAAAGGTGTCGGGCGCTCGAGTGTGATCTCAAGGGTCTTGTCATCCACCGCCTTGACGCCAAGCTGGTCAACCGGAACATCGCCCTTGTTGATCTTTTCGGCGTTCTTGATCGGGTAAAGAATATTTGCATATTTTGCTGCAGTCTTTGGATCTTCGACGCGCTGGTAGGAGAACACAAAATCTCCGGCCGTTACCGGCGTGCCATCCGACCACTTCGCATCCGCACGCAGTTTGAACGTGTAGACGGTGCCATCCTCAGACAGTGTCCAGCTTTCCGCCGTACCGGGAACGATCTTGCCGGCGGCATCGTAAATGGTGAGACCTTCATAAAGGTCTTTCAGGATAAAGGCTTCGATGTTGATGGAGGTCTGCGCCTGATCGAGCGTCTGCGGTTCCCCGGCATTGCCGCGGTGTAGAACTGTTTCCGCAAGTGCAGAACTCGCCCCAATCAGAAGCGATCCTACCAGCAGAGTGGCGCGAGTTGTTGTTTTTATGGACATCGTTTTCTCTCCCCGTGAAGATTTTGAGTCTACAAACAAGGCGATATTGCTCCGAAGCGCAACAACAATAAATTGTGAGTTGATGGGAAGCCTTGACCTCGTCGGTGCTCTTTCAATGCCAGGACTGTGGACAACTGTTCTGAATACCCGAGGCGCGAAAATCGCAACCCGGGGGTTGCTTTGTCGTGAAAGACCTGCGCGATACGAACCGCGTGGCATCGAAGACGGTAAGGCAGACGCCCGTGTCACTCGCTGGGGGCCACTATGTAAAAAGGCCCTGCGATCTCTCGCAAGGCCTTGATACTTAATAATTCGGATGGTGGGCGTGACAGGGATTGAACCTGTGACCCCTACGATGTCAACGTCTATGAACATCAACAAATACAGAGCTAGCTGATAGCAAATGCTAACACCGCCCGCCAGTAGCTATCCACCATTACCAACAGTTTCCAATGGTTCACGTGTCACCCGCGTGTAGGTGCCCGCGCGATCACTGACTCGGAAACGAAGGCGTGTTCCCGGCTCGCAGCTGGGGCTCATCTTTACGACCTCGCCCATTTTACGGCTAAAGAACAGCATCCATAGGAATCCTCAGTCGATGTCACAAAATAGCAACGAAGCATTAGCGGTCAACAGTAAGGAACACGTCGAAAAAGCGATAACCATTGCTCAAAAGCACTCGTTCGCAAAAGCGCCGTCGCAAAAGGTTGGCGCTATCCAAAAACTCGTAGGTCAGCTCACCACTGCCGAACCCTACAACCACAATGGTTTTGTGTGGGCGAAAAGGCCACAAGCTTGGTGGGTTAGTACACTTGGCTTTTCGGTAGAAACGTTGCGCCGACTGATCTCTAAACCGCCGTTCGTTCGGGAATGTGTTTTAGACCCTGATACAGGCAAGAAAGTTACACTCATTCGTGAAGGCGTTTACGGGGCAAAAACCAAGAAGCACGTCCAAAATATCCTTGCCAAAATATGGCTGTCTAAAACTGGTCGGAGGATAAATGGTGCCCAATATGGCCATTTGGGTGGCCTTGCAGACGAGTGGGGTATGGAGAAAGCCCCAGAGATATTCAAGCTCGTACTAAACGATGTACCAGCATTTATGGCGGGAGCAAAAATTCAGATCGCAATACTCGGTGACCAAGGCTACTTCCGATACTATGATGATTTCCCTCCGACAAGCTTCATTCTACGCTTTAACTCCGTCGGAAAAGAAATGCATTTGATGAAAGAGCAAAAGGCTTACTCGGCGAAAAGCAGTCAAAAGACGCTATCAACGCTGACACACATCAAATGACCGAATGCATTATGTCCCCTATTGTAATATAAGATACCTATTTCTATCTTATATTACAGGGGACATAATATTTCGGTCAAAGATAGAAATAGGCCATACGCTCGGCAAGCCTCGCTATGGAGACGCGAAGAAACTTGAGCTTTCGGAGAAATTCCTTACCCGAAATAATAGGTTACCAGCTACGGGTTAGAGACACACATTGGCGGAACATAGCGTTTACAGCTATCTCCTTTCAGCAAAAGAAGATTTTATTTTTTTAATTGGGTGAAAGCGTTCTAATTTCTTGAATAGACAGATTTGCTAGCTATCGTCCTTATTGGGTCGCTCGATGATGGATGACCTCCCTGTAACAACAAGGAGGTTTGAATGCCCGACATAAAATCATTACTACCTGCAATCGACGCGTGGACCGCCAGCTCTTTACTCCAAAAAGCTGTACGGCGTGGCGAGACAGAATACGCCCAAGCGGCGGCCATCAACTTCCACAAACTACGAGGCAATGCAATCTGGCGACGATTAACACTCATCGCCTATGAAGACATCGGTATCGGCGATCTCCCCCTCTGCGGCGACATTGCGCGATATGCGATTGATCGAAAGGTCCGGAGACAAGATGGAACAGATGGCGAGATAATTTTAGAGCTCACAAAGCAGATGAGCACAGCACCTAAGAATCGAGAGACCGACTACCTGATATGCACCGCTAAGCAGGCCACCTTCACAGAGGGCCTCAGAGCGTCCGTGGCGGGGAGATCAATAGCGCAGATGGTGGAGACAGCCACCGACCCCCGCACACCACTCCTAGAGCGCGCTACGGCAGCGTGGATGGCATCGGGTATCAACGGAGGCGGGCCACGTGTTCTATCGAAGGGTGATTTATCAAGCCTAATGCGGGCATTGGAAGAAATTGGTTTGCCACCCGGTGTGTCCACCGCAATCGAGGGGGCTTCTGAAAAGACTCTCGAGCCAATCGTTGTGATGGTGGCTCTGTTATGGGTAGCTATTCGCGAAACACGCGAAGCGCCAATAATATTACGGGAGCCCGCGCCACGGTCAGTGCTATGCGGAGGTTTGCCGAGTTACACCTTCGACAAACATACCCGATTGGGAAAGCAAGCCATAAGACAACTTTTACGCGAGAGCAGCGTCGTCAGGGACTGCATTGCTGACTTTGTGCCTGAGTATAAAGCGATCGAAGTGGCAAGCATGGCCGCATTCTATGCAGATGCGATAGCCTTTGACCTGCCACTGAAGTTTCATCCGGCTGCGATTAGAGCCTCGGCTGTTTTTGATAAGCCAAATGGCGTGGTGGGAGCAACCGGCGGAAACGCGAAGCT